>JBKDKA010000158.1:0-80334 GCA_046345315.1 Planctomyces sp.
TCCCGGGTGACATCGTCTGGAATTGTACAAATCGAGAATCGTCGCGGTCACCTGACTCCCTCTGTTCTGGCAGAGCGACAGTAGGTCCTTTCTGCCGGAACTGACCGTCACATTTCCAGGTGACGTGGAGACGCGGAAAAATACTGGGATTTCGTCGAGAACGAAGACTCGGGATTCTTCATGGTACAGAATTCGGTACAGAATTGGTCTCAGATTTGAGGCCAGTGTTACGTGAATACGGGCAGATCCCGTGACTGCGAAAGTCGCGACGGGATTGCATCAAACCTTGGGTGAGCTGCGTGTGGCTTTTGGTCAGGCAGTCTTGCTGGAGGTTGATCTCATGGCTCGTATTCCGAAAATCTGGTTCAGAAAAGATCGCAAGTGTTGGCAGGTCACAATTCGCGGCGTGCGGCACAATCTGGGGCCGAATAAAAAGGATGCCTCTCACCGGTTCCATCAACTGATGGGAACAGCTCATCACAAACCGCTCATCTCAATGAGCTTCGCTGCCATTGCCGATGCGTTTCTTGAATGGGTGAAGACAAATCGAGCCGCTTCGACCTATGAAGGAAATCGGTTTCACATCGAACGGTTCTGTCAGAGATATCCAGATCTGCAGTTGGCTGAATTGCGACCGTACCACTGCCAGCAATGGGTGGATGCGCATCCAGGACTGGCGCAGACGACTCGGCGAATTTACCTGAAAGCTATTCGGCGACTCGTCAACTGGGCCATTCAGCAGGGGTACATCTCCAACGATCCGTTGCGGGGGCTTCAGATCCCCGCATCTGCTCGAAGAGAAGTCTGCATCACGAAAGACAAATTCGACCAGATGCTCGAATTGATCGACAAAGACTGGTTCCGACGACTCTGCATTGTGGCATTCGAAACGGGCTGTCGGCCTCAGGAACTACTTCGCGTCGAAGCGCGACACTATGATCCAGCGAATTCGCGATGGGTATTCCCCGTTAGCGAATCGAAAGGCAAACGCCATCCGCGAGTCGTTTACCTCTCGCCAAAGGCCGAAGCGATCACTCGACAACTGGCTGACCAATATCCCGAGGGGCGACTGTTCCGCAATGATGCCGGAAAAGTGCTCATTCAGCAGACCGTAGCCAGCGCGTTCTATCGGCTTCGAATCACACTCGGCCGGATTACCATGAAGGATCAGGGAATCTCCCGCGATGACGCCGCAAGACAAGAACTTGTTCGCCGTGGCGACAAACGAAGTCTGGACGAGATGTCCTCAACGCAACGCCGACTTCTCGACAGATGTGCGGCCGCACATTTCGCCCCGCTGTATTGCTTGTATTCACTACGACACAGCTTTGCGACGATTGCTTTGCAATCCGGGCTTGATGGTTTGACCGTTGCCATCCTGCTCGGCCATCGTGATCCGTCCATGCTGGCGAAGGTCTATCAGCACCTGTCTCACAATCCCGATCATCTGCTCAGACAAGTGAGGAAAGCAGCGGAAGATTGAGTGCCCGCTTTCGTGGGCGTCACTATCGCGAGACCGTTATTGACAAATGAGACGGGCTTTCCGATGAAGGAAGCCCGTCTTTCGTTTACTGGATTTCAGTGCAGGACGAATATGTTCCTGTGCGATTCGCCTTTCTTGGTGCTTCGTGAATCTGTTCTGAGACCTGAACCTGATTTCTGCATAGACATGCCCAATCCAGCATGTCGGCGCAAGCGCGCCGCGTTTCTGTGCGGAAATCCTGCTTCCGAACTCTTCCGGGGCCATCAGCGATCCGCAATCAAGACGCTCCTCATGATCGCTTTCGATTGGGATCGAAAGCGAGGTTGCGGCGAAACACATTCCATTGCTCAGCCACGTGCGGCATCAGTCGAGCAATACTGAGTTCGGCGAATTCCGTGCGAACAGTGACGCCAGTATCGGTGAGTACACCTGCGTCGACCAGCGCAGCGAGCACACCTTCATTCTCCGAGTAGTTCTTGATCAGCAACTCGTCTTCCTGCGGATTGAACTCGGACAGTTTGGAAGTTACTCGGGCAATGGATGAGCCGTCGTCAGCATCCACCAGCCGTAACGATGGCCCTCCACCATCGGAGTATTGTTCCATCACGAGCCGACATCGCCAGTCCTGAAACTTCACCTCCAGCGGAGTTCCGGAACTGTCATTCACGAATGCCCAATTCCTTTGTCGCGATTTGGCCATGTCCCACCGTCGGTACTGATTTGGTTGGACCATAGACGTGGCACAATGACGATCAAATGTCAACAGCTGCGAGCTGAGTGTGAAACGTCCGTGATCTCAGCTTGTCCGCGAGTACCAATGAAACCCCCGAATTGGGAAGCCATTCCATTCAACGCAACCGGATGTGCTTCAACTTCACGCGTGACAGGGGTTGCTTCATTTTTGGCGACGCAGCAACAATCTCTGTGGATTGCAGGAATGCTTCCAGATCTTCCGGACGGATACGGATTGCTCCGTTGCGTCCGCCCAGCCGATGTGCGATCAATGTTCCCTGTCGAATCATGACATAGACAGAAGCAATCGACAGCCGCAGCCGATGAGCCACTTCACGCACCGTGAGTAACACTGGCTGTGGATCTGTTGCGTGATCTGTTCGCTCAGGATTTGATTGTGTCATGGCCATCTCACAATTGATTCTTGAGTTGCGGCGGTGTTCCGAGCAATCCACTATGTGTTCGCCTGTGGTTCTGTACTTTGGTCGAGCAACGGACGAATCGCTGTTTCGTACGCCAGTAGATCTCGCCGGATGATGCGAATCAGTTCGCCATGCTGTCCAAGCCGATAATGTGACAGCTGATTTGTGTCGATCAGAACTTTGACGTCCGTCGCGGGCACACCCAGTTTCAAGGCAACATCATCGATCGTCAGCATCTCCAGAATTTCCCGCATTCGCTCAGGCTGTTTCATGATGTCCGACTCCGAAGGAGTGTGATTCGACAAGGCAATTCACTGGTACACGTATGAAAGACGATCCTTGTTGCAGCCGATTTTTCTGAATGTGCAACTGGGGAATGCGTAGAACAACGCCAACGCCGAACTCTCTCAATCACACACGCGAAAAGGCCGCCGAATGCGTGAGCATCCGACGGCCTGAACTGGATAATTCAACTGTCGAAACATCACATCTGCATTTCGAGATTCTGCTCGATCTGAGGTTCAGTCTCGTGCCGAGCTTTGTAGACCTCCTGAGGCAGGGCATTTCCGAAGAGCCCAACTTCCTCGACGGGTTTGATGCTTTCGGGAAATGCCGGAAGAATATTCGCGAGCTCTTTCAGCCCTTGTCGCCCCATTGCAGGAAGGTGAGTGCTTCCGATCTTTGGCCCCTGCAGGAACTCCTGAATTGCTTTCAAGACCGCCTTAATCATCTCTCACCTCCTGGCTCCACAGAAATTGTTTCAACATGCGATCTAGACTCCTCGCCTCCCAGCCCCTGTTGTGAACGGTCCATCAACACACGTTCGAGTGTTTTGACATTAAGACCCTGTTTTTCAGCTCTCCGGCATTCACGCATCATTTCCTGCAATAACTGGACGACGACGGGGATCGCCGGTTCCGTTTCCAGGGCAATCCTGAGGTCACCTGATGCCAGCCGAAAATTCACCATCTCCCGTTTTGTCTCAGCGGCCCGACGTCGATTGACGCGTCGGAGGGCGTCATCCCGCCTCAATTCGCCGCGCACCGCTTTTGCGATCAGCTCTTGACGTGTGGCTTCATCCGGTGCCCGAGACACGGCATAGGCTGTGCTGCCGCCAATTTGGCCGGCATCAAGTAATGCCAGTGCCTCAGGCGGCAGATCCAGATACGACAATGTCTCTGTAACGACCGATTTGCTGACGTTCATGAGAGACGCCAGATCCGCGTTGGACAAGCCTCTCATTTCCTTCAGGCGTCGGTAGGCCAAAGCTTTCTCCGACGGTTTCAAATTTTCATGCATCCCGTTCGCCGCAAGCTGCATGAGCAGGAGCGTCTCGGCGTCTGGCCGTGCTGGAAGGATGAGCACCGGGATTTCTTTGATATCCAGCAGATAACACACCTCAAAACGCCGATGGCCATCCACGATGGTATGTCGCTTGCCGTTCTCAAAGACGATCAGTGGCTGCAGGACTCCGTGTACACGGACATTCTCCTTGAGCTCCTGAAGTCCACCGTCATCCATTGACTGTCGAGGTTGTAGTGGATCGGGTTCCAGCAGATCGCTGTGAATGATCTGGTATCGCATAAGATTCTCCTGAACGGGCCTGATAAAGGTCGCACCAACTGCTGATGCGGCTTCGTCTGTATCACGCAGGAGAGTGACGGTTTGTTGCTTTGAAAGGCCTGTCGTCCGGATTCGCGTCAGATCTGTGCCTCTCGCTCAGAACCTGAATGCTGCCTGTGAGGTTCGCCAAAAATGGAGGACTCGTGGGTCATTTGCTCCCGCTGTCAGTGCCCAGCCGACAGACACGAACACGGCCGTCATCACCGTGATCGTGACAACACCGCTGAGAAGATCGAACACTCTTCGACTCAATCGGCGATTTGACTTCGCGAAGTACGGTACTTTGACAGCGATGATCGGTCGCACGTTGGGTAACAGCACAATGGCGAGATGTGCCGGTAACTGAAGAATCTCCTCCGGCCGCAACAGCGACCGTCCGACTTCGTTGTACGACGTGGAAGAGCTCCCTCCCCAACTGGACGACGTGGATGGATTCGCAGTGTCGGATGTTCTCGAACCTCCCCAGTTTCGGCCGTGCTGGTCACTGCGGGCCATCACAGTGGCCTGCCCGATCCACTCAGAGACGTCTTTTGCGGTCCTCAGATCAGAGGTCGATGCGTACACAGTCGCCACCGTAGCAAAGAAATCATCTTTTTGAGATTCGGGAAAACACCGTTCCACCTGTGATGTACTCTGAAACAGGAACATCAAACGAAGACCGAAAGATCGCCCGAACTGCACGGCATTGTACAGGCTGTCCATCGCTCCCAGCGTGGCTGCTTCATCGAGAAGGAACCGCACACGGCGACCAGGATCTTCACCGGCCGCGAACACCATGTTGATCAGACTGGAGATCAATACTCGCTGAATCCCCGTGAGTTCTGCACGCCGATCGACCGGCAGGCAGATATAGATGGTCATCGGACGCTTGAACATCGTACGAGGATCGAATGTGGATGCAGCCAGAGTTTCTGCCAGTGGAAGGCTATCGAGAAATCCAACGTGACTGTTGGCGACAGAGTATATCGACGCCTTGGTTTGTCCCTGGAACTGCATGACCTGACCGGCCAGCCGACGCAGCAGGCCTCCACATGCATCACTCTGCATCATCACCTGGAGCATCTGTTCCATAAGTTCAGGGGAACTCAGGATATCCCGCATCCGGTTGAGATTGGCTTCTTCTGGTCGAGCCAGCGCCGTCAGAAAAGACAGGATTGCAGTGATGATTGTGGCGCTGCCTTCTGGCCAGAATTGATCGTTTTCCTTCCCGGTCCGGACGATGAGCGAATTCGCAATCCGTCGTGATTCATCGACGATCCGACTCTCATCACCTCGAAACAGGTCAAGGGGATTGAACCCTGAACGAGGGAATCCGCAATCGGTCGTCAGACCGAATGGGTCAATAATGATGATCTGATGGCCGAACCGTCGATGGCGGTATTGAGCTGTGCCTTTACAGAGCTCCGCTTTGGCGTCCAGTACGATCATGCTGTCGCTGCAGTCAAACAGGAAAGGAAAGGCAAAACAGGTGGACTTGCCGCCACCTGATGCGGCAAATACAGCAAGATGGGGAAAACGGTCCGGGGCACGCAGGATCAGGTGTGCAGGATTCTTTCCACGCATCGTGGCCACGGCCACCGCATCAGCCGATCGCTTCATGGGCCATGTGAGCAATGCATAGGCGATGTATGGCAGACTGGGAGGCGTCATTCCGACAGCATGTCCCAGCGGCACTCCTGTCCGCTGAAACAAACAGCCAGCTCGACAGAGATCAGCAAAGCCAGCAAAAGCGGCGGAACCATGGGTGATATTCGGATCTTTTGATTTTCGTCCGAGAGCAGCAAAGATCAGCCCCACGACGATCAATGCGATCAACGGTGACATCAGACTTCCCACCACGGCAGCCAGAGTACCCAGTGCCATCAGGCCGATCAGTACAAGACGGCGAATATTGGTTTCCAGAGCGATCAACGAACGATTCAACGCTTGAATCATGGGGCAACTCCTGAATAAGAAAATATCGTGGAATCACTGTGGCATAGACGCACCACACTGGCACGCACACATGACATGAAATGAAAGAACCCTCGCTCAGTTTCCTGAGCGAGGGGAAAGAGTTTGCTGGTGAGGTCCTGAAGCGACACATTCGTGCCGGCCTGACCTATTTCCAACGCAGGTACAGATACCCCGCAATTCCGCTGATCCCGAGAAACATCAGGCAATAGAACAACGTCCACGGAAAATGGGACGCAGCTTGTCGGCTGATTTCCTGTGATACGGGACCGGCGACCTGCTGGGCTGTCTGTGTAATGAGCGGTTCGATCAGGTGTTCTCCGGTCATGGAGACAGTGGATGTGACCACTGCCTCACTGGCTCGGATGAAATCACTCGGTGCGAGCATCGCTGCTGACGCCGCGACTGCCACACCCACGGACAGTTTTCGTTCCCAGAGGAAAGTGGCCACGGCGTCACCGGATTCTCTGATCAGTCGCAGCCACTCCGTCCGATGGGGATTCTTTGCCAGTTCGGCGGACACTTCGGCCAGTCGACTGGCACCCACCGGTGAAAGTGCCCCCATTGACTGAACACCTGCAGGTCCCAGATTGGCGAGAATCTCGTCAGCCGCGTTCTTACCGACGACTGCCAGCGTCTTTCCAGACTGGACAACAGCCTGCTGTCCCGCTTCGGCTGAGCCGGTCCGAACGATCTTCGAAGCCGACTTACCGGCCACATCATCAGCAACTGAACCCAGCTTCTGAGCACCGGATTCAGCACCTTCGGTCATCGCCTTTCTGGCCTGTTTACCAAGATACTCGGCTCCCTCCCGAATCAGCTTTCCGAACTGAGCTTCAGCGGGACGGTGAGCGAACAACATCGCCATTATGGCGAACAAGGTTGCCAAGGATTTCATTTTCGACCTCCGCTCTGAGTCAGTCCCAGATGCTTCAGTCGTCCCTGCTGATGAACCGTTGCCAGATTTCTCATGGCTGTGATGAGACCGGAAGGACCATCCAGCAGGCTTCGTTCAGCGGCGACCATGCTGGTCTGCAGTTCCGTCGCAAACTGTTCCGTGGGATCCGTAACCGTATCCAGTGCCACATCGGCCGCCATTTCGAAGATCAATCCGGCGAGAAAATCGCCGAAACTGCCCTCTTCTGCGTTCCAGGTCCCCGTGTTTCGGCCGATTTCTTCAATCCCTTCGGCCACCAAAGTGCTGCCGGCATTCACCAGCGCAAACCGAAACCAGTCTTCCGAAGCCATGTCATTGGCTTTTCGGACGACGGGATCGAAAGCCCGTTCCAGCGGGGCGGGATCAAGCTTCCGTGCGGGATAGCCGCTCTGAGCCGCCGCTTTGCTGATCCCCGCGTTTCCGTACAGTGTGATGGTTTCTGTCATCAGCTCCTGCTGCCAGGCAGAAAACGCCTCGGACATCGTTTTAGCGAGCACGCGTTCATCGGCCACATGTTTGCGGAAGCTCTGCCGCATTCGGTCCACCCGGCCGGTCGGTGTTTCGAACAGATCAAATCCCTGTGCCACCTTTTCTTCGAACGCTACCGCGTCAGCAGCCACTCGTTTGAGGCGAGTCAGTGACCGAAGGTCCGTCACGTGCTGGCGCCAGGAACTGACGACCGTCTGGAACCGAGCTTCTGTTGCTGCGTTGGCTCTCTCACACTGCTGTTTCAGATTTCCCGCAGGACGACGGATATCGCCCGCGACACCACGACTGCTGACGACTGCCAGTAGGCAGAACGCCGTCAGCAGAACCCCCACCACCCGACACATGTTTTTCATTTCTCAGTCTCCCGAATAAACCCTGAGCCCCACATCCGAACAGCTCGGACGTGACCTCGCTGGTGTCACGCAGGCGGCATTCGCAGTGTTGCAACCTCTGAGTCGAACGTTTGACGTTAAGCGGCATCGCATAAAAAAAGGTCCAGCCGAGGTCAGCTGGACCGGAAATGGAATTATTTGTGGGGACTGAATGTGCGGATGCCGGTTGAATCAGCGACTTCGTCGTTGATCTTGTTTCTTCTGTGTTTCTGTTCTTCCACGGAGTCCCAGTGAGTTCTTGCCCCGTGCGATCAGCGACCTTGCCGTTGCGTACTTGATGTTCAGAGACTGGCTGGTTTTCTGTGGGTCTTCTCCATTCAGAAGAACCCGCTTCACGAGCCTCAGTGATGTCTCAGATCTCATGGCTTCCCGAAGAAATCGTCGGGCGATTTTCCTTTTCCACTTTTTAGCGATGCGTTCGAACTCGCACGGAGCGTCAGCAGCCGGAGCCGCCAACCACTCCGGAAATTCGTCGATCGTTCGCACTCCTTTATGGTTCAGACCGAGTGGATTTCTTCGATATCGATCTTCATGTTGCGGAGCGTGTTTGATTTCACCGTTCACAATTCGGGAAAGGCGATCGCTGATCGTCACCAGTGTCTCGGTCAGTAATTCGTTGTCAGTGCCGCGGTGCATCTTGATCATGAGGTTTGACAGTGCATGCCTGGAAGCCCGGTACTTCCTGCGCAGTGTGGGACATTTCCGACGCAACTGTTCAATTCGCTTCTGCGCTTCTCCCTTCGAGATCATCAGAAACAGCTTTGGCGGTCCGAATGCCGCGAGCTTTTTTCGGGACATTTCGAGAACCACGCACTGCGACGGGCACGACACGGGACCTTCCCCTCCCGCTTCAGCAGGAGTGACATCCAGCGGCGTGATGTGCAGCGCGATGTACCGACACTGTTTCCAGTGTTCGTTTGGGACATCGACGACGACGTTCCCCCAGTAGAAAGGTCGTCTTCGGCCGAAAAGCTGAAGCGCTCGCTGATTTTGAAGGCTGAAAGGAATATTCTTCGGACCATTCAGCAACAGATTCTGTTCAAACAGCGTCACAGGACGGCCATCGTTGTCGATGATTTCCTGCTCATTGCCGTCGAGCAGATCGATCCTCACTGATGCCTTTGGAAAAGCGAGAGCTATATTCAGCGACAGATGCCGCGAAGTGTCCGCCCTCTGGACATATGCGTTCAGGAATCCGATAAGCCAGTTTCTCGGAATAACGTTCAACGTTCGGCTCCTTTCACAAGTGACGGGAATCAAGTCGAACGAAGAATAGGGTCGCTTTTCGGCGCATCTACGATCCAAAAAGTATGGAAGGGTGTTCGCTGGATCAGAACGCCCGTTTCCGAGGCACGACGCCCTCGGAACGCCCGACGTTTCCAACGAGGCTACCAGCGACGCACGCCTTTGAACTGGGCGCGCACCTGCCGTTCGATATCACGAATCGATTCCCGTGCCTCACAGGATCCCAGTGCGAGCCCGTACTTGACATATTGATTGGCGAGTTCAGCCTTGAGTTCCTCCAGTGAGAACGCAGGAATCTGCGGACGATCAACACCGGAGAGATCGGCATAGGCACAAACGGCCACAAGTCGTTCAGTCCAGAAGAGACTGTTCAGCGAATCTCTTAAGTTCTCCGGCGAATGATTCAGGAATGCCGGACCTTGATACTGGTCGCGTCGAGGATCGTTACCTACGAACAGGAGATTTGAATCGAACATCTCCGGATGCGCACGACGCAGCATTCCGAAGGACAGTCGATCGCTGAGGAATTGAATATCTCCTGTATGAAACAGTTCAGAATCGTTTTCAGTCACATCGTATCACCTGCCATTCGTGTGGCAGCGATATTGCGATAGAAACGACTCTTCGTCAACCACGGATTTCTATGATGCCCTGGATCTGCAGGAAGTGTCTCGTTCGCCCCCACGCAGATGATCCACGATCCGTCAGTCCCGAAATCGGTAGTCCGATCTTCCCCTGCCGAAACAGTGGTTCTGTGCAATGGTCGTGGAGATCGAAGAATTCCTGAATCTCACCGCAGGCCTTCGAAATCCCCGATTTGGACTGTGGCAGATTCTCGTTCCGCAGTTCAAATTGTTTTGCGACATCATTCATGGATGTCGCGCCGTGGATGAATTCGAGTCCGATGAAATAGAAAACTCGGAGCAGCCGAACCACCTGTTCCGGGTGTGCTCCGAGCCGAATATCTCCGGCAATGCCTGTCGCCTGAGGCTCGTTGTCGATGGACCCGCACTCTTCGTGATCGGCTTTCGTTCGCGTCCGGGCAATCACCTGCCCTTCATGATCGAGAATCCGATCGTGATAAATCAGGCAGCCACGTTCCAGTGTCATCCGATGCAGAGAAAGACGCACAGGTTCGCAGTTATCCGGATAGCTGAGAAGGATTTCCGGAGCGAGTCGCGTCAGGCACTCGCAGATTGCCGAGGATAGTCTCATCCGGCGAAACGAATGTCCTTTTGGGTCGTCACGGATCAGAAGTGAAGCGTCCAAAGCTCGCTTCAGATGTTCAGACGCAGTTTCGTGATGAAAAAAGTCAGCAATCGCAACAGCGAGCAACAAATGCCCTTCCGATGATTCCTGTGGATCGCGTTCAAATTCGACAAGTGCCGCCGTTGAAAGCTCCCGGATCGAAGGCGGCATCATTCGATCATGCCGATGCCGCATCTGAGGGAGTGCCGATGAAATCGCTTTCGCCAGTTCTTCTGCTGTTTCATCACCAGCTTGATACGCTGTCGTGAGCATGGTATTCAGGAGGGCGACTGCCTGTTCCCAGTTCTCACCTCGCGACTCCGGCATGGCTTCGAGATAGAGCTTTACCAGTCGGTGGCGTTCCATCCGGTTTGATGCATCACAAATTCGTTTGAACAGTTGATGGAAATCGAGAGAAAATCTCCGTCGGACAGCCAGTTCAAACGTAGCTCGAGCAATTTCGGGACTTAACTGATTATTCAGACTCATGATCAGAGGAGCGGCATCTGATTTCTGCACAGCCGTTGTCAGCACCTGAATCGCCTGAATCCGCAGCGACTCATTGCATTCAGGATTGACGGCCAGTTCAGCGATGATTTCGGCCCCCTCTCGAATCGGATGTCCCATTAATGCCCGCAGGACTTCGGGCAGGCAGGCGTTCTCGATCCCCACCTGCGAAAGAAAAAGAATCAGCCGATCCCTGCCCTCCACGTCCAGCAGCTGACGCCCCGCATTCGTATTTCCAAGTGCACGTGCCGCCCGTTTCCGACTGTCTTCAGAGACGGGAACCGTTCCCGTCACAATATCAACCAGCATGTCTGTCACAAATCGTCCTGTCTGCCCACACAGACATTCAACGGCCTTATCGCGCAGGTCCAAAGAACTTCCCGGGTTTCTGATAATCTCTCCCAGTGAAGTCGCTGTTTCCGAGATTTGAAACGCACCGACAACTGAGACTGATTCAACAGTCATCATTTCCGACATCACTGCCGGTGGGTCTCGAAGTGCGATTTTCAACGGAACCTTCGTCAGCAGAAGGTCACTCGCCGACTGGCAACGACTGACATGTGACCACACGGCGAGATTGTCCGTTGCCCGAACTCTGTGACCAAATGCGTCGGCATCGATAGCCATCAACGCATGAATGGCATCAGAGACAGAGGCGGTGTCATCGTCAGACATCAGTTCCTGCCAGAGTGCTTCGCTCGTAGACCGACCGAGAGGGTCGCTTGCCCACCGGCCGGCAATGACAAGCCGAGCCACACGAAACTTCACACGTCCAAATCGGTCTGAGCTGTTCAGCCAGTGCTGGGCATGTTCCTGCAGCCGGGCTCGAGTCCAGTCGTGCCGTCCGGCGATGAATTCGAGAATGATAAACCGGCTATTGGAAAAGAATGCCCGTGATGCCAGTTGCTCAAATTCTGATTCTGGCAGCCGACAGCCAAAACTGGCAGCAAAATACTCCAGAAAAGTCGCGTGGAGACATCCGAATTCATCATAGACTGGATGCTGGCGATGCACCAGACGGCTTCGCAGGACGGGGGCAACAGGAGCACCCTCCAGACTGTCAATGAGGTCTCGCTGCTGGAATGAATAAGTCGGTCGTGGTCTCTGCAGTAGCAATCCGTAGGATAGACGCTCCAGCCCCTTCAAATGATCCGCCGTGAGTGGCATTTCAGACTGATACAACTGTTCGTATTGTTCGATCGTCCAGCCAATGATCTGTTCGTAAATTCCCGCCAGTGTGCCTGGGACATTGTCTGACAGCTCCGTTCGAACCAGGACTCGGAGAAGGAGTCCCAAAAGAAACGGATTGGTCGTCATCTCTTTCCAGTCCGGTTCGCGGTCAATCCGTTGCTGAATCGCTGCATACAAATCCGGGCGTCGAAGAATTCGAAGATGATTTCGTACAAGCTCCCTTTGAGATGCTGGAGACAGGCCGGCAATCGAGTAATAATCCGTCACCGCTGTCCCGCCGAGTTGTCGTGGCAATCCAGTCGGTCGGGATGTCACGACTGCAATAAACGACGATTGTTCCTGTCGGATCCTCTCCTGAACGGCAAGGCGCTCTTTCTGGGGCACTTCGTCCCATCCATCAAGAAGCAGCAGGACACGCCGACTGCGACGCGATCTGTGGCGAATTTCGTCAGCAATCTCTTCATATTGATCCATTCGAGGATCAACGAACTGAACAAAATAACCGATCAACGTCAGCGCCGGTGATGTGGCCAGTTTCTTTGCGAAAGCGCTCAGCCGAATCAGGATCGCCAAATCAAAATCTGCACTTTTGCCGTGAGAAACGTATCTTGCGAGCCATTGGACCAGCGTCGACTTTCCGCTGCCGGGCTCCCCCATCACAATACACTGCTCTAACGTCCGTGCAATCATCGTCGGTACTGCAACGCACGCGCCGTTCTGTGGCCGTCGGCGTCGCCGCGTCCATGATATTTCTTCATTGTCAGTCAACGCATCCAGATCGTCGCCCGAGATGGTGAGCAATTCGACAAAGACATCGTCAATCGGTGTCGGAGATTCCCCCGGAATAACAGATGGCAGAAAGCACCATTCAGGACGTTTCAGGAGTTGCTGGGTCCAGTTGCTCAACAGTTGGTCTGTAGCCGTGGCAATGGGCCTTGAAGAAATATTGTCGACTGATTTGCTGTTCTGAAGAAACAAAATTGTGATTTCACGCAGTCGATGGATATCCACAGCAGTCTCAGTGGAGAAACGTTCATTCCATTGCTCAATGATTTCCGGCAACCGATGTCGCGCCTGACGAGGCACGATATTTCCAACGACCGCCAGAACCTCCACACGCATCTGAAACCATCGTAATTCTGATTGGGCGTGTTGAGGACACACCTGAACCCCGTACGCCGACAGCAGAAGCTGATACGCACGTTGCCATCGAAGAAAATCGCTGCTTCGGCGATCTGAAGGGTGTCGAGACTGTTTTGGTTTTCTGGGCATTCGAGTGTCTGCTGTTCTCACACCTGACGGCTGATGTGTTTGTCTGGACTCGGAAGTGTGGCGACCTTCGTAAGACAAAGCCAGAGAGCGCGAGGCGACTACCGAATAGACTTCACTTCCACACCCAGTGGAATCTCAGCCCATTGAGCGTTGTCTGTCAGCACCGGTAGCCCCTGAATTTTCACCAATGCAAGACTTGAACAATCATCGCACAACAGCCGATGGACTCGATATTCGTGCTGAAACTGGGCAGCCATGGCGGCTTGTAGTCGGTCGAATGGAATTACCGGCGGAAAAGTTGCGTCAAGGAAGATGTCGATTTCACAAATCGGAATGTCGAAGCGGAGCAATGTTGAAACGGCTTCCTGATGAGTGACGGCCGAGATGATCGCATTCGGCAGTTACTTCATGGCCTTTTTTCGGCCGGCCTCATTGAAAGCGACCGTGAGAATCGCAAACGAGTCCAGCACAATGTTACTCACGCGTCGAACCGTCCTCACGCTCGGCAATGAGTTCATCCACAGCGGAATATCCCGGCGGGACCTTTTCGGCCAACATCGACTGAAGCCGTTCGATTGTTCGGACAGCGCTGCACAGCGTCGGCTGGTCCTCTTCCACGCGGATGATGATTGTGTCACCGATTTTCGATGAATCGATTCGCAATCTTCCGACCGAAGGACGATTTGTCGTCCTTCCCCAATTCGAATGTGGTATGACTGCCTCTTCATGGTGTACCTTCTTGGTCGTGGCGTTTTCTTCAGTTGAGCCACAATTCGTGGAATGTCTCATGATCTTATTCATTCCGCGATTTCACCATGCAGGTTTTACTCATCACTGTTTCAATTCATTTTCGATGTTCGGTGTCAGCGAATGACCCGAATGTCGATGCCGAGGTTGAGATCGCCCCACACGCGATCCGTCGTGAGAATCGGGCGTTGCTGCTCGATGGCGAGACTCAGGCAGGCTCGATCACCATAAGACAGACCGAGATGTTTTGTTGTGGGCCGCAGTGAGGCGGAAATCGCGGCGTGAGACTGGGAATGATCAATTGCCGTCAGCCGTAAGGGAGTGACCAATGAGAGGGACTCTTCCAGTGACTGGCCTCGTTCCACCAGTCGCGTTAAGACCTCACCCAGATTGACGGTCGAAATCATGGCACCGATACGGTGTGCCGAAACGATGTCGCGTCCGGGCTCTTCAAACATCAAAGCGAGCACAGCCGACGAATCAAGAACGACCTCAAGCACTCGGCCCCGCTTCCTGAGCCAACTCCCGTGCGGCTTCGGCTCGCCGCTCACGGATCATTTCATCCGATTGCAGAATCCCGGGTTCCGCCAGTTTTCGGCAACGGGCCTGAACATCACGAACGGCTTCGTCCATGGTTCGAAGCCGAATGCTGCCAGTGTCATCTTCGATGATAAGCTCCTGACCAGATGCAATTCCGTGCTTCTGTCGCAGACCAATGGGGATCACGATGCGACCCGCACCATCAACTCGCGCATGCGATACTGAATGAAGATTCCTTAACTGTTCCATACTCCCTCATCAAAGTTGTGAATTCCGTTCAACTTCCAGGATGCCACGTCTTCATCGTATTGTCAACAAGCTTTTTGAATGGCATTCAGTAACCACACTACCGTTACGCAGCAGGAAATCCAGTAGTGGATGATAATGTCCTTTATCAGCCTCAAATGATGAGGCGTGGCTTTTAGTCGGGGATAAGACTCTTTCCCTGCCCGACAGCCGCAACGCTGCCTTGCTCAAAAACTCCTTGACAGATTCAGAACGTTGTGGCACGTTGGAAGATGTACGGCAAACAACACAGGACGATCCAGCATGCAGACAGGTTTCACGGGTTCCTTCGACTATCCGAAAAACTTTTCAACGAAGATCGACAAATCCGGTCGAGTCGTCATTCCGTCGGCACTTCGAGACCGGCTGCATCTGTCACCCGGCGACGAACTGATTGTCGAAGAACGAGCGGGAGTCGTCAGGCTCAGCACTTATGACCGCATTCTGGCGGAGGCTCAGGAGTATTTCTGTTCGCTGGTCCCGCCCGGCGTCAGTCTGGTAGACGAACTACTGGCTGAACGTCGTGCTGAGTTCGAGCGAGAACAGGCAGAAGAGGCAGGTGACGATGAGTGACTGTGTTCTCGACGCGTCGGCTGTGCTTGCGGTTCTGCTGAAAGAACCCGGTGCGGACATTGTCCGTCCCCATCTTCCCGGGGCGATGATTTCGGCTGTCAACGTAGCGGAAATCATCAACCGACGATTGAAGAACGGTGAATCGCTGGAACGTAACGCTCAGGTTGTCGGCAGCCTGCAGATGCGGATTGTGGACTTCGATTTCGAGCAGGCAGTGATGTCGGCATCCTTCAAACCCTATGCACGGATTGCCAATCTCTCACTGGCCGATCGTGCCTGCCTGTCACTCGGGTTGCTTCGCAATGTTCCGGTACTGACCGCAGAACAAAACTGGACAAAAACCGACATGGGCGTCAATGTCCGGCTGATTCGTTCACGGCCGTCATGAGTCTTCCCGTCATCACAAGTGGCTCCGGCAAAGGCGTTGCTCTGACTTCACCTCCGCGACTGATCGTCGAGGCCGGAACAAACGCGGAATTCGCATGGTCTGAGTATTTTTCAGCAACGATCCGAAATCCACATACACGCAGGGCATATCTACGGATCGTCACGCGATTCCTGAAATGGGTGGAGACGTTTGAAGTTTCACTGGACCGCATTACGCCGTCAATGGTGGCTCGTTTTATTGACGAATATCCCGGCAGTGCTCCATCGCGAAAGCTGGCTCTGTCCGCCATTCGATCATTCTTTGATCTCATGACTGTTCGTCACGCTGTCTTTATCAATCCAGCGGCATCGGTCCGAGGTGAACGTTATTCAGTAGTCGAAGGCAAAACTCTGGAGATCAGCAAGAAACACGCCCGGGAACTTTTGGCAGCAATCGACATATCAACACCCGTTGGATTACGCGATCGAGCCATTTGCGGCGTTTTGATTTACACGGCAGCGCGAGCTGGAGCCGTTGCCAATCTTCGTCTCAGGGATTTCACATCGGACGGAATGCAGTACTCTTTTCGCTTCCGTGAAAAGGGTGGAAAGTCACGTTCTATCCCGTGCCGGGCAGACCTTCAGGAATTCATCCTGTCGTATCTTGAACTGATCGAACCGGACAATGCCACAAAAGACGCACCGCTCTTCCTTACTGTCATCGGCCGAACCAGAACTTTCTCAATGAATTCGATCCGTGGATCCGATGTCTGTCGAATGGTGAAGCGGCGGTTGACCGACACCGGACTGCCTTCAATCTATACCCCTCACTCGTTCCGGGTCACGACCCTGACTGACTTGCTGGAACAAGGAGTTTCGCTGGAAGATACACAGTATCTTGCCGGGCACGCTGACCCCCGCACAACCCGTCTCTATGACCGTCGCACGAAGAAGGTTACGCGGAATATGGTGGAGCGGATTTCGATTTGATACCCCCTATGCGGCTGACAATCAACGTATTTCCAATTCACTCAACTACCAATGAGGGTTCAATGCTCGGCTCGGGCGACCGGTAAAATATCAACATCTAACGACCTAAAGATTATCACCATTTTCGAGCGAAACATGCTGGCTTCGAGTAATTCGCTACTGTTGAGCGAGTATCTATGTGCCGCTGCAACGATCGGATACTGCGATGCACTCACAACCACCCTCAGCCCGATGGATTCCGCCAGATCCCGTAAAACAAACAGTGCACGCAACACGCGAGTGCATTTGTGTTGTGATGGACAAATTCAATGTGACTACTTGACGCTGAACACGAACCAAGCCGATTGGTGCGTCGACAAGACTATTCGACAACCGCAAACACTTGGATTGGACTGGTCTGGAGCAATTACAGCGATGAAGGGAGGAAAACGACAGGGCACAAAAACATCACTTCGTTGCGCGCCAATACGAAGTCCGACTAGGATCGTATTTCGACAAGAAATCCTCATAGAGATCCTCGACATCGAATTGTTGAGTAGTGATCCTCACTAAAAACTGGACGCCATCGCGCCTCCGACGATTACTCGCTTCATATTTACTGAGACGAGAAACAACATCCTCCTGTCCTGCCCTTGCAGCTCGCTCTTTTATCTTCCTGGTAATTTCAGCAGATTCTTCAAACAATCGCTCAAGGTTCTCAGAGTCAATAAATATCACTGAATCGGTCTTTACACGTCTGGAATGCGTAGCACTGATCACGTAGAGATAGGAGTCCACCCATAATTGGCGAGCGGCAACACAGATCGATTCAACTAAGCCAACAGCAACATCGATTCCGTCTGGGATATCGTCTTTGGCTATGTCAAGCAAGCTATGCATTTCTTCGACACTCTTCTCAAGTGCCATCGATTGTCGCTCCACAAACTCTGTCGAAAGCGACAAGTATCTTGACAAGTGCCTGCGACGCTCACGAGCAGACGACATTAACCGAGTCATGACGGCTGCGCACTGCGAAAACACGCTTTCGCCGGCATTTTCAATCATTGATAAATCACCGCTTGTACTTCTCGTTAGAATCCGTCGCACCTCTGATTGAAACCCGCACGTTACTTCGTGACCTGCATCAGTCAAACCGAAGGATATTAGCGACTCTCTCCAAAATGACTCATGCGATTCACAGAAAGACATATGCTGTTCGACTGCGCCGAAGAAGCCAGATCTTACGCTCCCGACTTCATGCTCCAACTCAGTAATCCAGACTCCTGATGCGGGATAGAATGCTGTCAAAAAATGAAACAGATCTTCACGAGAAACGAATTCTGATGAACTTCCGGGCAAACGTCTGAGTTCAATATCGAAAACTGCATACGCCAACAGAAGCCGTAAACCAGACAGATCTTCTGTGAATACATTCGGAACCCTAGATGTCATCTCCAAGAACATAGACATCCACCGATCAGTCTTAAGGAGCGATGCCGACATGCCAAACCTGACTGTCAGTGCCCGCCCCGCAGCAGCCTCAACTATGCAATACGCCATCATGGGCAGATTGTACGACGTACTGAGATCTTGCATAACAATCTTCGAATCAACCTCGACCAAGACGCATCCAACCTCAACTCGCTGAACAGAGGCAGCAATCTCGGAGATAGTTATTTGACCATCCAGCCGTATTCCTTCACCCGGAATATCAGTCCAAGACCGCAACAACCGAACACTTGCCGGCCAGAACCGGTGCGAAAGATCCAATGGCGATTCACACACTGACTGTGACATTAAAATCACTCCGTTGAAGGCTAATTGAGTACGACTACTTTGGGTGTCTCATTCGAACCTAATACAACTACAGTAAACGACCGAGCCAGACCATGAAGCCTGATTTGCACAGACTTGTTGAATCCATCAACAGTTCCGGCTCGACAGCTTGCCAAATGACGGTCTATCGCAGGAATGAGCTCTGAAGCCATGAACTCGGAGGTGATGCCATCCGGGTCGATCGAATAAATTCGATTCATTGCCGGCAGACTGAACTCGATCTCATAACCATTCCTGAAGACGTACTGAGACGTTTCTCTGTCCGACTTAACGATCTCAGCCGCGACACTTCGTATAGCTCCCTTCGTCGCGCCGAACGCGGAACAGAACAGATTGATCGCGAGTTTTTGAAACTGCTCAACTTCACCTGGGTTCGCAAATGAATGCCCCTTGATGTTTCGCAAAACGAGAATCAAACTGTCGAACAAAGCTGCATGAGCCGTCGACCGATAAGCAGCAGCTGCCGTCTCGCGTGGATCAACTTGAGTAGAATCGGACACACGATGTCTGGATGCATTATAAGCAGCTTGAAGCGAAGGGGCAATGGAATTGAGGGATTCCGACTGGCTGACGTAGGAGATGAGGCGTTCCCATGCGGCCGAGAATTCATTATCGAACGGAGACTTGTGGTTCATGGCATCCAGTCCAATTGTACTTGGTGACGCAACCTGATTTTGGGGAGCAGCTGAGAGAACGAAGTGATTTGTATGGAAAAAGGCTGGATAAATTGAATAAAGCCAAAGTCGCAACCCGGACCGAAGACGACCTGAGAATTCGATGAAGACTTGTCCAGAACGAAACCCCCATGGAGCCGAAGGGTATGTCTACCAGGGTACACAAAAATGTCAACCCTGAGATAGCGAAAACACGGCGGCTCGCAGATTTGTCTGTGATGCGAACCGTACAGTTTTGTAGCATTCCCCAAAACGTCACTTTCGGACATGTCCTTATTTCAGGTAGCCAGTCTTCTGAAGGCTGAAGCAATGCCTAGATGTTTCGCTTGGTGCGCTGATAACGGGAAAGCGTAGAAAAAGATTGTTTCACCATCTATTTGCATTGTGTTTTGAATCGGTATGAGTGACTCAGCAAGCGAGAGGCATCTATCCCAGCGGCGATTCTATCTCTGCTTCAGAGTCGTTTCCAAACGACGCCACGACGAGAGTAATAGGCAATTGGTAGACATTCCAACAGGCAACATGCGACCAGACGTTGCAAACCTGCTGCTGCTCGGACACGTGGATCAATTTCACATCATGGAAGTCCTGTTCGATCGCTTGTCGATCACCAATGGCTTCGATAGTCGTTTCCGCTGTGACGTCTGGATCTGCACAGAAGAATGCCACCTATTCGGTCGGACTTCCTGCGAACAGCTGGGGGACCACTTCGTACGAACTCCCTAGGTTCTGTCGAGATTCAATAGCCATAGAGTATTCTTTATGTGATTTACCTTCTGTATTAGGAGGTACTCATGAGCTATCAAAGACATTTACGAGAAGATCAGTCGTGACGTATTGCGCCTGCACTGCCTGGCAAACAGAGCGATCCTGGTCGTACCGGCGCTGACAACCGACGTTTTGTCGAGGGTGTGATTTGGGTGGGGCGCAACGGCGGAAGATGTCGCGCGCTGCCATCGCAATATGGCAAATGGCCGACAGTTCACAAACGCTTCAAAACCTGGGCAGATAATGGCATCTGGCAGATGAGTTTCATTACGTTGGTTGAAGCCGCTGATTTGGGATGGGTGATGATTGACTCCGCCATTGTCCGCGTTCATCAGCACGCTGCTGGCAAAAAAGAGGGTAGGAGAATCAGACGTTAGGCCGTACCGCACTTTCTGACATTTCTTTTTTGGGTTCTTCGGGACTTTTAGCGGCCCGAAACAGATGATCAGGCGATCAGAAGGGTGGTGACTGTGAATTCCTTGCAGAATTGACCGCCAGTTTCTCGCCCAGAGTCTGAAAACACTGTGCATTAGCCCCGTTCGCCTCGCCGTCACATCACCCTCATGACAAACGGGTGATGTCGAAAAGTGGTCTGCGCAGCAACGGGGGTCCTGGGTAAGAATTGTTTTACGAAGAACAGCTCCATTCCCGAAGGAGCACTCCGATGTCTGCATCGACGCTGCCGAACAGGATAGCAGACTGGTGTCAAATTCTCACCACCCCTCTGGATCGTAGCAGCCGATAGTATTTTCTGACAATGATTCTCGGAATGCTGCTGGGAAGTGGTCGCAGAACCGTCTGCTGCTGGCTGCGTGCGGCGGGCGTAACCGATGACTGGCAAGACCACTATTACTTCCTGCAGACTCTCGGTCGGTCTGCAACACGAGTTGCCACGGCACTGCTGCATCTGGCTGTGAAACAAATTCCCTTCAGTCAGATCGATAAGTTCATCAAACTGGCCATCGACGATTCGCCGACAAAACGTTACGGTCCCGAAGTGCAGTTGGCTGGCACGCTTCATAACCCAAAACCGGGACCATCCGGTTCAGAGTTCCTGTATGGACATATCTGGGTCACGATCAGCTGGCTGGTCAATCATCCGAAGTGGGGATGCATCGGACTTCCGCTGCTCGCGCTGATGTACGCGCGTCAAAGTGATCTTCAGGTTCTCGAGAACATTGGAAAGGCACCGTGGAAGTTTCGTACGAAGCTGGAGTTGGCCACGGAGTTGGTGGAACGGTGCGTCAAGTTTTTTCAGAATTGGTATCAAAAGCGAGTCATGGTGGTCGCAGACGGCGCTTATGCGAAACGACAGTTCTTGAAGCGTGTCATCGCTACGCGTGCCGTGGTGGTCAGTCGGCTGCGGAAGGATGCAGCTCTCTTTGACCTTCCAGTGGTGGCCAAACAGGGAGGCAAAGGTCGTCCGCGGAATCATGGAAAGAAAATGAGAATCTCCATGGCTCACCGTGGTGGACATCAGAAAGAATGGACAACGAGTCGCCTGGTTATTTACGGCAGGGAACAGGACGTTCGCTTCAAGACATTTCTGGTGACGATCGCGCCGTCCGGAGGCGTGATTCGAGTTGTGATTGTGAAACGGTCGGCCGAACTGTTCTCTGATTGTCCGGCGGAGTGGGTCGCGTTCTTTTGTACGGATGCTGAGGTCTCTGCAGAATCGATTATCAAAAGTGTGGCAGATCGCTCGGCGATCGAACAGAACTTCCATGACGTGAAGCTGCGTCACATCAACGGCATCAAATGCCGTATGCATGGAGCCGGTGAATAACAGGTTTGACACGTATGGTGCAATGTCGCCTGCTGGAGCCTGTGTCTGCCGTTTCACACGATCGTGGAACAGTGGGCACGGAACCGATAGGGGGACACACTAAAGCAGCGGGCTGATCGTGCCTGGGGTGATGACTCTCGGCGACCAAATCACGCGGACCGCTTGAAAACCCTGAAGAAACACACGCTTCGCGAAACATTTTCCCGTCTGCCTCGTCACCAGCGGGCCGCCCGAAAAATCCAGTACCTATTTCAAGCTCTGACGAAACTGGTCAACTAAGATCAGGGAATGTCAGAAAGTGCAGTCAGGGAATTCTCAGGTCTTTCTCAGATCTTTATCCGCGATTGAGGCGGCGATCGCGTGGTTGAAGCCTAACGCTCCATCGCATCTAGTATGCTCGTGGAAGCCAAGCAAAAAGTTGTCATCACCCAAAGAGAGTGACACATTTCAGAACTCCAGCCATTTTTAATGCAGTACGACAAGGTTGCCGCCAAGATCACCATTTCCTGTTGCTTTCTGTGGTACGTCGCATAGTGCTCAATTGCTTGTGTCGGATGCAATATCGACGGGTCTGGTGGATTGAAAGGATGAGAGTATTCTTGTTCCAGCAGGTCGTCCAGAATGCCTTGAATCTGTTCACCGGAAATCAACCGGTCCCTGAAAGTGATGAGCTCGTCGACAGCAACGTCATTCTTTCCGAAATCACATTTTTGACATGCCTTTGTTATGCGGCGAAGTGCAGACTGCCGGAGTATTGGCCTTGTCCAGTGCTGCTCCGACGATATGTCCATACAGTAAGATAGTAATGCGGCATTTCGGTAATGGTGCAGACAGATAATGAAACGGTCGAACGGCAATCCCCGAGTATCAAACAGCTGATAAAGCAGTTGCTCCAATATTTCACTAAGCTGCTCGCTTGCAGCTGCTGATTCGCATTCCCCATCGAGCCATGCTGACTGAAGCCGAATGAGTTGATCTGCTGCTCCACCATCCTTGAACGAGGGAGTATGTTCGTGGCCGTATGACATTTCTTGCGAATAAGTAAGTGATCGGGCGTACTCTTATAGGCAATACTATGTTTATAGTTGTGTGTCATCTCTTAACGTCGTCGTGAGCACGTTTTCAAAACTATCGTGGTCACACGCACCAACACGTGGACACATTCTTTGAATGTCGTTCGCAGTCTTCGTGCAGTGTGGTTCCCAGCTCAGCACTGCCGTTCACTGCCGGTTTACGAACCCAATATTCGAAATGAAGTATTCTCCACCCGCTTGAAACACCATAGCTCTTTCGGTTTCGACGACCTCGATTACACGATGTTGGATGAGGTAGTGGAAAAGTTGAAGTAGGTGTTCGCCTTCGATATGGACTTGTGTGTCGCTGAAGAACAACGTGAAACCACGGTCCGGATTCTCGGAGTATATTTTTGTGAGCATGGAATATGCGAAAGCGAAAACCTCGCCAGTACATTTGCGGAAGCTAATCATCATCTGTGGCCGTGTGCCTACGCGACCACGGGCAAAGGCCGTGTACTCCTCGGCAGTCGCCGTTTCCTCGGGACGGCGGGGTTCGGGGCGGGCGAACTGAACGTGTTTTGATCGCGGCGGAAGCAGGTCAGCGATGGTGTCACCGTCAGTAGTCATAGGCCAGTTCCTTTGTTTTCTGTTTGACAGGGGCAGGTTTCATCGCCGCCTGCTGCTGTTTCTTGTGCCGTTCCAGTTGCTGTTGCGGCTGGAACAGTTCTGTGGCGGTCATCTTGGCTGACGATTCCAAAATCACTTCGCGTAGCTCGGCCTTGTTGTTCGTATAGATGTGCGCAGAGCGGCGACCACGGGAGGCGCTCACATACATCTGTTCTCGGCCTGCAGCACCGAATGATTCAGCCGAGACGGCTATAAACGCATGATCGACGGTCCGGCCCTGACTGGCGTGGCTGGTGGTGACAAACCCCTGTGCCAAATGGCCAAATTCGGCGTCAATCGTCCAGCCATTGTTCAGCGTGATGTCGCCGTTACGGCTGAACGCCGCTACTTCGTAAACAGCGCCATTGTTCAGGCGGTGTTTTCGGTCTTTTGTCAGGCCGCCGGTGGTGAGTCGAATCTTGTCTCCGACAGCCAGAGAAAGGGCTGCTGGTCGGTACACAGAATACCGTTCAGCCTGGTCAGTCAGAGATTTGGGGATCGTGTTTCCAATCGTCATCCGCGATCCTTTGCGATTGCCCTTCGAGTTCTGATGAAACACAACGACATCCCCTTCCCTCAGAAATGCCGGATCCTGGCGTTCTCCCAGCGTGAGGTGCAGCGGCACCAATGCCTGAACCTGGTGGTCAGGACCGGTGATTTTTTCCCGTTCCCTGAGAGTTTCTCTGATTGCCGCACAGAGATGCTCCGCTTCTCGGTGAGTGGGTGATACGACCAGAGCTGATTCCTCTGCCATGACGGTGTTCGCATAATCAGTCGCTATTCGGCGGTCCCGAATGTCGTTGTCCAGTTCGTGAACCCAGCCAAGCCGGTCCAGCCGGTCAAATCCCTGCTGCAAATGGCCGTTTGCCATGGCAGCAATTGCCTCTCTGTACTCACCCTGCTGTCGTCGGATAGTTTCGATCTGAATCGGTGTGGTTCCGGCATAGCGGTCGAGCAGTCCCAGTACTCCTCCTCGTTGGACGCTGCCGTGCTGGCGTTTCCAGTCGCCGGAGAGAATCAAGCGAGCATTGGATCGTTCCGCCAGTTCTACGACCTTTCGCAACTGCCGAGTCCCGAGGAGAGACGCTTCATCAATCCAGATGACAGAATCCCGAATTTCTCGCTGCAAGGTTTCATTGATCAGCAATTCGGCCACGGTCGTGGCATTCGCAAACCCTTCATCCCGGAGAACCTTTCGGCTGGCGTCGGCGGACGGCGCAAATGTGAATACCGAACGTCCGCCGGCTTCGATGGCCGCGACTGCCTGAGACATCAATGTGGTTTTTCCAGTTCCTGCGCCACCCAGTATGAGCTGTAGCCGATCATCACTCTGTGTCAGACACCGGATGGCATCAATCTGTTCGTCACTCAGCCAGTCAACTTCCGGTTTCCAGTGAGGATTCAGGGGTTCGACGGTATGTCGGCTGTCACGAGCGAATTTGAGAACCGCTGTTTCGTCAGCCAGCACTTCCGGAAGGCTCGACATTCGCCGGCCTTCCAGTTCCCGCGTCAGCAGTCGCTGTCTCGCGGCTTCGGGGATTACTTCATGGACATTAATTGTCCCGACACCCATTCGGAGTGCTTCCGCCAATACCTGACGTTCTGGAACGACGGACTCCCGTTCAAAACAATGTTCGAATGCCTGCTGAACGGCTTGCTGAGCCGTCGCAGGCCCGTTGACCGTTCCAGCGGATGGCGAAGTCAAATTATGGAATTGTTTCTCCTCATCGGCATCCAATCGAGACCGCCAGTTTTCTTGAAGCGTGTCGAATGATTCATGACCGGATTTCGTGTTGCGGGTTCTGGCACCGAGTTCGGCCTTCTTTTCTGGAGATGTAATCCCCTTCTCTTTGGCAAGCTCCTCGATTTCGGTCGTTCGCCGAGAGAATTTCTTTTTAGTGGTCTTTGAAACCCCGGCAATGTCCCAGTGTCGGCCGTCACGTTCGATGGAATACCCCAGTTCCTCCCGCAATGCTTTCGCCAGTCGGGCGTGCATTCTTGCTTCGAAATATCCGGCATCGCGTTTCAAATCACGAAACTGGGCTGCTTTGAAACGGTTCTCTTTGTCATCGTGTGTGACATTGAAAACGAAACAATGAATATGGAGGTGGGGATCGACCTCGCCTTTGTCATCCGGCCGGGTCGTCGTGTGCAGAAAATGTCCCCAGACGAGATTGCCCGTTGTTCGGTTTTCTTGTTTTCCGCCGATCCGAACTCGAGTCTTTGCTTCCTGTTCCATTTCCAGCATCGTTTCATAGACGCTATGTTCGACGATCGCCTCAATGCGTTTGTCGCCGCCGACGGCATAGGCCAGCGTCACACCTTTCGGGACGTGCCAGTTGAAATCATAACCGACCGTGCGATCAGTGTTTTGGCGTGCTGTGAGCTGCTGTCCGGTTCGTGGATCCTGATTGTTGCACAGAGCCTGAAAGTCACTTTCCTGAATTCGGCCTTCCAGTCCTAGCATCTGAGCCGTCTTGCCGCCCCAGATACCGGCTTTCTCCTGACCTTCGCCGTAGTATTCAGCATGAGAATAGTACGACGCGGCACTGGCAGGAGATCGGTTCTGAATGATGCGTAACATGACGGGTGCTCGCCGGGACTCAATGAGAGTCGTTCATCCAGACACGCACGAACGTCACGGTCTGTTGCCGATTTCTCCTTCAATGAAAATCTGTTCCATCGAAATAGCGCGACGCGAGCGCTCGGTCAAATGGAATAGTGACATGGACGTGGACCGTTTCTGGAACCGGTCCACGTCCCGTATCGGGATCAATTCTCAGCTGGTTTGTCTGAAGGCAAGCTGCCGAACCGCAGGCGGAGTTCGGCTTTTTGCGTTTTGGAATCCACCGACAGCGATGCCGTGGAACAGTGCCAAATCATGAGACCGACGGCTAAAACACCGGCAATCGGCGAGATCAGGAACGACAGTATCGTTGTCGTCAACATGAGAACGGGAATCCGCATCGGGACAGCTTTTTTAAGATCGTCCTTTTTTCAAGAGCACAACATTGGTCGTAATATGAATCATGAACGTACCATTGCGGATGACTGAGGAAGCGGGGGAACTATCGAAATCTGAGGCGGGTTCCGACAGAGGAACGGGACTCCGTGTGCTCCGTAACAGCTCAAAGGAGCGTTCTGTGCGGCGATTACCGAGAATCGACTGATCGCTGACTTTCGTCTTCGGGTCGTTCGATCTCCAGAACCATTTTCTTCGCCTCCTGCAGTTCACGGCCGAGCAGTATGATTGGCGTTGCGAGACCGATTACACCAGCAACTCCCGCACATTCACATCCGCATCCCATCTGACTGCCGGAAACTCCCAGCAGCAACGCTCCCATCAGAAATCGTCGTTTGAGTGGTGACCAGCAAGATTCTGTCTTTAGTGCGTTCATGTTGGTGTCTCCGGAAAAGAAAGGCTTTTATTTCCGAAGAGGCAAGGCTGGCTCACCAGCAACCACTCCCTTCCGCAGGAGACACGCACGGTGAACAGAACAGACTCTGTTGCAGTCGGTCGTTCAGAATTCGGTTTTCGCCGATTTCATTTTTTCTACTCGGACCGAAAAACATTCCAGTGAAAGCTGGAACAGATCACTTCGCAGCAATGACGACGGTGGTGCTTCGTGTCCGAATAGTTGAAGATGAAGTGGACCCCGGTCTTTGGAACAGTGGGCGCGAATGCTTAGGTGGATCCGAAAAGCGGAAACAGGTAGTCAACTGCGGCTGCTACGCCAGGCAAAGCTCGGGAGAGACGAAATGTTATGAGCCCATGACCGGAATCTTTCACCTGAACCCGGTTAAGGAGAGTCGGGCCCCGTAGGATCTTCAGGGGTGATTATGGGGCGGTTGAAAAAGCCTCCCTAATGTCTTACGCTCAGCGGGAGGCGTGGTTCGCAGGCCTGAAGCGTGAACTGTAACTTGCTTGAAGGGGCCGTTCTTGGTGAAGTTGATCGTCAGGCATTTGGACGACTCGAATCCTCCGCAATTTCGCCTTGTTCGACAGAACGATGGGAAAGATGTTGGACCGCTGATGATTTCCTCTCCTCGTGGGTTTCCAGTCGAAGGGATGCCGCACAGTGAGCTGATGAAGGAGTTGCGGTGGTATCTGGAAGTGTTCCTCGACTATCCGTTCTCACCATTCACGGAGAGAGCCGAACGAATTCAAGCGGCGCTGCGTCGGTGGGGGACCGAAGCGTTCAAGTCATTGTTCGGAGGTCGTGAAGCAGGACGATTGTTTGACGCGGCTACGGAACAGCAATACGCAGAACTGCACCTAGAAATTTCCAGTGACGATCCGGCCATTCTGCATTGGCCGTGGGAAGCCCTTGAGGATCCGGAAGTCGGTGTGCTGTCTCGAACCTGCCGCATTTCACGCCGTCTCAACAAAGTCCGAGATCCGCACCCGCTGTCGGACAAGTTACCCAGAGATGTCATCAACATTCTGCTGGTAACGGCTCGGCCGTATCAGTCGGATGTGCAGTTTCGATCTGTTTCCCGTCCACTTGTCGATTTGATTGCACGTCACAAACTTCCGGCGAAGGTGACATTGTTGCGACCGCCGACACTTCAGCAGCTTGAAGAACATCTCAAGGCTCATCCAGATCACTATCACATTCTGCACTTCGATGGTCATGGATCCTATGGCAAGACTGTCCCTCAGCCAGGACCACATCAACTGACGCTGCAGGGGCCACAGGGGAAATTGGTCTTCGAAGACGCCAGCGGCGAGCCTGATCCACAGCCTGCAACTGTGTTGAGCGAACTGATGCGAGATCATCGAATCGCGGCTGTGGTTCTGAATGCCTGCCAGTCAGCGATGGTCGATGATGATGCTGACAGTGCCTTTGCGTCAGTTGCAGCGGGTCTGCAGCAGTCCGGAGTTCGCAGTGTGGTGGCGATGGCCTATTCGCTGTACGTCAGCGGAGCCCAGGAGTTCTTGCCAGCCTTCTACCAGCGACTTTTTGAAACGGGAGATGCTGCGGAAGCAACTCGAGCCGGTCGTCGACAGGCGATGATACAACCGGATCGTGTCTGTGCTCGCGGGCGTTTTCCGTTGGGAGACTGGCTGGTTCCTGTCTTGTACGAACAGCGGCCTGTGGACCTGCGGTTTCGTGTGAACGACGCTCAAGCTGCCGTGGAAGTCGAACTGAATGCGGGATCAATTCCTGATGAAGCACGGGATCTGCAAAACCCCTACGGCTTCATCGGACGAGATGGAGCTGTACTTGAACTTGAACGAGCAATGCATCGGCCTCCGGCGGGGATTTTGATACAAGGGCTTGGCGGAGTTGGCAAGACGACCTTGTGTCGTGGCTTTATCGACTGGCTGGTGAAAACCAACGGACTGCCCAAAGGATGTTTCTGGTTATCGTTCCAGGAAATTCGCAGTGCGGAGTTTGTGATCAACCATCTGGTCGGTACGCTCTTCGGCACAAATGCCTTGGCAGCTCCGATCGATCAGAAACTGGGTGCCTTGACCCGCACGCTACGTGAGAATCAATATCTGATTGTCTGGGACAACTTCGAGGTCGTGTGTGGCAGTGCAGCGGACGGGCACGCGTCCAATCTGACTGAGGCAATTCCGAAGATTCTGGCGGATCTGTTGCAGGGGTTGCGAGGCGGCAAAACGAAAGTGCTGATCACCAGTCGCAGCAGCGAAGACTGGCTGCCTCCAACGGATTGTTTTCGGATTCCCATCCGCGGACTGGCGGGTGAAGAACGGTGGGAGTTTTGCGACGCTATCGTTCGGGACTTCGGGCTCAAAGTCGATCGCAACCAGAACGACTGGAAGAAGCTGATCGATGAACTGGAAGGACATCCGCTGGCCATGCGAGTCGTCCTGTCCAGGCTACCCTCGGCGTCACCGTCTCAACTGATGTCTGGTCTGGCTGCCAACCTGAAGCAATTTCACGGACTGGATGCAGAGTCCGCAAAGATGTTTGCAACGCTGAAGTTTGTTCAAGACGGTCTGCCTGCCGAATTGCAGACCTGGCTAACGCCCTTGTCACTGCATGAACGTTTTGTCGATGCGGATTATCTGAAGTTCATGGGCAAGCAATTACCCGAACGCGTGCGTGATGCAGACTCCGCCGTTAATCGCCTGATGTTGCTGCTTTCAACTGCGGGATTGCTTACCAGCATCGGTCAGGGGATGTATGAAATGCATCCAGTTTTGAGCAGATTTCTGCAGCAATTCTTCCCCATTGCGTGTTCGGCAGAATTTGTGACGGCGTGGCAGCGATGCTTTGTCGACGTCATGGGGCGTATCGCAGATCACTTTGCTCCGAAGGAGCTTCATGAGCAGCGAGGCGCCTTTCGCATTCATGGAGCCAGCTTTCGCCGCGCGCTGGATTTGGCCATCGATATGGGCATTGCACCCCATATTACCGTATTGAGGGAATCCCTCGCCGCCTACGCGATGAACTCCAGACGTTTTCAGGAAGCGAATCAATTGTTTCTGAATGTCGCGGAAAATGGTAGGAAAAGCAGAGATCCTGACGGAGAGGCGGCGGCTTATCATCACTTGGGGTTCATCGCTCAGGAGCAGCGAGACTTCGCAACCGCCGAGCAGTGGTATCGAAAATCACTCGACATCGATGAGAAGCATGGGAACGACAACGGCGCGGCCAACACTTATCGCCAGTTGGGCTTCGTCGCTCACGAGCAGTGCGACTTCGCGACGGCCGAGCAGTGGTGTCGAAAATCGCTCGAAGTTTTTGAGAAGCAGGGTAACGAACTCGGCTCGGCAAGCATCTATCACCAGTTGGGAATCATCGCTCAGGTCCAGCGCGACTTTGCGACGGCCGAGAAGTGGTACCTAAAATCGCTCGCCTTCGAAGAGAAGCAGGGGAACGAACTCGGCGCGGCCAGGAACTATTGCCAGTTGGGCATCATTGCTCAGGAGCAGCGCGACTTTGTGACGGCCGAGCAGTGGTATCGAAAATCACTCGACATCGATGAGAAGCACGGGAACGACAACGGCTCAGCCAGGGGCTATCACAACTTGGGCAGACTCGCTGGGGAGCATCGCGACTTTGCGACGGCAGAACAGTGGTATCGAAAATCACTCGACATCACAGAAAAGGAGGGGAATGAACTTGGCGCGGCCAACACCTATCACCAGCTGGGCATCATTGCTCACATGCAGCGCGACTTTGCGACGGCCGAACAGTGGTATCGAAAATCGCTCGCCATCAAAGAGAAGCAGGGGAACGAACACGGAGCGGCAAGCACCTCCTGGCAACTGGGACAAATGGCTCAGTCGCAAGGACGACAGTTTGATGCGGCCAGGTACTTCCTGCAGTCGTTTTCGGTTTTTCGAAAGAACGACCCGAGGTACTCTCAAATGGCACGAGACGGCTTTACTACAGCGTGGCGGAAATGCAGCGACTACGAACAACAAGAGTTACGAAGGCTTTGGCACAACGAGAATCTTGGTGAGTTTCCAGAGGGAGAATCCACATGAATCGAGCCATCGTCCTGATTGGCGTTCAGAACGCCCGCAGTCTTCCTGTGCTGCAGGCTGTGCTAGCCGGAGTGGCCGGCATGGAGGAGTGGGCGAACTCGCAGGGGATTCCGACCGAGCGAATTCGAAGAGTCACCGACGAATCGGCAGACGTCACACCGAAACGCATCAAAGATGCCATCATCGAACTGCTGCAGCCGGGTGACCTGGAGCAGTTAATCATCTATTTCGCAGGTCACGGAATCAACGTCGGCTGGTCAGAATACTGGCTGCTGTCGGATGCCATCAGCGATTCCAACGCGGCAGTGAATGTCAAGGCGAGCGAAGAACGGGCTCGTCACTGCGGCATTCCCCATATAGTCTTCATTTCCGATGCCTGCCGATCGGCTGCCGCTGGTATTCAGGCTCAGGGAATCCTGGGCAGTACGATCTTTCCGAACCCGAACGCAGTCGGTCCGGAAATGGAAGTCGATCTGTTCTTCGCGACGTTGGTTGGCGATCCTGCTCTGGAGATCAACGATCCCGCCGTGGCTGCTCAGACATTTCAGGCCGTCTACACCGAAGCTCTTCTGGAAGTGCTTCGAGGCAAGCATCCTGTCGTCACAGTCCCTGACACCAACATCGGCGGAATCGTCGTACGCCCTTGGCCACTGAAGAAGTTTCTGGCCAAAGAGCTACCGATCCGAGTCTTTCAGGCAACTAGCGGACCGAACCCGCGTTCTCAGCAGCCTGATGCCCGAATCGGTTCCAACCCAGAGGCCTGGATTTCACTGATCCCGGCGATGACTGTTGGCTCACCACCACCAACGTTCACCGGCCCGCCGCCCAATGATGCTCAGGAGCATTCTGAACTGGCCATCGTCGCTGCTGATCGGACATCGATAGCCACTCGATCGATTCTTTCCGAAGACGGATTGCAACTGGAATCAGTCCTGTCGTCCATTCCGATGGCGGAGTCCATGACTCGGCATGATCTCGACATTTTCAGCCGGCAGAACCGCAGATTCCGCGATGACGCTCGATCCATGTCACGTCCCTTCGGACCCCTGCACATGGAAACACGCTGCGGCTTCAAGATTCGCGGTGCTCGAATTCTGAAGTGTACCGGCGCCATGCCTTCCGGCGTGTTTGACGATAGTACGGGAGCCCACACAGTCGTTCCCGAGCATACTGCTTGCAGCTACCTTCTGGAGTTTGAAAACGGAACCGGAGCCTTACTGCCCGCGATTGGCGGCTTTCTGGCCAGTCTGACGTTTGAAGGCCACCAGCTGGTCGATGTCGCCTATGAACCGTCGGAATTCACAGATCGCTGGAATGAATTTAACAGCCGGGCGGACGACATTCGAGCACTTCGTGCAACCATCGCCGCTGCAACTCGCATGGGGACATTCCGCCTGGAAGGCGACGACGCGGCACTACTAGCACGCCGTATGCGGTTGGAAAATGGAATTGATCCATCGCTGGCTCTGTATGCAGCTCACGCGTACCGCGATCAGGGGAATCGCGATCGACTTCGGGAGATGGCTGGCTTCATACGGGAGTATCTTGGCTTCTGCCCTTTTGACATTGCCCTGCTGAGTGGACAACTCAACGAAAACCTCGCTGACCCGTTCCGCGATCACGTGTTTCCGTTTTTGCCCATGCTGACACAAAGCTGGGCTTTGCTTCCGGCCTACGATGTCAGACTGGCGGAGGGACTGGAAAACATCTCACGTCATGTGCTGTCAAATTCGTTGTGGACATTACTGAATCCAGACGGTGTTCGTCTGGTTGCCGACGTTCTTCAGAAGGGAAAAGTTCAATGACACGACAACTGGTATTCATTCATGGGCGTTCACAGGAGAACAAGAATGCCACGGCTTTGAAGGCCGAGTGGATTGACTCATGGAAGAAAGGGCTTGCAAAGAACGGGCTTTCATTGCCGGTCTCCGATGACAATATCCGCTTTCCATACTACGGTCAGACACTGTTTGACCTCGTGAACCACGTGCCAGCCGGCGACGTCGCTGACGTAATCGTTCGAGGAGCCGATACAAACGAAAAGGAAGCGATCTTCGTCAGGAATTTTGTGATTGAGATTCAACAGCAGTTGGGAATCACGGAATTCCAGGTGCAGGAGTTAACGGCGGAAACAATCTCAGAACGCGGGCCGCTGAACTGGAAATGGGTCCGATCGGTGCTCAAGGCCCTCGATAAACATGTGCCGGGTGCAAGCAGCACGAGCATTTCGCTGGCGACGCGAGACGTTTACCTCTACCTGAAGAATCCCGGTTTCCAGAACGTCATTGATACGGGGGTTCGGAAGGCGTTTACTCCCGGAGTGGAGACCGTCGTTGTTGGGCACTCGCTGGGCTCCATCGTGTCGTACAATCTGCTTCGACGCGATGGCAAAGATCTTGGCTGGAAGGTACCGCTCTTTGTAACTCTCGGTGCTCCATTGGCTGTCACGGCCGTCAAAGATGCCCTGAAGCCTGTGAAGCATCCTGGCTGCGTCTCGAAGTGGTTTAACGCGATGGACAGCCGTGACATCGTCGCTTTGCATCCGCTGGATGCCGCTCACTTCCCAGTGACGCCGACCATTGAGAACAAGACGAATGTCGATAACCCGACCGAGAACCGACACGGTATTTCGGGTTATCTGAGCGATGCCGTGGTCGCAAAACGAATCTATGACGCGCTGAAGTCCTGACACACGGAGAACTAAACACACACCTGTGTGTATGCGTCCTTTGCATCGATATTTCAATCGGATTGCGGCGTTCAATTGTGTGCCTTACAGTGTTGTTCAGACGCTGAGTTGATTTCGCTGAATCGCTTTGGCATCTTTTGGATACGGGTGTTACCTGCTTTTCTATCCCCTTGGATACAGATTCAGCATTTTTTTTCACACTTTTACCCAACAGGATTGTTCATCCACTGATCCGGTCAGATCGACCGATTTCCCTCCGACGCGTTGAATCAAGCAGATGTTCGCCACATCGGTCGTGATCATCAATGTGCGCTGGTGACATTCAATCCGTCGTTTTGAGGCTGAATTAATCTGAACTTTTGTGCGAACTACGCAAACCCGGCCAAACCCGCACACCGGGTCCGGTCGAAAAGACCACTCGAAAAACCAGCAAATATCAGCTTACACTCGTCAAAACCCTGGCCGATTTTGACTCGCAAATCAGTGGCCAGTTTTAACCCGCGCAATGACAGACATGCGTCAACCTCGTTTTCTCCCGAACCTGCCGAAAACCCAAAGCAGCATTGTTGAAACAGTTCATGAGGAGATCGCATCACAGGCCAAACAGCGACCCGTTTTGATGACGAGTCGCTTTAACCAATCCCATCAGCAACAGCGATCACTTCCTTTGTGACGAGTGCTGTACGCTCCATCTTGTTGAACTAGCTTCCGCATATCGCGAAATGTTTTGAATAAAGCGTTCTCAGCTTCGATCTCTCGATTCCTGACGCCGCAACCTGTTTTTGAGCGAGATTTGGAAATCTCGAATCTCGGGGCCAGCCAATGCTCAGTATCCAGTGCCGAAAACAAATCTCACGTCAGCAGCTCAGCCTCGACAGCTTACGACCTGACACTGTGTCTTCCACCAGGGATTGTTGCTCGAGTGGCTGAATTCGAATTCTGGAGCCAAATGATTCCCTGTCAGAACTATCTCGAAACTCTATCCCGCTTCGGCAGCGAAGCGGTCGGCTATCTCCGAAGCGAGAATCCAATCACCGCTCATGACCGCCTCGAACGCTTGCTGATATACCCTTTGCGGGACTGGAAGTCTTGGCATGAGCAGCTGGAGAGAACTGATATCGCCAGGTTCGAGCTTCTTCAGCCCACGCGCATACGTGCGCTGAGCCGCCTCAATCTGCCTACGAGCTGTCGTTGTCAAGAGCATCAACGCCCATGCACAACGAGTCTCCCTGGGAATGTCGTTGGTAAATCGTACGGTGTACAGCGTGTTGGTTGCGCACAGTCGTGGTGTGTCGTTGAAACAAACGACCGGTCCATGCTGAGTCATTCCACTCAGAAAACCATGTGGTTGTGGCGGAAGCCGCGTACGCCACCAAGGGGTCCGGTTCCGAACTTTGAATGCGTCCCGTCGGCATCCTCCTTTTTCTGACTCCAGCTCAAGATATGCTCGTACATGCACATTGTCTAAATCGGAATCATGCGGTCGGAACAGCCAAACACGTTCATTATCATCACGGTAGTCATTCCATACACCCTTGGTGATCGTCGGACAAAGCAGATGTCGTGCACGCGTTACGACCGGGCGAAGCGAGGATTTGGGAAGTCTGTGTTCGAGCCGCTGTGATTCGCTGAGGAGAAAATAGTCAGAATCCCCGGTAACGGCCCCAATCCCGATACTCATCACATTTCGAAGCATGACATGATCAGGCCTCAATCGGCAACCAGTCGTTTCCTTCACTTTTTGTTTTGTCGTGCGACTCGTTTTCAGACTCGAAACCAAGCCCTGAAGATTTCTGTGCTGGCTCCGAATGACCGTTGCGGACCTGTTACCGAATCCGCGACAGAAAAGAACCACAGCACCTTCATCGACAGCATCGAATATTGGAACCTCGCATCGATGAACACGGTATTCACCGAACAGCTCGGGCAACTCATTGCGAAGCATCGAGGCGTATCCTGCGTATTCAAAAGAGGCAGGCAATACGAATCCGAGTGAGCCACCGGGGCGTAGTAGACGCAGGACAGCACACAGGAATGCGTACCAACAATTTGATCCAGCAGATACGCGAATACCAGCAGGAGTTTGATGCAACAGAGCCGCATCGCGAATTTTTGCTGGAACGTTCCGTAAGGAGATGTACGGAGGATTTGCAATGATGCGGTCGAAACGCGAGGTGGTTCGCGCTGCCCAATCGAGGAATTCGGTGGACCGCTTTACACGGCCAAGTTGATCGTTCGGCTCTGAGGTCTTGGCAAGGTCAAGGCCAACAATACGCTGCTTCTCTGTTCCGCCGCGCGAGATCGCCTCCAACAAGGCACCTTTTCCCACGCAGGGCTCCAGCCAGCGGGATGTCGGTGTGTCCCCTAGCGCGGCAACCAGCGCATCCGCGAGCAATTGCGGCGTATAGACATTGCAGGAGGCAGGAGGGATAAGCTGACGCACCGACTAATTCTACTCCTCGAACAATGCGTCACCTTGGCGCGGCTTTGCTCGCTTGAGCGCGAGCCAAGGTGAGCCGCTATCACAGGAGTCAACTTGACGAAGTTTCCAGTTTAACAGCTGCTTAAGACGCAACTTCTGGTTCCGTGTCCAGAACATAAGATCATGATCATTACCAACAAGTCGTTGTTGCCACGTATCTTGAAACAGTTCCCCAAGAAAGAACTCAATTGCTGACATCGGAGTTACAAACAGAGTTGGCAGACGGGGCACTGGCACATTTTTGGGAAACAGTTGGTCCGTGTCGTCACCAAATACCTGCGTGTGAAAAAAACACCCCGGAGAATCGGCGGCACCACATTCTACACGCCATCGAGCGATCTCAGTTCTATCTCCTTCACTCTCACAAATGCGAAGTCGGATAGAGGCATTGCCACACACCTCGAACACCTTCGCTGCGCCTTTCCTGATCGGGCAATTCCTCAACTGCCAACACCACGTCATTTCGCCGAATACCTTTCGTGGTCCCCTTCGCTCGCCTCTTTCGTATTCGAATGTGTCGAGAGTTCGAACTGGCAATTCCTGATCGACTTTCCAAAACGCGGGCCGGTCTCCGTTATTGGTTTGCAATTGGCTAAGTTGGTCCCGAAGTCGCTGGAACACTCCTTGGGCGCTGGCATCCAAGAACCTGTTTTTCGCGAGATTTTCTATCGCACGAAGCTCTTGCATGAAATTCGCGAAGTTAAACCGCAGGGGCTCAAAGTCATTCATTACTCTTCACCCCTATCTGCCGTGGAGAGCTTATGGCGATCAGCGGAAATGACAGCGGTAGCCAACTGCGGGTGTTCACCTGCGTCGGTGAGTCGCGCCCAAGCCTGCTCTGCAAATACTGGCCAGTCGTCGGGCTGAATGCGTACCGATTGAGTGATATCGATGGGATCAGGCAGCCAGCCAAGTTTGTAATCAAGACAAAGAACTGGCTGGTCAACTGCGAGCCGCTGGAGCTGATTTCCACATTCTGCATTAAGCAGATCGACAATAGGCGCCGTCTCAAACGAGCGACCATCGCTCATCTGCCAGAGTACCGACTCAATGCCACTCCGCCACCAACAAAGACCACCGCTAAAGTCGTGCAACGCGCCTGAGTACTCGGCCGACTGAAGCGAGTCCTTCAGCCCAGTAGCGAGGCCCTGTTTCAATGAGTTCAATGTCACTTTCAATCGTGCCGCCAATCGCGATTCGTTCATCAGAAAGCACGGGTAGGGCAGTATGCGTTGATTCATCCAGCGGACGAGACGCATGCCATCACGATGGTTTTCGAGTTCATGAATTGGTGGATGACAGTCCTCGATATCTTGCCATGCAAGTGACTTCCACTGGGTTTCTGGAAGCTTGAGCCACTCCCTGAACAAACCAATAGCGCTTTCGCGGTCTTCTGTTGGCCAACGCTCTGGAAGGGCGGCGACTGCATCTGCCAGACTGCAAATCTGTTGCAACTGATTCGCAAGCCGTGGGTTTTCCGCCGTCTTCTCGAGCACCCATTCCAGCCCGTGTTGGCGAGCGATCGAGTGAAGACGCGTGTCGGGAAGCCGACCTGATGTGAGGTCAGTCAGGTGCGCCGAGCGTAGCACGTATGCTGTTGGGCTTCGGATCAGATTACACTCGTGAGACTTCAGCACTTGCAGCAATGCAAGCCCATTCATCGGTTGCAACGCGACGCAATTGGTCTGGTCACGTTCCGGCCAAGATTCGTCGAGGCGGAAATCAACGACGACGACGTGTGCTTCCTGCAAATCCACAATTCTCACGTCCTGTGGATGCAGCACGGAGACTTGCGCAAGTTCTTTCCATCCGTGAAGTCTTGCGCCTTCATCATCAGCGTTGTCATCGACGATTAGAATCCTGCGGTCGCTCATGGTTTGTCATTTGGGGAATGTGATTTGCAATGCTGTTGAGAACCCACGAGACGGCGCTGCGAACCGAATTGCAGCGCCGTAGTCCTCAAGCAGGTTTCGTGTGATTGGCAATCCCATTCCCATTCCTTGTCCGAGAACTGGGTCTGTTTCCACGGTAGTGGACTCGAAGGGCTGGAACCAACGCTCCCCCTCATTGGGCTCAACTGCAACCCCCGTGTTCTCGACGGTCACAACGACTTGACCTTCCCGGTCGATCTTGGCTACGGCTCGCACTCGCCCCTCGTGATCGGCCGCCTTCACCGCATTAGTGAGCAGGTTGGAGAAGACAACGATGAGTTCCGCAGGGAACATCGGGACTGATTTCAGCTCGTTTGGGATGTCGTTCTCAATCTCGATTCCTTTGCGAGAGGCGGTCGCTGAAATCAGCCGACAGGCCGCATCGAATCGCTCGGCCAGCTTCTGACGCGATCGTCGTCGCCGAGCATCAGGCGAAATCACGTCAGTAAGATACGAAGCTTGCCTCTCAATTCCTCGTTTCAAATCACGAATGGATGTCCGCAACTGAGACAGTCGCTTCTTGGATGCTGCAGGCAACGAAATCCCTGCCTCAATTTCACTTACGGCTGACTCCAGTGCCTGGGCCATTCCAAGAATTCCCTTGATCTCATGCACAAACGCCGCCATCTGCGTGCCGACTGAGGCAAGCACTCGCAGAATCGCACCTTCAGTCATCAAGCGGTCGTGAGTTTCCGCCCCCTCCGTGAACTTGGATGACGCCTTTTCGATAAGACGTTGTGCCTCGTTGATATTGCCCTGCGCTGCTTCCCGGCGAGCTTCTTTCGCCAAATTCGTTGCTTCGGTAACTGACTGTTCGACCGCAGTTCGAAGTTCGACACGCGGCTTGGCCTTCTGTTGCCGCTCGTCACGGCGCGCGATTCGAGGTTGCAGTTTGGCAGCTGCTCGGACCCGAACTGAAAGGTAGATCGCAGTACGAACAATATCGAACATGTGGTCGAAACTTGCGTCTGATGAAAAGCCTTCTCGATTCACCAACATTCGAAGATTGGGAGCCCCGGCCGAGGTTAGAAACACAGCTCCGAAATACGAGCTATTGCCGAGAAATGTTAACCCCTCATCCTTGTCGTCAGTCGGCTCCTCGAATCCCTTTTGATCAAGCCACGACAGCGCGCGCGGACGGGTTTTGTAGTCGGCATCGAGCAAAAGCCAGTCATTATTGGGCTCCCCATAGGGCAGTACACGGAAGCCTTCATTGTATACTCGCACACCATAAGAGCGAGACATCCATTGCTTAAATGTTCGATCGCCGAGGTTTCCCTCTCGGACTAATATGCGAGCGACGAAATGTGGGCCAGCGTCGTGGTCAGGATGCTCATACTTAAAATCGCAAACACGAGCTTCTTCGATTTCTGCCTTTCCCGTCTTCGTGGGCGCAATGCGGATCTGTACTTTGCGGCGTGATGAACTGGCATCAATCTCGATTAGCCAATGGGAACCTGTGGCCAACTGCGGCCAATACCCCTCCCCCGTTGCAAAATCTCCTGTCAGCTCGCAACGAATCCCAGTGTCGGTTGTGTCGATGTCTGCAATTTTCGGCCGATCGAATAGGCGTTCGCCCGGAACGAGACCCTTCGGTAGATTCACGAGGATATCGGGGGGCTGAAAGCTCTCGACCTCCGCCTGAAGCTGAACCAACTCGGCCGGAGTCCATTTCTTGCGTAATCTTTGCAGGGTGATCGTCGTTCCCGGCTTCGCTTTTCGAGGGCGCGGCGACGTGTCGACCTGAATTGCCCCAGAACTCTCGATGTCGTCGAACAGCCTCTTTTGTTCAATCTTTGCCCAATCAATCGACGCATCCAAAATGTGGTCACTCGGCTCGACGAAGTTGGGATCAGGAATTGACTCAACCTGCAGGAAGGTGGCCAACTTATGTGCCGCCAACCTGCCAATCCCTTTCGCTCCGGTGAATCGACGTTTGAATTTCGCTGACTTGCGATTGCTCGATTCCTTGAACCGAGACGCGATCGTGAGGAATCCTCGCTCGAACCGTTCCTTGTTCATGCCGATACCGTCGTCGGTTATCGTAATCGATCCCTTTCTCGGATCGTCAAGATTTCTCCCATGGACGGTAACGATCGTCGCATCGGCGTCGTATGCGTTCTTGATCAATTCGACAAGCGCCGTCGAATTCCTTCCAACAAGCAATTCACCCAGCTCGCGGAACAGGTGCGTATCGACGGTAAACTTGGCATTGGACATCGAACAACTTGCATCTAACTCGTGGAATTTAAGCTTCCGGAGGGATTACGAAGGAATATCGAGCGCTGCGCTCGAAAGAGTCTGATTGTACAAAGTCCGCTTCGAGGCGACACGCCTACTGCCCGGTAAGTCTACAAATTCGTCTCCAGAATCGCTCGACGTCGATCGGAGAACTGACACGACCGTTGACATCATTCAGCCCGCTTCTGTGCGGTGGACTTGAGCCTGCATTGGCTTTGATGCCAGGCATTGAAGCGAATTCAGCAAGCAGCTTTCGGGTGCTGACCAGTGTCCTTCGATCTCAGGACTGTCTACTCGAAATCGGTTTGAGCTGCGCCGACTCTCCCTCCGAGATGAGTTCGGGATTTGCAAATGATGGCGAGATCCACGTCCAACCCATCGAGTATCTCTCTGTGATCGTCGGGTTTCTGGAGGGCCTGCTGATTACGTTTTGTGGAGGCGCAACTGCGTGATCGGCGTTCGCGGGACCGGCAATGCGGGCGAGATTTCTGTGAGATAACACTTCAGACTGACAATTCTTCGGTGTCGGATTTATGATGCCTGCCCATATCGAGATTGTTTTGGGGATGCTGCCAATCGCCTGAGCCATTTCGATCAGCAAACCTGGTGTACGAGGTCAATGATATCAGGTCGACGCCAAGCATTGCTCGATAGGGGCACACGAGATATTTGCCTCCTGCGGTCGGTGAATTCGCGTTGTCGCCGGTCCAATAGATATCTGCTCTGCTCAAGCTCAGCAAACGGGGTATTCGAAATGCCCCTTCCTCGCCACGCCATCGCACCGCCTCCCTGGGGCGAAGGCGATGCGACAGCGAGGCAGACGGGGCAGAAGATCGATCCGTTATCAAGAATGTTCATTCTTCATGACGTCAAAAATTTCCCCTGTGATTGTCAGGCGACGCTCATCTCCGCCTCAGAAGGGCTTCGTTGTTCTGAGGCTCTTTGCCAATCGTTCTTGAGCATGTGCCGGTGGTCATGCCCGACGTCTGTTGCCGCATCATGATCAGGATCGGTGATGCCGTCCTGACGCCTGCGGATGCGAACGGTGACTGGTTCTTCTGCAGCGACCGAGCGTCGTTCACTGCGCACGATGGCAGACGTTTCATTGTTCGCGGCCCGCAGTGTTTTGATGCGGGTGACAAGCTCTGACACTCGGATGATTTCACCAGCATCGGCAGTAGGCGGACGATCAGAGAGTGCAGCCCGGAGAGAATTCCTCAGTCCCGTCAGTTCACTGAAATACCCTTCCGCTTCAAAGGCTTTGCCGACACGGGCTTCGTAGTTCCGCAGCTGCGATGACGCTATCGCCATATCACGATCCAGCCGGTCCATGTCGAAGGAATAACCGTCCACGATCCGTTCGAGAGCATTGAGGACCGCTCTGGGACCTGGGATCTGACTGGATGTAGCAGAAATTCGTGCCTGAGCACCTTCAAGATACACGTCCGCGTTACGGCCGGGGTTCAGGTACAGTCCGAAGTTCAGTCCTCGATACTGACCAATGGGGATTTTCATGGTGGCTGCGACATCCAGCGGCATGGCATCCAGTGCCTGCTGCAGCACTTCTGGCACGTCTTCCCGCAGGACAGGGCGGTTATTGATCCGGACAGGCATCCCCTGGAACTCTTCGATCGCCGTGCGGTCGGTTTCGAGCAGGTTTCGGCGTTTCTCCATGCGGGCAATGTCAGCTGGTAGGTCTCGAACCTTCTGCCGAGCGACATACTGATCATCCAGATGATTTTTCCGAAGCATAGCAAGCCGCTGCAGTTCGGCATCGGCTTCGGCGAGCGTCAGCACGGCGGGATTGCCGGAGGCAATCGCCTTCACTTCGGCATAGGACAGTTCCTGACCGCCAATGTCTTCGGCTCGCCTATTGGCATTTTCGCCAGTCATGATCTGCGAAATGAATTTCGCCTTGGTTTCCAGTGCCTGCCACATGTAGGCATCAAAGGATCCGGCGGTCACATAACGAAAGATCTCGACTTCCGAGTTCTCATTGCCCTGACGCAAAATGCGACCGTCACGCTGTTCCACCTCCGCCGGTTTCCATGGGGCGTCCAGATGATGCAGAGCAATCAGCCGTTTCTGAACATTGGTGCCCGTGCCCATCTTCTGAGTGGATCCGAGGATGATTCGAATGGTGCCATTGCGAACCTTTTCAAAGAGCACCTGCTTCTTCGCATCCGAATCGGCTTCACCGATCGTCGCGATCTCATTCGGCGGGATTCCCCGCTCAATCAGCTTGTCGATAATCTCCTGATAGGGCGAGAAATTCCATGCCGTCGGGTTCACGCCGATGTCCGAGAAAATCATCTGCGTCCGACGAGTGTCCGCTGTCCTCTGCCAGATGTCGAACACGTTCTCAACGAGTTTGTTGGTCTTCGATTCCGGAAAATCCGGTGCATCGGGATCTACCATGCGGGCATCGGTGGCGAGTTTCCGACCATCGGTCGTGATGGCAAGTGCATTGTCCACACGCGGATCAACCTTCTGTGACCGCAGCCGCTCGTAACGCTCCACCAGTTTCAGCTGAATGGCATCCTGAGCCGGTGACATGGGCGATGCCACGACCGTGGCTTTGCCTCCGGCCAGCGTCGGACGAGGCAGATTGAGCATTTCAGCGGTCTGAACGTCAGCAAAGGCTCGGAACATCTGCTGCAGTTCCGGCAGGTTCATGAACCGAGCAAATCGCGACCGCTGACGCAGACCTCCGCCATCCGGTGAGATCTCCATCGTATCGACGACTTCACCGAAGGTCGCGGCCCACGCATCGAAGTGCTCAATGCCCCGAGATTTGAGACCCTCCGGATCCAGAAACCGCTGCATGGTGTACATCTCCACCATCGTGTTCGAGATCGGGGTGCCTGTGGCAAACGTCACGCCATGACCGGGATGCAGTTCCCCAAGATATCGTGCTTTCATGTAGACGTCGAAGGCTCGTTCGGATCCTCCGGTCTGAATCCCTGCCACACGGTCCATCTTGGTGGGCGTTTCCAGATTCTTGAAGTAATGGGCTTCATCGATGAACACATGGTCGACACCGAGCTCATCGAACACGAGGCCGTCATCTTTCTTATCCTCGGCCAACAGGTTCTTGAGTTTCTCTTCGCGGGCGGCTTTTTGTTTCTCAATCGTCTTGATCATATTGCGATTGGAACCGGTTTTCTGACCGGCATGTTCAATGAGCAGCTGGTCGTATTCGTCGATCTGTTCCTGCAGGAAGCGTTGCTGGTATTCGGTCGACATCCCGATCCGCTCAAAGCTGCTATGCGTCACGATAATGCCGTCCCATTCTCCGGTAGCGATCTTAGCCGTCAGCATTTTTCGTTTGTCGCGTGACAGATCTTCTTTCGCGGCGACGAGCAATCGGGCATTGGGGTACAGCTGCATGAACTCCCTTGAAAACTGTTCGAGCAGATGATTCGGGACGACATACATGGGCTTCCTGACCAGCCCCGCCTGTTTCATCTTCATGCCGGTCGCGGCCATGGTGTAGGTCTTGCCAGCTCCCACAACGTGTGCGAGCAGCGTGTTGCCGGAGGTCATGCTCCGCCAGACCGCATCTTTCTGATGCGGACGGAGCGACAGCGACTGATTCATCCCCGGAAAATTCAGATGGGATCCATCGAACAGTCGCGGCCGGAGATTGTTGTAGGTGTCGTTATAAATTCGCACGAGCCGTTCGGTCCGTTCCGGATCCGAAAACACCCAGCTGCGGAAGCGTTCCTTGATCTGCTTCTGTTTTTCACGGGCGGCAGTGGTTTCCTGCTGATTGACGACCCGTTCCTCACGGTCACCATGGTCGATCGTGTCATAGATCGTCGGTGACTTCATGTTAAGTGCCAGCTCAAACAGCCATGTGCCATTGGCACGATCGGTTCCGTAATCAGACGTTGCAGGAACCGACACTTGAGCGGCATAGTCCGGCACAACACTCCAAACCGCATCTTTTTTCAGGTGCGAAATCGGGATTGATGAAGCATTCACTTGAAACAGTTTGGCGGCAAACTCCTGAGCATCACTGACCGGAATCCATGGAGCTCCGAGATTGGCATCGATGTCACCGGGGAGGACATCTTCCGGCTGCACCGCTTCGAGGCTCGCGACATTGCGAGCAAAATCAGCACCAGCACTGCGTGCCATGGAGAGTTTGTCACGCACTGGGCCGGAGAGATAGACGTCCGCTGTTTCCCATTCCATGTTCGCTGGGTTTTGAAAGATCAGATCGCCCAATTCCGCGATCACCTGTTCCTGCGGTTTGCCATAGAGTTCGGCGATATAGGCAAGATCCACGACTCCTCGATTGTTGAGGGACACGAGTAAACCTTCTTCGGCAGTGCGGACGGACGTGACGTCCTGCTTTCTGCCGACCACATCCCGCTGCATGATGGTGGATTTGGCGGCTTTGCCGGTTACTTCATCATAGTCTTCGAGCGACATGACGAGCATGGCATCCGGGTCTTCACGGAATTTGACAAGGTTCGGCATGCGACGGATTGTCGTTCCATCGCGTGTTTCGCTGAACGTGGTCTTATTGATCGGACCGTAAGCAGCAACGAACCGGTCATACGAACGATTCAGGTTCCCGCGTGCCTCATCGCGATGCTCTTCCGGCCAGCCTTCGTTCTGTGACTGCAGCACACGGCGCGCACGGTCACGCAGCTCGATCAGTCCAGCCAATCGTTTACCTGTCATCGTGCCGTCACTGCGGAGGGCCGTGCCGCTATAGACCACGGGCACCCCCTGCCCGCAATCGATCTGATAAATCGCCCGGTCGTCGCCAATACCAATAAAAACACTGCCTTCGTTGAGATGACGGTCTGGCGGTGGCGGAACGAAAACGGTTCTATTGTGAACTGCCGTTTGGACTTCACTCTGAACGGTCGTTGCTTTCGGTAACCGTTCAATGGCATTCTGCAGTTGAACTGCCAGATCACCATGACTTTCGACTGAAAATCCCTCACCGCCGTACAGGGTGTCTTTTCGAGACCATGTTCCCAGAACCATCTCCGGGTGATTTAGAAAATACTGGTTGACGGGCACTGCGGCCCCGTCAATCGAAAGTGTTCCGGTCGTCAGCCAGTTCGGATCTGCATGACGGGCTGGAACATCCAATGATCGTTTTCGCAGGAACACAATATCCGTCACGACGGAAGTTCCCTCCCGTTGAAAAGCGTCTGACGGTAACCGGATAGCACCAAGAAAATCCGCTCGTTCTGCCAGTGATTCCCGGACAGCGGCGTTCTGCTTATCCATCGTGAACCGAGACGTCACGACGGCCAGCACGCCGCCGGGTTTCACTGCGTCCAGTGATTTGGAGATAAAAAAGTCATGGAGAGCATGGGGGATGCCTCGGTAGTCCATCCGCACATCGGCGAATGGCACGTTGCCAATCACCCCGTCAAAACGTCCTTCCGGAAGTTTTGTGTCCCGAAAGCTTTCATTGCGGATGTCGTGCTGGGGATAAAGTGCCTTTGTCAGCCGAGCAGATATCGAATCGAGTTCGACACCGATGAATCGCTGCGACTTCGCTGCAGGATTACTGAGGAAATTACCAACACCACAGCCGGGCTCGAGGATTGTTCCGTCCGAGGGGACGCCCAGTTCCTGAATGGCCGCATGAATCGCATCAATCACCAGCGGTGACGTGTAGAATGCACTGAACGTCGTTCGTTTCGCACTGTCATATTCAGCCGGCGTGAGCAGCGATCGCAGTTCCTCCCCCAAAACCTGCCATGTCGGGCTCTTATACAGGCCCGTCACCGGATTCGGAAAGATCGAGAGAGCCACCGGACCAAAGCCTGAAAATTTTCGTAGAACGGCTTTTTCGGAATCGGTGGCGGGTCGAGATTCTCGTTCGATTGTCTGTAATGTGCGGATCGCGGCGAGGATGTCCCGAGCTTTACCCACCTCACCCGTTGCCATTCGGCGATTGCCGAGCGAGACGTCGGGGCCGCTTGCATCCGTGAAATTCAACTCAGCGACAGGCGGAACCGGTGGCGACGCATTCTCGGTCGGTGGCGGCAGTGAACGTGGTGGCTGCTGATCAAACAGTGATTTCGCTCTGCCGGTCTTCGTCCGTCGCAGCTCAAACGCAGGATTCGCCAATACGAAATCTGCCGTTGGTGTTACCTGTTCGGCTGGGATTCCGGAATTCGCATGAATTGTTCCCGAATCTGCTCCACTGCCACTTCCATCGCCTGTGAAGAGACTTCGTTCGCGGTGACGCCGCTGGTCTGACGCAGGTATTCGTCGATCAGTGCGAGATGCTGGCTGCGAAGCAGGACGGCCCACCGTTCGATCGACGGCAGCAGTGTGCGAGATTCGCGGAGCGTCGACAGCAGTTCCGGCTGGTCGTTGATCAGCTCCATCACGATGGTTTTGTAGTGCATGGGCGGGTTCCTCCTTCGTGGCACCTTCGTAGTCCGGGAAGTTGAACATACGATCGGCCGTTCGATTCCGCTGCGACGTGACTTTCGATCGCCAGCGTGATTTTTGACGCTTGGCCACATCATTTTCCTCTTCGTCGACCGGTACGTCCATAACCATCCCTGTTCGATGCTCATAAGATGAGTCGTCGACCAAGGTGTGTATCGCAATGCAACCGACTGGTCACGCACTTTTTCGATGAACCCCTGTTCGTGGCAGAAGACGCTGCCGCGGAGACGCAGGAGTAGATATGGAGACGCGTGTTGTGTCGACTTTACGGTGTTCGACTTCCAAAAGAAAGCGGAAGTTTAAAGCCGTACCGCGTCACAGAACTCGCAGACTGATCGCGGAAATTTGGGTCAAAGTAAACCTCAAAATGCCACGCTGCATTCATCTGAGTGGTATGGGGCGGTGAAGATTCGCCAAGAGTCGACGAATTGCTGCTACCCCAGCATCGCACCACGACTCAGTACTACACCCTTCAAGTTCTAACGACAATCGGCCCGAAAACGGAAGAGTCCTTCCTGGGTGAGTTGACGCCGTCTCCAACAACCGAAGATAGCCAAAATACGCCGACCTTGGACGTTCAATGTCTCTCCATCGCCCCGGCACGTGGTCCCGCGTATGCATTCCAGGGTGATCTGAAATATGAGCGTTCATGATTCGATGTGCGTGCCTAAAGAGACTCTCCGGAGAAATGCCACAGAGGATGCAATGTGCGATATCCAAATTTAATCCTACATGGTCATCAAGTTTTTCGTCGTCGATCAACTTGAAAAACGCATCTACGGCTGCAATATCTGGGAGGATCCGGTTTTCGCCAGGTTCAATCTCAATTGCAAAACCCCACTCGCCAGATAAACCTTTGGAAGACGTTTTCAATCGCTCTACGACCTTCTTCAGCACTTCTACTGAAGCCGCAGCCTTTTTCTCCCACGCTGACCTAGAAACGATCTGCTCGTCACCTAATTCATTGCATTCCGCACATGAACATACATCGAGAACTGACCCGAGCACTATTTCCACAATCCTTGATTGCAGCAATCTTCCTGGACCATCTTTATTGCCATTCGAACTACTTTGAAGCGATATCTCGATTCCGTCAACATCGGTCCTCCAAAGTCGATCAGCCAATCGCATAGCATTCTCTATCGCCAGTCCTGACAACCCGGATACTTCAGTTTTTTGGACATCGGAGTCAGATAAGTAACATCTATCAAATGAACTAATGCCAACGAAAAACGTGGCCAACCCGGTAAGTGATAACTTGTGACCTTCGTTTTTCCTATTGTGCTCCGCAAAGCACCGAACAATAAATTTATAAACCTCCGAGATATTTTTTTCGTATTGCATCCATTCCGTAAACCCGAAACGTCGATCCGCAATCGTCGCTAGTTCTTTCGCAGAAATTATCTGACCGAGATCCACCCTACGAAGCAAATACAACTCAAACGCAGACACTCCAGAGCACATGTGATGAACAGACAACAATTCATCAAGGGGCAATTCAGACGAACTCGTCAGCAATGCAGGTCCCAAGAGTGATGCAACGGCAGAATCACACTTTGGGCCATCACCTCCATTTGACAATGGATTGGCCGCTCTCGGAGCCGCGATTGTCATTCCTTGACGCGACGGAAGAGGATCGGCTTCGGTCGTCTCGATGTATGTGCTATTCTCTTCTGCCAGATATTTTACGCGGAACCTCCATCCCGCAATCTGTCCTTCACTGCCGATCGTTTCTGACTGCGATTTGATTCGTCGCCGCTCTGCTGTTGATTCTGCAGATATCAGCCAGAAACCTGAGTTGTTAATCGCATTGGCGTTGACTTCTTGAGGGTCTCTGCTAACCGCAACGATAGCCCAGTACCATTCATTTTCCAGCTCTGTGAAGTCACTCTTCTTTGTCGATAAACTCGCTGGAATCGCTGGGGCAACGTGGCGACCATCGGCCGAAAGCCACTTGAATATGTCGTCACGGTGTAACATCGCGAATTCATAGTCAAATCGTATTTCGGATTCTTCAGTCTCTTCTTCCTGCTCCACGTTGTAGCCGAGAATCGCGTCAAGAAATAAGGAATCAAACCTGTCGCTATTCCTCAATTGGTCAAGCGCCTCGTGAAGATGTCGCTGAATGCGTTTCGAGGCCACGAATGCGAATGTATATAGACTCTCTTGACGTTCACCATCGTCAAATCGATACGCAGCGGAAGCGCTTGCAGCCACGAGTTGATTCGTCGAAACACGAATGTAAGGTCTAATACATGGATCGTGGACGATTATTTCGGACATGTCGTGAGAATATCCGACAACCACAACCACGTGTGCTGTTTCTTCATTGAAAGAATTCCAATCGTACCCGTCTTGTGTTTCCGGATGTGTGCCCCAGAGCTTCTTAAAATTGACAAAAAGTATAACTGGACAACGAGTGTCAATGTTTGCGCGGATTTCTTCGAGAAGCAGTCTTTGGTTGGATACTGTCTGAACAGACCCCGTAACGTTGAATGCTGGGGCGTCCAGTGCTCGCTTCAACTCACCGGGATCAAGGCCGATTGACCGATAAGCGCTTTGACTACGAGAATGAATGCAGTTTGAGACAAAAGATCGCCCAATCTCCGTCAAAGGTGTGGCTGCGGCTAGAGTAATGTCAACGTGCCCCTGGGGTCTACCACCCCGATCAGCTATACATGCAATCGCCATTAAGATAGCGGCGGTAGAACAACTACCTCCCAAACCAGCTGATGGATCTACCATCGCATACACCGTACCGTGGACTGCCGGTCCACCAAACAAAGACCCTAGTTCCGTTTGAATTATTCGATATCTTGGATCGTGGCGGAGGGATCTAGGAGGCACCAGCACTGCGAATGAGATTGGTGAGGCAATTGTAGTCAAACGAATATCGATGTAACCAAGGTATCGCCCGAGTCGACCGCGTTCTGAAAGATCACGACACGGGAGTCCGGATGACATCACAGTAATCAATAAGTGCCTAACAGTGTCAAAGTGGTAGGAATTCAACAGGCTTTTATCGAACCCTGGCTTGTCTTCGGTGCTAAACGATTGTTCGCATGCACGTTCAATGGTCGCCAGCAGATCGCCTATCGACAACAGGCCATCGCCGAGTTTATCTGCGATGGCTTTCAGCTCAGCCTCCAAACACTGAAGGTGGGCGTTCTCCGGCTCCGCGATAAGGTTGATGACCTCTCGGACTACAGACTGGGTAACGCGATTCTTCGAGGGATCGATTTTCGGGAATCGACCTTCGAAAATATGCTTTCGAATCACTGTCCGTTGAACATCACCTGCCCAGACTTGCTGTTCACCTCGTATCACGAGATTCGAACTGGTTTCGACCCGCGAGACAGTGACGGAGTTCTCGTAAGTATCAGCAAAGTAGTTTCGATAAAGTGAGGATACGAGACACTGTGATTCGTACGGACACTGGCCATTGGGTGGAATGGAGACATGGATAAAGGAATCACAGGGCTTGCCGGAATTTCCCGAAAAAACCTCTGGAGACAGTGGACTGGCTGCGTCTTGGATGTTCACTGGTGCTGCCGCATAGCTGATGGACTGATTTCCGATCAACAGTACTTCCAGAAGTCAATCCGCACTTGGAGTAATGTAGCAGCGAGAATTATGACTGCCGACAACTTTTCCTCAAGACTACTCTAGTAGCAGCAGCCTTAAGGGTGGGCGCAAATTCTACCAACCGTCCGCCGACACCGAAAGGAATTGGAGCACCTAATGGCTCAACATGGTGAAATAGCTGTAACGTCACAACCGAATTTTCAGGCTGACGGCGTTTCAACTCCTTCAAGGCGTCCTGCAGCGCACGTTCACAATCTTCCAGATTCAGTCCAGACTCCAACTTTGGACATACATGCACTCGCACTTCTGAATACCCATCTGAATTCACTCGCGATGCCGAAAAGTGCGTAAAACGCAACGAACGTTTGTGAACGAGCAAGAGTTCCTCAAGAGTGACTATATCTTCCTCGAGCAGGAGGACCGACAAAGCAACAACAGGACACGGTGCCTTCAAATTACCGAAATCGGTAGATGGAGAAATATTTGCCACAACCAACCCTTCTCGTTCCAATTCTCAGCCAACGAACACGAAGCTACCGATGCGAAGATTTTGCAATCACGAAGGTGGCAACAGGACGAACGGTAGTGACTTCCCTTCGAGCCTATGTGCTCGAAGGGCGGGCGGGCAGTCATCGTGCGGAGGCGGGACGGGAAGCGAGTCAGCGGAGAGGAGCGTGAAGCAATCCTCAAGGCAAATTGCGAAGCTGAGCCTGAGTGCCACGGAGATCATGATGAATTCGGTCGAAGATGTTTTGAGGGATCCCGATCCTAACAATTAGGAGTAGAGATTGGAAGTAAAGGGGGGGGGCTACGTCACGTCAAGTGGAAACTACTTCGAATTTTGCAAAAAAAGAAATTTTATCTAAAAAATGTCTAATAAATAAGCATGTATTGCCTCTGAAACGCGCAGGGCTTCTGTTTGTCCTCCGTGTGTAGATTGATCCGAGGTGAGAACAATTCTTAGACCATCTGCCCCTCCGCCGATGTGGAGGATCGGTCGAAAAGTTTCGGCTGCGTTAGAGAATTCTGGGGAATGCCACATGGCATTCGGATGTTTTCTGGTCCCCTGCAGCTTCCGTGTCCAGTGCGTCGATTTGCCTCTGCTGGAGTGTGTCAGAATCTTACTCAGACGATTCAGACGTTACTCCCTGCCTCGCTGTTTCGAACGGTCATATTGGATCCAGGCATCTGCCGAGTCCAAAAGCTTTTGAACTCGCAGTAATTCCTCTTCCCTCAGTCCTTCTGCGGATATGAAACTTTTCTCTCTGTCTGTCTGGCGACGTTCGATTTTCACTGAATATTGATCCACCCCTTTGTCGTCTCGCTGTTTCCAAACCGCTACGGCGATTCCACTGCTGCTCAAGAATCGTGCATTTGGGCGTGGACCGATTTGTTGCGTCGGTTGGATCAAGTCATCGCTCATAGTGCCATCCATTCCCTGGTGTGTACATTCCTTATTTTGGTACACGTAGTTGCCGGTACCTGTCAACCACTTTCTCGCGGTTTAGTTCACGCAGAATCTTTCATGGGAAACATGAGAGCCCGGAGCAAATCTGCTCAACAGGATTTTGATTGCGGGAAACAGTGTGCCCTGCCTACGGTGAATAAAAAGTGCCCTGAATGCCGGGCGATGCTCGCCACCGAAAGGATTCGGCGGCGGAACAACTCCCAAAGCAATCAGGGCATGAATTCTACCGCAGTTTGCGGATCGCAGTTGATTCTGGTGTGTCGCGTCCGACTACCGTCATTACACATCGAACTTTTCGGTACTCGGGTGTGAGCAATTCGTGTGGAATCCCGGCGGGTTCTACCTAATCCCTTAGGGTATCACTGAGGGCTGGATTTTTTGCCGCAACAGCTCTTGCGCAACCCTTACAAATTGACTTCCCAAATGCTGTCATCTTGTTCTTTCAGCCTTTTTTAACGATTCTCACGTATGTTGAAATTCACGATAGCGGAGGACGATTGCATCCTGATTTTCAGCTTCTTGATGCTGCCATGGACGGTGACCTTGAAGGTGCCATCAAAGCCATCGAGGCTGGAGCGAGCGCAAACGCCACTGACGTGGATGACACAACTCCGCTCTATCACGCTCTGATACAGGGGCATCTGCCTCTGGCCCATTTTCTGGTAACAGCAGGAGCTGAATTCAATGCCACGTTCGGCAAACGCAATCAAACCCTGCTGCACTGGGCGGCAGAGAACGGTTCGTATGGATTCTGTCACTTTCTGCTGGAATACAAGGCCAACATCAATGTTCAGCGTACTGACGGTGCCACACCGCTGCTGCTCGCAGCGAAAGGCGGTCACGAATATGTCGTACGGCTGCTCCTGAAACATGATGCCTATATTTCCCCGAGAACTTCCGGCAATGCCACGGCCCGCTCTGCCGCTCAGAAACAGGGGCATACATCGATCGTCAGCATGATTGACGAGGCGGCCGTCACGCGACCTGGATATCTCAAAGATGCCGATAACGCGTTTCCATCAGGTTCACGTGAACGTTTTCTGTTCTGAGTGAACTGCCTGTGCTCTTCCTTTCGCGTGCCTGTGAACATCGCCATTCGGTTTGTCTTGTCGCAGGCTGCGGATCCCTCCTCGTGTTCGCACCGTGTTCTGACGATGTTGCCGCATTCTGGTTTCACCCGTCTCACCGAATTCCATGAAGAATGCCGTCTGCTGTCCTGATCAGCGGCGGATGACGTTGTCTGGCAAATGCCGGTCACTGCTGGTGCTGATCGGTCACTGGAATGTCCCATCTGGTTGGAAGACCTCACCTGAACCTCATCATGGGCCTGCTTAAAACCGCAGTCGGTCATTGCAAGCAGAAAATCGGCTCCCCCTGAAGGTCGCCCCCAATTTTCAGCTTGCAACGAACGCTAAAGCTCCGCCTTCGCGGCTTTTGGTCGCTGCCATGAGGTCACAAGGTGTGGTCTCACAAACAACCAGAAAGGAACATTTTATGACGAATGAAGCAACCCCAGCACAAAGCACCGGTAAGAAGCCAACCCATGTCGCCTATCACGTTCGTGAAACAGGAAACGGCAAAAGCTTTTGGAATCGCGTCGGTGTGGCATGGACCAACAAAAACGGCGGATTCTCAGTCCAGCTCGAATGCGTACCGCTCGATGGCCGCATTGTCTGCCAACCTGCCGATAAACCCGCTCCGACGGAGTAACGGTTCAACCATCAACACGGGCGGGCCTTCGGGCTCGCCCACTCACTCACACAGAAAGGATTTTTCATCATGACTACTCAAACACTTGTTGCCACATCAACCCGTTTTCCAATTGGCGATGTCGTCATCACGATAAACGCCCAATCGCTACTCACTCCCGATGAAGCGATGTCCGGTCTGCAGCGTCACGCGACCGGTGACTGGGGTGAGCTTTGCACCGAAGATGCCGAACGCAATCTCGCTGCTCTCGAATCAGGTGGCCGCATTTTCTCAGCCTACGGCAAGGACACACGCCGATTCTGGATCATCACCGAAGCGGATCGATCATCAACGACGATCCTCCTGCCACTCGATTATTAGAAAGGAGATCACACCATGAAACTTCCCATCAATCTTCCACACCTGATCGAGCAGCAACTCGGCAGAACCCCGATTGAACTCCCCGTCACCATCGACGTCGGAATGTTCCTCGAATACAGCGAGCTGGACGAATCCGAACTGGATCTCCACGAGCTGCTGCGTGAGAACCGCATGATCGGACATTTCTACACCGTGGATGACGTCCGACATTTGAGGCCACATTTAAGCGATGATCAGGCGTGGCAGGTACTCCAGGCGATCGACAAGTCCGTGAAGCTCGCCCCTGAATACGGCATGAGCTGGGACGGTATCCGAGACACCGCCGATTCCCTGTTTCCGTCGCGGGAAAAAGCCTTTGTCGCAACAGTCACCATTTCAATCGAAACCGACAAGGTTTTGTCGCAGGAAGACGCCCATCAGCTTTACGCCGAGGTCACAAGCGACATCAATCACCGACATCGATACGTCCACGCCCGCTATGACCGGAAGTCGATGCAGGTTATCTATGTTCCGAGCCATGGAGGTCAGTCATGAGAATCCATCGCATCATTGACATCGATTATCACCGTAACGGGATCTGCGGTGCTCCCTTTCACGTCATTCTGTTCGAGGATAAAGGCGAAGAAGCCAGCCGCAAGGTCGGCATCGTGTTCGACTCACCCTATCACGTGGCAGTGCTCGACATCGCCAAGCTGGCCGATGGCAATATCACCTTCGGTCACAATAGCTGGCGAGGTGACGTCTTCGAACTGGAACTGCGGGCTGCGATCACCGATCGGAATCGACAGATCGAAGCATTCTACGATGATAAGAGCAAAGACGGAGGCCAGCCATGAGCACGAACCTCAGTCGCATTCTTCGTCGCAAGCTGGACGACATTCTCGAAGAGCTCGAGTCCGCCCCCTGCAGCGAACTGACCTTCGAGCACATGGATCTGCTGGAGAAACGATTCTTCTCCCTGCACGAGACCATGGAGTGCATCCTCGACTGTGAGCCGCTGTCATCGCGTCCTTTGTCCGCGTTGCAGCTCAGTCGAGCGCTCTCGCGTGAACTTCGCGATCTGTTCGCAGAACTCTGTATCGAACAGGAACCTGAATTCAGCAACATGCTGATTGACGCTCTGGAGATGCGGTTCCGCCATCTTCAGGACGTGTTTGACGTCAAGCTGGAACAATTCTTTTCAAAAACCATCAACACACAAGGAGCTATCTTATGACTGCACTTTCATCACGCTACACAATCAATCCTCACTTCGCATCACGCACCATGGAGCCGGAGATCGTCTTCGCCGTCCTTCCGGCCGGTCCGAAGAACGGAAGTCCCGTTCCGCATCTGACCAGCCTCTATCATCACACCGACCGAGGTGATTACGGCAGATCGTCCTATCCGGGCAACTGCGGCGGCAATCTAATCCGCGACCTGCTGAAATTCTTTCAGCCGACGGAGGTCTTCGACCCCATGACCGGCAGCGGTACTTGCCGTGACGTTTGCCGTGCACTCGACATTCCCTGCGAGTCCACCGACCTGAAACAGGGCTTCGACGCTTGTGATCCCGCTCAGTTCAGCAGCGACAAACAATTTTCGTTCATCTGGACGCATCCGCCATACTGGCGGATGAAGGAATATTCGACAAATCCAAATGACTTATCCCGAGCACCCACGCTCGATGCGTTTCTCGTTCGTTACGGACAGTTTCTCCGCAACTGTGCGACCGCACTGAAGCCGGGCGGTCATCTGGCGGTCCTGATGGGCGATTATTCAGATCGGGATGCCGGTTTCGTTCCCCTCACCTACTTCACCAAATTCCTTGCATTCGATGCCGGATTGAAGCAGGCTTGCACGGACATCATTCGCGTCAGTCATGGTGCATCCAGTTCACGGAAGGTTTACAAGTCCGCCTTCATTCCGGGTTTGCACGATGTCTGTGCCATCTTCACCAAAACCGCATGAAAGGAATCACACCATGTCACGCATTATTGATCTGACTGTTACTCTGAAACTCGAACTGGCCGATCGACTCGGTCGTTCCGAATTCTTCCACGATCTGGAACCAATGCTTCGGTTGGGGCTGGGCGATGTCCTGGCCCCGTACAGTGACTGCGTCACCGTTGTCGCCGTCAACGATCCCAGCGGTACACTTTCACGACCGACGGACCTCTCAGCGATTCTCGATCCTGCACATGAAGCGGCTATCATCTGGTCGGCTCACGACGTACTGGATGTTCGCCCCGATCTGACGCTGGAGCAGGCGTCCTCGGTTCTCGCGTATGTAATCCAGCAGCACGATGCCAATCATGGCGTCGGATGGCAGGACTTCGAATTCTTCGCAGCGAGACTGTTCGGTGAACCACCTGCAGAGTCTGACTCATCGGAGACGACGCTATGAGCGATTTCGATGCCTTTATGGAAGATATGTTCCTTGGCTGTGCCTTTGCCGCTTTCGTTGAAGAAGCGGCAAAGGCAAATGGCTTGCCATGCCCGGAAGCCACTCGGCAGAGAGCCTATCGGTATTATGAAGAACAGCTTGCAGCGAAGCAGAGTCGCATCGAAACGCTCAGCGGCGAGGATCAGCGTTCCTGAACGGCAGAGAGTCGCTGTTTCTGGCGATCCTGTTCGATCCAGTCATCGGCTGCTTCCAGCAGCTTCGTAGCACGGAGCACGTCGCCTTCGCGAAGGCTGTCCGTCGACTGAAAATTGCCGCTCGCGTCTTTGTAGCGACGCTCCAGCTTCACGGAATAATGATCAATTCCCGCGTCGTTTCTCTGTTTCCAGATCGCGACGTTGAGTCCGCCGCTTCCCGAAAACGAAGCGTTCGGACGAGCGCCTTTGGATTGTGCCGGTTGTTCTGAATCATCTTGTGTCATGTCATCCTCCCATTGTTGCATTCAAACCATGACGTATCAGACATTAACAATGCGTGTCAATCAGAAAACATCGAGTCCGTCCAAAACTACGCAGGCACAACTCTTTGGTGTCTTAGGCGACACTTCATCCGGTGGGAGGCAGTTCAGCAGGCGGGATGGCGAATGGGATCTTGGGAAATACCCTTAAGACAATGGTGCTGCGGCCTCATTCGATCGTTGGACTGTAGCGGTTAAATGGATCGCAACATTCCTGAGACCAGAAAAACAGGCGTTCTAATGATCGACGATACCTCATCGATTTACTTAGGGAGTACTGGTGTCGATTCCTGAGGATACGAACGAGTGCTGATTGATTGCCGAAACGGATTTCGGCTGAGACCAGCTCCGATGGCGAAGTTGACAGGGAGGTCAACGATGTACTCATGGCTCCGAAGTCGACGTGCGCGTGTGATTGTAGCGTGGTCAACGTGCCTTTCCTTTGTACTCACTCCGGCAGCATCCGCCGGTGACCGGACATGGCAGCTGATTCAATGGAAAACGTCCGCTCACACTCCTGTCGAAGAGCTCGCGGAGCGCATCGACCATATGGAGCGAAGTCTGGACGAATACGGTAGTATCGTCATCAAGACGCCGGATGTCTGGGGTGAATCCCGATTGATGCGGCATCGGTCCGACGTTGAGAATCAGCTGAAGGCCAGACTTGGTAGCTTTGATTTTCGAATCAACGCTGTGCAGGCTACTCGGGACGCTGCGTTCCTTGCGACCGCTTTTGCAATCGGAAGCGAGGTCGGAAATTCAGGGGCACCAGCAAACAATTCGGCCAATTCTGCAGCTTCACTGATCGGCAATCCGAATGACGCTACAGCGGGACAAACCCTCGTTCCACGCCGCGAATTTTTGAATGCCTTCGCTAACACTGAAGGGACTACCGCGAACAAAACGCTGTCCATCAATATAGAGCCCGTTATTGAGCTGGATCAGCTGAACCGGTACCTCCAGCATCTGAATGAACTGCGTCGACTCAATGAAGGGGATGACAACGCAGACACACCCGGATACGCGTTGAATTTGATTCGTGTTCCCGTTTCCGTCTTACCGGGACGAAAAACTGAAGAAGGATTCGGAGCTGAGGTCCAGATTACGGTAGACCCTTATATCAGCGATGAAGTACTTCCGCTGGCATTCAAGGACTTTGTGATCAACGGAGTCGTCGACAGAATCGCTATTGAAACGGTTGAATTGGCTCAACGAGCCCCCATTTCACAACTGGAAGAAATCCTAAACGACTGGTACTCCGGAAAGATCCCGAACACAAGTACCGCAAGTGTTCAGCACGCCCCGGCATCGGCGGCCTCAGGAAAACAACCACGGATGACTCTGACTCCAGTTTCTCAGTCAGACGGTTTACGAGACGTAGACACTGCCCCAAATCCTCTCAAAATGGAAAGATTGATTGAGTCCAAGCGTCTTGAATCTGCGGAATTCCGGAACCAGCTTCCAGAGGGATATCGGGAGTTGGCACCTGGGGATATTGAGCCCGCCGCAAAGATCGTAGACGAAACGATGACCAGGATTCAGCAAAGTAATGGAGGGAATGACGACGATGGAGAAATTGTACGTGCAATCGAAGCATTAAGGGGAATGAGAGCAAATCGGCTTGCTGATCAGGTTACTCGAATCAATAACTCGAAAGATCGAGCAGATGCCGGGAAGGTACAGGCAGAAGCAGAAATCGTTCTCGGTATGGTGGAACGTCTGGCAAAAATCTATTCCACAATCAATCCGTCAGCCAACATTAACCACATTGATCTGTCGATCTCGCCGTCCCTATACCAGCAGGTCGACGGTCACTCCCTTTTCGTTGTGGCCCTGCATTGCTATCGCCGGCTCGTCGCGAACGAATCGGTCGATGAAGTGCCGGACGTTTCTCCGTCACATCGGATGGAACACGGACTGACGCTTCCTGCCGTCGAATCGTTGCTTCGATCCGAGTTGGAAACTGCCTACGAATTCCTGACCCAGGAGTCTACCTCCCAGCTCTGGGACACGTTCTGCACACCCCAGCTGGCTACCGAGATCCGGGAAATTCGGGGGACCGTTCCCTCAGCACAAGTTGACGAGCTGATCCGATCCCATCTCCAGTCCAATCCCACGGCACAGTCTGATCTCCTGGGAGGACGAGGAATTTACAAGGTACGAGAGGCATTCTTCGATGCGGTGGCCAATAGTGTTCCCAATGCAAAAGCCAGTGTGACAGCGTCACTCGCATGGCAGATCATCGTGGAATCTGCCTTGGTCAATGCCCAGCTGCAGAAGGACATGCGGGAAACGGCAGCCCTGAAGAATTGTCCGTGCGTAACGGGTGAGTGGATGCAGTTCTATGGACCGAATCCTGCTCCGGAATCTCGAGCCGCCTTCCGCGAATATGTCCGGTGCAAGTGGCCAATCCATGTCTTTTCACTTGATCCCGTCACTCAGGATCAGAATATTGCAGACAGCTTCAGTGAACGTCGTGAAATGCAGATGGCGCTCGCCATCGCGTCAGCAAATCAGGGGCTCCGAGGTCAGGCGCTGTCTCGATTCGTACGCCGTCTGGAGTATGACCTGCAAACAATTGAGCTGAACCGAACGGCCATCGGATTCTCACATGGCGACAACACTTTTGGCTGGAGATTCTACCCGCGAGTTCAGGCACCACAGGTGCCCAGCAATCTTCAGGCGACTTTCGGCGACCTTCTGATTGGCCAACAGGACCGCGACAGTCGAGTCCGACACTACAAGCTGGAACCCGGGATACGGGAATGTACAGCTCTGGTCGTCATGCCGTCTTTCGTTCCGCAGGTGACGGTCGACGTGCGATCCAATTTCTTTCGACTCACGGGGCACAAACACATTCATGAGTTCATGCATCGAAAGCCCGGGTACGAAAGCACGGTGGAACTGAGTCGCGAGTTGACCGACCTTCGGTCGCTGCAGCAGCAGTGTATCAAAGACGCTCACCGCTATCGTGACGGTGAAGTGTTCCGGCTTTGCAAAGCAGTGGAGCGACTGGATGATCGCCTCCCCATGCAGACGCACCAGATTTCAGTCCCCTGGGAAAACTCGCTGGGCGGCTTTGAAGTGTTTCAATCCGGAACGCGGGTTTTGAATCCTGAGCTGCACGGCTGGTACGGGGCTCCCGGCGTACTGGTTATCACTGAAGGAGAACGCAGGAATGTCTTCGCGAGGGTCGAACAGGCCGAACGTGCCCTCGCGCAGGCTCAAATGGATTACCGGCTTATCAAAGGCACGCCGAACAATTCAGAATCCCCTTGGAAAGAAGCAAAGGAGAAAGTGGACCAGGCCATCGTTGTCCTTGACAATGCAAGAGGCATTCTCGCAACTTACCGCAACCATATCAACGAGACCGCCGTTTTCCTTGCGGGCAAGAATTTCAGTGTGCTGAATTGTCGTGTGATCGCTGGTGGTGTGGACATCACAGATTCCATCAAGGTCATCAATCGGAATCTTATGCAGGTCCTGATTCCGTCAACGGCTTCCACAATCGCGACAGCACATTCACCAACGCGACGCCACGTTGTTGTCCATCTCGCGACGCCCCATGGTGCGACGAGCCGGCTCCTGATTCCGGCATACGGAAGTGCAGAGATGTCCGATGACAGCGAGGGGATCAAGAAGCTGAAAGATGAGATTAAAGAAATGATCCAGACATCCGAGAACAAATCAATCGCCAATTCAGACAGCGACGAGGATTTCCACCTCCGCTGGGCACAAGAATCTGTGTCAGGTCCCATTCCCGTTCAAGTCTACGCGGACGAGAAGACCCTGCACGTACGGAAGTTTTGCCCTCCTGATGCTGCAAAGATGCCTCTCAAGATTGTCAAAGCAACAAATGGGACAATCTGGCCGAAGGACGGGATGCCCAATGAGCCGGAAATTGATCTCCCGGTCAGCTGTGAGCTCGCCGTCTCAATTACGACATTCTCGCACATTGAAGGTCACCTCGCGGAGACCTCGAAACTCTCTGTCGGGCCATGGCAGATCAAGGATGGCGATTTCAAAGACGAAAAAATAGTGACACCGTTGACCGCCGGGGAACTGCTGACCCGTATTCTGAAAAAAGCCGGTGGACGGATACCGTGCAACACAGATCAAATTACTGTCGAGGGATTCGTTCGTTTTCGAAGCGGCGGAAGAGTGTCAATGGTCCATGAACCGATCATATTCTCACTCGAACACATTTCGCCACCTGACCAGAACTAAAAAACCTTGAGGTTCGATGCTCCTTCTGGCACTGTCAGATCCGGAAGGAGCATTTTGGGGATAATGAGCACTGAACAGATTCTGTCCTCACTGATGGAACTGCCACTCGTCGAACATGCTGTGTTTGTGCTCGCCGCACTGGAAGACGGTGTGGCCGATGAATACGACCAGTTGGCTGAGCAATCGCTGCGTGAAGATATACGAATTGTCGAACAACGGCTTGCGGAATCTGACGCCGGGACGATCGAATCCCTTCCGTGGGACGAAGTCCGCCGCCGTGTGTTCCGGCACTGAAGCTGCCGCGGTTCCCTTTTGACTTCCCTCGCCGGTTTTTCCGTGCTCACGGCGGTCGTGTTTCGCAGTGAGCGACCCACATTCGCCATGTCGAAAACTATCGCATCAGCTGCAGGGAGTTCACACACTCTGTTGCCATGAAGCAACAGAGTGTGTGTCACGCTGCTTGTCAGTCGGTCTAGCTGGCTGGACGCCCCAATCAGTCACTCAACTGACTCTCGCTGCTGCAACATCAATTCGTCCCGTTTCGGGACGACAAAGCCCCTGAAGAGGGGGCTTTGAGGCGGGTGTCGGCCGACCGGAGTTTGCCGAAAGTCGAGTTATGGTTTTTTACAGACGTCTTCCCTTAGCGTTGCTAACGACAAGTTTTACGGTAAAACTGTTTTCTGACAGCGTTTTATGCTGTATGGATTGATGACAAGTCAACATGCTTGCATGTCAGCATGTAAACATGCTTACAAGACTGTTTTTCAACAATCTTTCTTTTCTGCCAACCTGCCAGACGGTCGTCATGCCAGTCTGCATGTCACCTGTTCATCCAACTGCCTTGTCAACAGGATTGCAGTGCAGCTGACCTGTTGTGCAGCGGGTTGACCAACATACTGCACAGCCTGCAGAAAATAGTGCTTGCCATCGTGTTTGTTTTGCGCTATGCAGACTGCATGACAATCATTGCAGTTGCCAACAGTAAAGGCGGAGTCGGAAAATCGACCACTGCCGTTCATCTCGCCGCATGGCTCTATGAGCAGGGGCATACGGTGACGTTAGCCGACTGCGACACTCAGCAGAGCAGTTCCGAATGGATCCGTGAAGCCATGCCGGGTATCAAGACCGTTCGACTCGACAATCCCAATCACATTCTGAATGAATTACCACTGCTGGATCAGGAAGCTGACTATGTCGTGGCAGACGGTCCCGGCAGCCAGACAGAAACCAGCCGAGCCCTGTTGCTGCGGGCTCATCTGGCGATTGTGCCCTGCAAAGCCTCCATGCTGGAAGTCCGTGCGTTGGCAAAGGCCACGGAAGTTCTCCGGCAGTCACAGGACATTCGTGGTGGTATTCCGAAAGCCATTATTGTTCTGAGCATGGTTGGCAAGAATTACCGACTGACGAAAGACATGAAAGACGCCGCAGCGGCTCTCAATCTGCCGATGGCCAGTCTTCCGCTCATTCTGCGGCAGATCTACGCAGACGCTCCGGGTCAAGGAGCGGTGGTCTGGAACATGGGTTCCCGTGCCCGCGAAGCCTCTGAGGAGGTGCAGCGCATTTTCTCCGAGATATTGCCGGACGCGGTGAAACGCAAAGGCAAGAGCAAGCGAGAGGTACGGAAGCCATGAAAGAACGGAGATCGCTTGTTGATGGCCTGATTGCAGCCGATGCATCGCAGGAGGAAATCGAGAAGGCGTTTGTCTTCGGGACTACGGCCACACCGGAATCACCTGGTGCAACCACACAGCCTTCCGAAAAGCCTGCTGTTACAGAACCTCCAACATCGTTCGAGTCCAAGGTGTTGCCACAATTCGCGGGACGAGTTCCTGTGACAACGAGAGCGAGGCCCGAGGTAGCTACAGCCCTGAAGCGGGCGTCACTCACACGGCAACTGAACGGCGTCGAGCCGTACTACGTGCAGGACATCATGGAAGTGGCTCTCGAAACGTGGCTTCGCACCAACGGTTACATCTGACGTCCGATTCCTATCGCGGATGCCCTCGCCGCTCGAACCATTTCGTGCAGAAACCGACGAATGCGGCATCCGGATCACGAGGTGGCTCGGTAATCCAGTCACGCCATTCCCGCTCCAGAAAGTACGGATCCCAGCCCGGTGCAACGTTTTTCGCTCTCTCGTAGGTATCGGGATCCAGTCGACCGGCATTGATTTTCATGGTGACGGGCTCTGCTGGCAGCATCGTTCCACGGTTTCTGAATGTTACCATGTCGCTGTCATCGAGTGTGACGGCATAGTCGGGCATGTGAGAATGGACCATGTCTTCTTCGACGATGGTGGTGACCAGTCGCCGGAATTCTTTCAATGTCGATACCGACCCGCATTTCTTCTGCAGCAATTCCAGCGAGATCTTCCATCCATCCTTCTTTCCGCAGTGTTTACGAGCCAATTCATAAATCCGACGCTCCAGCGGTTTTCGCAAGCGAAAATAATCGCGATGCAGTGTCAGCACTTCATTGTGCCGGATGGCGTTGAACACCCAGTCGCTCAGTTTGACCTCAACCTCCTGCATGCGGCCGTCCCGAGTCTCCCGCACAATTCGGGCTCGTTCGATCAGACCGAATGTCTCAAAGACTTCCAGACCGCCCGTCACGATATTCGTACTGATTCGAGTTCCGGAAAGACGTTCGAACGCCGCCTTCAGGGCGTCGTAGCCCTGACCGTTGGTCATTCGATTGGTCGCTTTGAGCAGATCGAATGCTCTGAATCTGACGGTCTGCGACACCTCCCGCCCATCGTTAATGGCGGCCATCAGATGACTGATACAATAAATCAGAACGTCACGGTCATGGACGGTTGCCAGACCATCAGACGATGGCTTGATTTCCACGTAGGCATCCCCGTGTTCGTACCGGCGGACGCTCTTGTCCGGCTTTGTTGAAAGCGAAAAGATCGGGTGTTCCATGGATGCCATGTCGGCTTTGGGCACCGCATCAAAGATGTCGCAAACAAAGAAATCCGGCGTCGGATGACGATTTGGAAGAAGTGGCGAGCGATCTTTGGCGACGGATGACATCGTTCGATACTCGATATTTCACCCACCAAGTCAAGCTCTTTCGACAGATCACCCACCGGGTTGATGTTTTCGATACTTCACCCACCGGAATTGCCACTTCGACAGATCACCCACCGCCGAAAAGCTTCGATACTTCACCCACCGGCTTTCGACATTTCACCCACCCTCTTTCGATGGTTTACCCACCGACCGTTCTGAATTCACGAGTAACATCAAGCACATGGTGACGGCTGTCCACAGCGTAACTCCCTATAAACACAAGTATTTAACACACTGGGACGACTGGGGATAACATTCACGATTGAAATCCGTTCATCTCTTACAGTGCGACGTTACCAGATCAGTGCACCATTGTTCGCTCGACACGGCGACGACGATCTCTGGCCGACGTTCAAGTAATCACGGCACCGCGACGAGAAGATCACGAGATTGCGATTCTATTTCTCTGAAGACTCTCGACAATTGCAGAGCTGCATTGTCGTTCGAGTCATCACCGTTTCCTCGAAAAACGCGGCAACGGATTGCTGCCGCGACAACTTCAAATTGACTCCATTAGGATATCTTTCTAAAAGTCCCAGCGTAGATCACTCCGTGCAGCCTGCGTCTCCAATCCAGTAACGGTCGTTTCTGAACCTCAGCCTGGATTCTTCAGGTTTCCCTCCCTCTTTATCTCGTCTGGACAATGACATGGCGGGATTTCATCGATCTCGAAGGTTATTCCATCCGCTTCCGTCAGCCCGTCATGCGTTTTCAGTGATTTTCGTTCTATCAATGGTGGCGTCTTCAGACATTGTCAGGGCACAGCAGGCAGAGTCGCCCGCTCCAGCACCTGGAATGATCAAGATTACGCTTCCACCGGAGACAGAGCTCAAAACGCTGATTGATTTCGTCAGTCTGCGTCTCGGTATACAAATACTGTATGATGAGACGATCGCTGGGAAGCGACTTTCCATCAATGCCCCTCAGCCAATACCTGCTGAGACACTCCTTGATCTCCTGAAATCGGCCCTCAAAATGAAGGGATTCGCGCTGGTCGATGCAGATGTAAAGGGCTGGCTGCGAGTGGTGCCAGCTGACGATCTGTCACGAATCGCGGAACCATTTTCGGAGGGAACACCGACAAAAGAGTATTCTGGCACTGCTGCTGTGACTCAGACCTTCATCACAGAACATCTTGCCCCAGACCGCATTAAAACGATCATCGATCCTTTTCTCTCCCAGAAGGGAGCGAATGCTGTCGTCTTCTCTGACAAGAATCTCCTGATCGTAACCGACTACGCATCCAATCTGAAACGCATTTCACAGCTGATTTCAGCGATCGATCAGGCTGGCCCGGAACGAAAGCTGAAATTCTATACCGTCCGGCACGTGAGCGCCGATCAGTTGGCGATTCAGGTGACGCAGTCGATGGCGTCCCGCTTGGCTGCTCAGCCACAGGGAACAATCGCTCCGTCAGTGACTGCGGACAAACGAACCAATCAACTGATGGTCGTGGGCACCAACTCGCAGATCGAAGAAGTACTTGCCCTGACAAAGGCCTTCGATGTGGCGCTGGAACAGCGAACTGAGATATACAACTTTCGGTTCATCAATGCCGAACGTGTTGATCGACTTGTTCGCGAAATCTTCGAACCATTGATGATTGATCGTCTCTATCGTTCATCCATCGATACGGACGACAATCTGTTGATCGCAACAGGAACCGAGGAAATTCACAAGCGAATCGAATGGTTTAAGACAGAGCTGGATATTGAAACCAAGCGTCCCGGCAGCGGCGTCAAATTTTACCGCCTTAAATATGCCGATGCTCAGGAAGTTCTGAGTACTTTACAGGGAATCGAACAGCGCAGCACAGGAGCTGCCGCGGGAGGGTATAGGCGAGGTATCTCATCACTAGGTCGAGGCCGCGGAAGCGGCTCTCGCAGCATCGGGGCAAACGATTCACCTGTTGATTTTGTACCAGGTCCGAATACTCCCAGCCTACCTGGACAACCAGCTGGCACACCCCCGGCACTGAGGCAGCCAGAAACGGCTGCCAGAGAGAAGTCACAAGGTGAACCGGAAGGTTTCAACAGCGGATCTGTTCCGGGAGCAGCGATGAATGGGATGTCAGAGGTTGGGTTTGGAACGATTGTTCCCGGTCGTGCTCAGGTCTCTGTGGATCCAAACACAAACTCAATAATCGTGATCGCCGACCGATCAGTACAACAGGTCTACGAAGAATTGATCAAGTCACTGGACCGCCGTCGGCCGCAGGTGATGCTGGAAGCCAAAATTGTAATTCTCGACACAACGGATGACTTCTCACTCGGCGTGGAGGTTTCAGGCGGAGATCGTACCGGCCTGCGCCGACTCTTTCAGTTCACATCATTTGGACTGAGCACCGTCACTCCGACGACCGGAGCACTGTCATTGATTCCTGGTCGTGGATTCAACTGGACTCTGGTGGATCCGGAAAACGCCGATGCGGTGATTCGCGCGCTATCAACTCATCGTCGTGCAAAGATTGTGTCTGCACCACAGATTCTGGTCAATGACAACGCTACCGGGACGCTGGCCAGTGTAACAGAAGTTCCGTTCACAAGTGTCAACGCTTCTAACACCGTCGCTACTACAAGTTTTGCCGGTTTTGCAGAGGCTGGTACGACGATCGAAGCGACACCTCGGATCACCGATGACGATCACCTCGAACTGGAGTACAGCATTGCGTTGAACAGCTTTACCGGAAATGGTACCGCCGGTGTTCCACCACCGCGCCAGACCGATGAGATTCAGAGTACCGTCGTCGTACCTGACGGCTATACCGTGATCGTGGGAGGACTGACTCGAAAAAACACATCCCAGACGCGCGATACTGTGCCGTTCATTGAGAATGTTCCTATCCTGAAACACATGGTGGGGACTGTCTCGCGAGCAGGCAGCAAGACAACCCTGTTTGTATTTCTCAGACCTGTTATTCTCCGTGATGATAAATTTCGTGATCTGAAATTCTTGTCTGATCGAGAACTTCCAAAGACCTGCGAACCGGGGAATTCTCCTGTATCAGGTCCATTGCTGATCAAGTGATTGCCGTCGAGATCGATCTTTAGTCAACTCCCACGGAACTGGATGGAATGCCGGATTCAGATGCAGATTCCAATCCCGTGAAACTCACCGTCAGGCAGCAGTGGTATGCCAGAATCCTTTGCCCTGATGCCACGATCAGTCAATCGTCAGTACGGGATACACCACTTCCGGGAGAATCTCCGTACAGCTTTTCGTCACGATGTCAGCTTCCGGAGTTAGTTCAATTAAGAACAGCCGGTGAATTGCTTGACGTCCCGGTTCGCGAGACTCTCGGAACAATTCGTCCAGCTGTCTCATTCGTTCAGAGCTTTCCGATCAGCTTTGCACGCGAACATGCTCTGCTTGCCTGTGTGAATGAGGGTGGTCGACTGGAATTGTTGATGTCAGGAGTCAAGTCGTGGACTCTGCTGGATAATGTCCGCAGAGTTCTGCGACAACATCTTTCACCCGTGTTCGCTTCCCGTGCGCAGATCCTTCAGGTCATCAATCAGGCCTACGAACAACAGAGCGCCCAGCCGGATGCAGTACTGGGAAGTTTGTCGGACGAAGATTCCGAGATGAAACTTAAGACATTTCAGCAGCGCGACGATCTCCTGTTGACGACCGGTCAGGCTCCGATAACAGAGTTGGTGAACCTGATTCTCCTTGACGCAGTCAAAGCCGGGGCCAGTGATATTCATTTCCAGCCCTATCGTGAGAAACTGATTATTCGGTTTCGAATCGACGGAATACTTTTCGATGCACATACATTGCCGAAGGGAATTCAGGAGGAGGCACTCAGTCGTGTCAAAGTCATGGGAAAAATGAATATTGCAGAAAAGCGACTTCCGCAGGACGGCCGAGCAACGGTCACCGTAGGTGATCGACTCGTTGATCTGCGAATTGCATCGCTTCCCGGCAGCTATGGTGAACGGATCGTCCTGCGGCTTCTGGATAAAAGTACGCGAGCCTTCAGTCTGTCAGAGGTCGGCCTTGGAGCAGACAACTGCCGTCGTTTTCGAGAGCTCATCAATCTGGAACACGGCCTGATTCTTTTGACTGGACCAACCGGAAGTGGCAAAACCACGACACTCTACTCCGCCCTTTCTGAAATCAACAGCCGAGATCGAAACGTTGTGACTCTGGAAGATCCGATCGAATATGAAATCGATGGCATCAGTCAGACACAGATCAATGTCAAGAAGGGCATGACCTTTGCGAGTGGACTGCGTAACGTTCTTCGACAGGATCCTGATATCATCATGGTGGGTGAGATTCGAGACCACGAAACAGCCGTCATGGCCATACAATCCGCTCTGACGGGGCACCTTGTGTTCTCAACACTCCACACGAATGATGCTGCCAGCGCTGTCGCCCGTCTGCTCGATCTGGGGATCGAACCCTATCTGGTCAGTAGTTCTCTGCTGGCAGTGATGGCGCAGCGACTTGTGAGAAAAGTATGCCAGGCTTGCGGGACGAACCAGCTTCTTTCGGTTGCAGAAATGGAGCAGCTGGGTATTACCTCAGAGGCACCGCTGCAGGTCGAATATCGGCGAGGTGCAGGGTGCGCGGAGTGCAGAAACACAGGATACCGAGGAAGACTGGCGATCTGCGAACTTCTGATCGTGCATGATACAATTCGCCACTGCATTCAGGCGCAGGCAAGTGCCAGTGATATTCGAAACGCAGCAATCAAGAGCGGCATGAAATTGCTGCGTGATGACGGAATCGGCAAAATTCGAGAGGGAATTACTACGCCGGAAGAGATCGAGCGCGTCACTGTGCGTGAAGGAAACTGACCTGACAGGAAACACGATCCGTAAAAGCCATCAATCATCTCTCCTCAATATTCCCGAAAGCAGAGTCACCCGATGGTGTCAGTGCGTCTGACGACGTTGCGTGCCTCCCCTGACGCAGTGGTGATGGAAGTGACAGTGAATCGCGGTTGCCCGGAAGCGATGTTTCAGGGACCGGAGGAGGCAGTGTGTCGGGAGTCGTGGGATCTGAGGGATGAAGTTCCGATGTTTCAGTAGCCAGTCGCACTGGCTTGCGACCGAGATGATCGCGAGCCCAGCTGATCCATTCAGCCCGATGGTCGTGGAAAATCAGCATTTCGAGCAGGGGACGAACCTCTTCCAACTCACATCCACTCTTCAGCCGAGCGTTTGCCAGGTTGCCGATCACCTCGGGATTTCTGGGAGCCAATGCCATCGCCTGTTCGTAATAGAGAATCGATGTCTCCAGTTTGTCGGCCGATTCATAGAGCTGACCCAGGTTGTAATGCGGTTCAAAATGATCGGGCATCAGCTTCGCAGCGTACTCAAATTCCCAGGCTGCCTTATAAAAGTTCCTTTGCCGCATGTAGACAATTCCCAGCGTATTGTGCGCTGGACCATAAGTGATATCTGCGATGAGTGATTTCTGCAGGTGCGCTTCAGCTTCTGCTAATTTGGCCGGTTTCCCGTTCTGGGACTTCTCCAGCAGCTCGAGCGCCTCTTCATGCTCTTCACGAGCGGTCTCAACATCGTAACGTTCGTTGACTTCGACCGTCTCGTAAGATTTCTTCTCGTTCTGCTCAAAAGCGCTGCAACCAAAACTCAGGGCTGCTCCAGCCACAATAGTCAAGGTACAGAGGCGACACTGTCGCATAACGGAATGATCCGTAGAGCAGGTCTGATTAATGAAGGAAGAACACGGCATAACATCATATGCCGCCGTCATAGACTGTCAGAAAGAGGGGGCTTGAACCGGAAGCCACACTTTATTATCGCCCTGAAGGCGAGAATCGGTGGCGACGTTGTGACACTTTCAGCGTTTCTGATGGGAGAGAGGAGCAGAAATCTTAGGCTGGTAGATTCTTGAGGTCAATAGGAGCTGTGCGTTCCATAACTCGTCAGTCAATGTGGTGTCTTCGAGACCGCCGGGCAGCCGCAACGAGAGATTGGGGACCTCCATGCTGGTTCCTGCGTTTTCAACAGCAATCGCGAACTCTATGACTTTTTGAAGTGGTGCTTCGCGGAGTTCAACATCCGTTCTTTGTTCAAAAAACGGTGAGTCCCCCAACTGGCGGACGTCTCCGGGATCGATTCGAACGATGAGCTCCGGGCTGAGTCCAGCCTTTTTGGCAGATGTTTCAATAATTCGTGCGAGTGCCTCACCTGTGCGCACTCCCTGCTCGACACGAACGGGTGCTCTGCGAAGACTCTCAATCTGATTTGCTACAAGTTTTAATTGTCGGACCTGTGCTTCCGCCGCAATCGCCTGACTAAGCTGCATCCAGCAGGTCCAGCCAATCCAGCCATTCGCGAGCGTTAATCCCAGCAGAGCCCATTTCAGCAACGACATGATCTGCAGATTCTGTCTGGTCATGCGTTCTCATCCACGGCAGGTTCGTCTTCAGTCGTCATTTCCGCTGAGATCCTGAATTCCACTCCCTGTTGCGGCAGACGATGAGTGCTTGGGGGCTCGACGTTCAAGTTAACTTTTCTGAGTTCTTCAGCGATTCGATCGGCGTCCCCGTGTTCTCGGACGTGACCAACCAGGTAGAGGCGGCCATTCTCGATGCGAATCTCCAGAATACGATAGCGAAGATCGGTCGGAAGTGATCGAAGAAGGCATTCCACTAACTGAATCGCGGGAATCTGTTCGGAAGCATCAGATCCTTCACCGCGCAGTCCACGAAGCTTCATGTGTTCACTCGCGAGTCGACTTCCGATTCCGACAGGTACAGGGAGATCCGGAAACAGGCTTTTGAAGATGACAGTCTGTTGATCGATGGCCGACACGCGTTGCTGATTGAACATTTCGCCAAGCCGATAGAGCGTTACTCCGCAGGCAAGCAGCAGGGTCAGTGTTGCAAACTGAACGGTGCGCATCGCGCTCTGCAACCTGTAGTTTCCTGCCTTTGGGGCGAACGCATCACGCAGAAACTCGATGGACGAAGTAGTGCGACCGGACAGAATTAGTTCCGCCTCCTGAATGGCGAAGTCCATGATGGAATCTGGTCCTTTGTCATCAGCCTCATCCGCCAGGTAGTCTGGAAGCTCAATAATCGTCGGAAATAAATCTTTCGAAACGCCACGAAATTCCAGTGGTATCGGTTCTGACTGATCAAGGGCGATCTGTTTCAATTCTCTGAGCAATACCTCCTCGTCCAACGCGGATTGTCGCCAGAGAATCGGGCGTTTGCCTTCCATGACCCAGATTTCTGCATCTGAGCCCGCTCCCCATAGAAGCACGCAACGCCTGCGGCCTTGAACCGGGTAACGTAGTCGATTCTGCAAAGCAAGTCGGCTGAGCGGAGTGATCGATTCTACGCGAATGTTTTGCTCCTCAAGTCGATTCAGAAACTCTGAAAGGAACTGTGTTGAAGTCCCCACAGCAAAGGCTTCAGTACCTCGTATCTCGAAGTCCGCGATCATTTCTTCGGCAGACCATGGGACAAACGGCTCCATCAGGTACGCCATCGCATCTCTTTGTCGACCATGTCGCGGTGTCGGCAGTTGAAGCGTCGTGCTCACGCATAAGCTTGCGCTCAATGCGATGAGTATGGGAGTGCCGACACAATTCCATTCTTGCAGCATCGCGACGATTCGTTCAGACTCCTCTTCGAGAGAGCCTTCCCATCGAATGGGGGTTGTTTTCTCCTGCCCCTTCGACGTCAGCCTCGTCAACGACCAGTGGGCGTGATCAAGACTCAGAACAATTGTTGGTCGTCTGGCCAATTCATCGGCCTCCCTGCCCCGGAACCGTCAGTTTTGATTCGACTTCGTTGTGCACGACTTTGATAGCTCCCTCATCAATCGCAAGAATGATGGCTCCTGAATCGGCAGCACCGATCTCCTCACCCAATTTCCGAAACACCACCTCTCCTGTCGAGAGTTGTATCATCGCGATCGAATTATCAGGCTCAACCATCGTCGCGATCAGTTTTGCCGAAACTGGGCGAGGCGGAGGCGTCTCAGCAACCTTGGGTGGCGCCGCAGGTGGAGGATCGAAAAGTGGTCTTCGTAACGGTTTCGACCAGTACGAATGAAAGTCCTGCGGAGTCAATCGCGGGGTAGAAATTGATTCTGTCGCAGGGACTTCCAGGTTCGGAGCCGGCTCAGCGGTCTCTACGTGTTCGATCATTGGACTTCTGTTCCACGGAATGTCTGGCAATACGGCGACTCCTAGTGCGCAGATACAAAGAACTGCCGAGCTTAAAATCAGCAGAAGTCGCTTCGTCCGGGGTCTGAACATACGGAATCAGATTTCAAAGGTCTTTGGATGGATCGTGTCTCTTACCGGAGTCGCATGAGATGCTTCAGACCTCATCACAATGTCGCATCAACGTTCACCAGAACTTCATGCAGAAGTCAGATTCTACTCAATAATCGTATTGCCTGTATGGCAACTTCGAATCCGCCGCTATGTCACAGTCGGCGATCCCATTGATTCAAGTTGACTGTGACCTGCCCCCAGGTTGCCTACCAAACGAATGATTCGAACGTTGACGTCTTTCCAGAGCCAGTGGTGTCAATGGTGAAACTCGTCCAGCTTCGTCGTGAGTTTCTTACAGTCAGCCAGAGAGAATAGCACTTCGATTCTGTAGCCAGAAGGCGGCGTATTGCGAACGCATCTGACGATCTCAGGGCGATCCCGCTCAATACGTCATCGAGATCACCAAAGCCGCCGTTTTTTCTCAGTACCAGAAGTTTGCGAAGTGCATCCTCTCCGATTTCACTTTGGCACACGGTCTCCACTGAGCGATCTGAGGCTCGGCGAAGATTGAGTCTGCCACTCCCCCAGCATGTAATCTCTCCAGTTGCCTGTTGCAGTCGATCTGCGAGCTCCTGAGATCCACCTCGATCCTGAAGATTGAAAACCTGTTGCCAGGTTCTGAACGGCAGCTCCTTCTGTGACTTCTTCATTTGAGGCGACCAGCGAATCTGCGGTTCCATTCCGGCACGGCCGCTGCTCTGCCGAACTGCAGCCGTGAGCGCAGCCATGGGGTCAGACTTTCCTGATGCAATCGCATTCAGATTGACCTTTGCGTCTTCGTCTGAAAGTTGAAACTCGAATCGCAGTCCACCGAGCAGGAAAGACCCTTGAATCATTCCTCGCGTCGGCCAGAGTGGAGCTGTCGACTGATTTGCCGCACGATTGCCATCGAGCAGCTGCTCCGAATTCTGAAGTAAGAGTCTTCGACAGGTTTGAATTCCCCACCGCCGTTGGAGGGTCTCCTGTGCGACCGCCACACTGTCGGCCAATATCAGGCTTTTCCGAGCAAATCCAGCAACGGAAAGACTCGTCAGCAGAAGCAACACCAGGACCATCACCAGGATAAACCCTGCCCGTGGCTCTGATTTCTTCAACGAGTGATTCAATGTGTTTTTCATGACGTGATTTCGATCACCGTATCGTCAGGTTACTGAAAAACAAAACACTTCCGTCGGCTGCGGACACTACGGTGATCGCTACTCGTGCCGGAATGAGTCCATCAGAGATTCCATGAGGTGAGTTCAGTACCTGTGCAGGTTTATCTGCAACTCCTGGCGGGCCACAGATGATCCGGTCAACATCGAAACAAACCAACTCCGACGTGGTATGATCAAGATTCTGTGAATGAGTATGGATTTCTCGACGGATCAGGTGCCTGCGGTCTCCAACTTCAGCAATTTCATATCTGACCTGGCACGGACAATGCAGCGCTGCCCCTGTCGAAAAATCACGCGCCGCGAACCCTTCGAGCTCAAACCCGTCGGGGACTGCACGCAGCGAACGAGAATTCTGAAAATCCCAGGCCAGCAGTTCGTCGAGACGTGTCTGCCACGGATCCGGAATCCCGTGATTTTCCAGAATGGTCTGCTGGTTTCGGCTCAGGGAGCTCAGTAGCCCAAGTATCGCAGACATCAGGAGTGTTGAAAGAGCTGTTGCTGCCAGCAACTCCGCCAGCGTGAGACCACGGCATTTTCGATTGTTGAAACAGCGTGAGGCTGGTTTGCAGAACGCTATCAATTTGTGATTCCCCCCGCTGATGGGACGACGAGCTCTACTGTTGCCAGTGGATGGACCCTGGCGACATCCGAAATGGTCACAATTTCAAGCCGAACCACTTCCGCTCCAATTTGGGAAAGCCCCTCTCTTCCCGGGACTGAAACGATTCTCCACTTCCAGCCGGGGTGGTCCACGATCTCCTGCTCGTCGCCGACCGCAGGAATACTTCCGGACGCGGTCCAGGCGGACAGCAATGAATCCGCCTCCCGCATTGCGACGGCCCGGAATTTCGCTTCGCGAATCTGAGCAGCGTGCTCTCGGAACGACAATAGAATCAGGACAAGTAGTAGAGCAAGAAGTGCAATTCCAGCAACGACCTCAACGAGTGTCATTCCGAACCGCACCGGATTGCCTGACCGTGTTGATAACGTCACGTTCGTTCTCCTGACGCTCGAACTGTCCGGTGCTGCCAGCGATGATCAGCCAGTCTGACCACTTCCGATCCCCGGGAGATCGGAACTCAATCGCGAAAGTCTGACTGAGTCCTCCCGATGAATACTCGATGATTCCGATACCGGAAGTCAGCTGCTTTGCAGGCAGCAACAATCTGCTCAAAATCACGTTCTCTCCGAATTCAATCAACGTCCTGTCTGCGTCTGCGTCCCCAATGATGCGATGAATCCTGTTCGTGCCCAGTTCACATTCCAGTCTCGCCCTGAGCCCACGTCGAACTGAGATGTTGCGAAGCTCACCATCGAGTTGAATGATCCGACCGATGCTCCATTCCAGTTTCGCCTGCCGAGTCACTCCAGACGTCCGGACTGTAACAATTCCTGAGATCATCCCGATGATGGCAATCACGACCAGTAATTCGACCAGAGTAAAGCCCAACCTCGGCGGCTCACCCTGGCCACACGTACGGAACCCATTCGTTCCAGGTACTTCATGGACTCTGTTCATTCGGCTGGCTCACATCGTCACTCGAAATATCGGTATCTGCACCGGTCCCACCTTCTCGATGATCCGCCCCGTAAGAAATTACCTCATAGGCTCCCTTTCGCCCGGGAGCCTGATATTCATAAGGATGCCCCCAGGGATCGGTTGGCATTCTTCTCAGCAGGCCGTCCGGGAAAGCCTTCGATTTCTCCGTTAGTGCTGAAATCCCGGACTCATTACTCGGGTATTTGTCGAAATGGCTGTAAAACGTATCTAACGCCTGGCAGATCTTTGCGATTTCAAGTGCGGCGACATTCTGACGACTTCGGATCAGATAACTACGAACACTGACAGTCACGACTCCTGCAAGGAGTCCAATAATGACGATGACGACCATCAACTCAACCAATGTAAACGCCGCTCTGAGTCTTGCATACGGAGTCAGTTGACAGACCGTTGTTCCTGACACGCGTACCATCACTGGTGATTCCGATACGGTCGAATGTGCCCGGAGAGAAAGATTGCGATTGCACCGCAGTCGGAGTACGCTACAGAACATTTCCGGCCTCCAGAATTGGCAGAATTGTTGCGAAAAGAATGAAACCGACCACGATAGCGAGGAATACGATCAAGACTGGTTCGAGCCCCGCTGTCAGTCTGGCCGTAGCGCTTGAAACCTGAGCTTCGTAGCCACTTGCGAGGCGATTGAGCATACGCTCAAGTTCTCCGGTCTGCTGGCCCACGGTAAAGATCTGAATCACCAGTGGAGGGAAGATTCTGGTTGCGCTCAGAGCCTCTCCAATGTCGCCGCCCGATTGCACTCGTTCCTGAATAGAATGGAGGGCTTCTTTGAGCAGGACATTCTTCGCAGCCCTTGATGCTGTCTGAATTGCATCTACGAAGACGATTCCGTTTTCCATCAACGTTGAGATCACAATCGCTGAGTGTGCGATCTCCTGCTTCCTGGCCAGTGGGCCCAACAGCGGCAGTGAAAACATCAGGCGATCCCACGCCCTTTTTCCGGAACGTGTTCTGAAAACTGCCATGATCGCCACCATTCCGACACCACAGAGCCCGCCAATCCACCAGCCCTCCTGTGTGGCAATGTCACTCATTGCCTTCAGGACCCGTGTTGGCCACGGCAGTGGACGTCCTGATGCCACGAGATTCTCAAGAAGCATCGGCAGTACCACAGTCATCAAAAAGATAGAAACGATGGCCGAGAGAAGAATGATGATTGCTGGATAGACAAGTGCCGTGGTGATTCGATCCTTGAACTGTAATGAGCGATCTTTGAAATCCGCCAATCGATCGAGGACTGAATCCAGGGTTCCGGCATTCTCTCCCACCCGAACCATCTGAACGATCAGATCGTCGTAGTACTCTGGCTGATCCTGCATCGCTTCCGAGAGACTTCCTCCGCCAGCGACGCGTTCCCGCATCCTGTGCAGGGCTTCCCCAAAGCGTCCCCGATTCTGGGTTGCTACCGTTTCGAGGCAATCAACCAATCCGATCCCGGTACTCATCAAAGTTGCAAGGTCACGCACCGCCGACGTGACAAGAGCCGCATTTCGCCCGGGGCGTCTCAACCATGTCAGTTGATTCTCGCGTAGCTTTGGCCTGATTTCCACCACGGATTCCGGGAAGATACCTCGTGCTCGAAGCTTATCCCTCGCATCACGTGCAGAATCGGCCGTCATCATAGATTTCACGATTCGCCGATCATGTCCGCCGAAAGAGAATTCGTACTGGGGCATGATCCGTTCCCATTCAGATCAAAATTACCTTGATATTCAGGCGACAAGTGAACTCATAGAGACCGTAAAAAAATGAAGCCGGCGTCCAGAGACCGCCCGCCCAGGTCTTCATTCAAACGGCCCCTGTAATCTTTGGATTTCGTTTCCGATCGGCAGGCAACACGTGACATGAATCACTCTTCTGCCGTTGCAATTCCGCGATAGCCACGCCATCAATTGTGACTCGTCTGGATGAGTATACACAGTCGTTGCCTAACATTCGAACCACTCAGTGCCACAATTCTACGTCTCATGGGGCACCGTTGCCTCTGCCCTCACAGCATGGGGGTATCACTCACCCAGCATGGCGATGGGCAAATTCCCTAATGCTTCACTTTCAATCCTTTATGGTCCTTGACAAACCGAAGGAGGCATTAACACTACGAAGCATACCACCACATTTAAATACCGAAGCCGTTTATTATGGCGATGACAGCAAGGTCCTGTGGTACGAGGATTAGACAGTCTGTGGTGGTTTGCGTATCGGCAGAGGATATCTCGTGCACATTCCTCGAACTGATGCACAAGGATTCAATCCTGATTGTGTCGTCTGCTGTGTACTTCGTTTCCTCTGAGTGTATGGAGCCCGCTGATGAGCCTGCCCCGTCTTCAAGTGCTGCCAGTTGCTTTTGCTGCATGTATCTCGCTGTTTCTGATCCGGCCAAGCGTAGTGTCTGCTCAGCCGTCATCTCGCCTTCCAGAGAACTGGCAGCAGCTGTCAGCGAAAGATTTTGCATACGCGGTCGAGCCATTTTATGACACCGCGACGAATCGACCCAAGGGTGATTTTGACGAGAAAGCTGTGCGTCGCCATGCAGCGAATCTGTTTCTGCAATATGACCTCGCCAATACGCCAATTTCTGATTTTCCTGTGATCTATCGGCTCTATCGTGCGGGGTGGCGTGAGCTCAGCGATGAGCAGAGAGACTCAATGGGAAAATCGGTCGCAGCTCGACAGGATGACTGGGCAGGACGAACGTATGAGGAGAATTTATCGAAGGTCATGCTGATGGACTGGGCAGATATCCCCTTTGAGCGGATGTCACAGGATGTCATCAGTTTTTTCGATGCCGGCGGGAAATACGAGGATGTTTGGCCAAACGACCTTCAGGACTATGCTCGTCTCGCTGTGAGAGATCCCAAAGTTGTCAAAGGGAGTTTTCGGGTGCGTTGGGAAGGGAACGTCACGGCGCCCCAGTCCGGGCTTTATACGTTTTCGGTGAGCGAAGTGAATACTTCTCATGTTTCAGGTGACTATTCGCTGGCTCAGACGATGGAAGTGACACTCGATGGCAAAAAGATCATCTCGGCGACGCCTGAATCGTGGACTCATGTTGCTTCTCCAGTGCAATTGTCAGCCGGAAAGCCAGCTGCCATCCGTGTGGACTTCGCTGTCGAGTCGAATGATCTGCCAAAGAGCGCGGCACACGCGATTCTGTTCTGGGAGTCGAAAAGTACTCCAAGAACAGTGATTCCGAGGGACCAGTTGACCGTTGCGGATGGTGGAAAAAACGGCCTGCAGGCGACCTATTCGTGGCTTGCGGATGGGGCTGAGGTGACAATCTCGCGTGTTGATCCGAATGTTGATTTTGCGTGGGCATCGTCGGATGTGATCGTATCGGGTGACTCGACGATTAAAGAAGATTTGCTGGCTCGGGCGTGGGACAAGCAGACGTCACCTGAGTTTCTTCAGACGTTGGTCAAAGCCGATGGCAAGGTGCGGATGCACTCCTGGACAATCGACCCCCATTTCTCATCCCAGAATTTGTCTTCCGAACGACGGCAGGCATTTCTGCGTTTGTTGCTCGATCGCCCTGAGTTGCTGGATGCATACTCTGCTCGGAGGATCGTTGGGCTCTATCGTGCTTACAGAATCGGAGCTCCCGACACGGCGTTGGATGTGTTCTGTCGATGGGCTCTGCAAAACGCTGACTATGAATGCGAACTGACCCCAAGTGTCGAGGAACCGTTGTTTGACGGAAGTAATCGAGAAGCTTTTCACACGATGGCCATGTCAATCGTGCGGGAGCTGCCGACGAATCCAAGTCAACTGCAGGATGAGTTTCTTCAGATGCCGGACGGTCGTTGTTGTTTGCCTGTCGCTTACACTCTTGGGTACAGCTATCTGATGCGTGACAAGCTGGAAACCTGGATCGAACTGCTTGATGCGAAGCTGGCACAGAGAAGCCTTGTTGGGGACAGTCGAGTGAACTGGCTGCTTGCCCGTTCTCATGCAGATGAGATCCGTCTTGGGACACGTGACCCGTTCTCACCATTAGTCGACAGGCCCCTGGACGGACGCGGCCTCCTGGACCTTGCCTTGTTGACCGCCGAGAGTTCTGCGGTCAAGTTGAGGATCACGAAAGAGATTGCAGCGAGGCTGGCGGCCACGACTCAGTACGATCAGGCCCAGGTGGTTCTGGAGCAGGCGATAGCCGCTGGTGCGAGTACCGACGAGATTTCCTCATGGCGGCAGAGGATCAGGAAACTCAAAGAAGAGCATGCGGCTTCGGCCGCCGCTCGGGAGGAAGATGTGAAGAAATCGTACATCGAAGCGTTGCAGAAGCGCCGTGACAAAGCGGCTGCTGATGGCAACACCAAGGCGGTCAGCCGCTATGACGCCATGATTCAAGAAGCTCAGTCGCAGAAGTGAACGACTGCCCCATCGTGTGACATCTTTGCCGTTTGTACAGTTTCATTGCCAGCACTGTCAGGGTAATTCGAATGAGCAGCTTCCGTCGCAGTTACACGGCAAGAATGTTTATGGCGTTACAGCATCGCCATGCTCTTTTCGGGCGTGTATTTCGGTCCGCTCTGGCGTTACTGATCTTCTTAACGTCGATTCCGCTGCAGACGATTGTTGAGGCCTGCGATGTTGGTAATCCAAATCCCCCCAGTTATCCACAGCCGTGTGGCTCTGGCAGATGCTGCCCGCCGCAGTACGGTCCCGGACTCCCGGGAGGTCCGGGTGGTGGTTTAGGCGGTGGTCCTGGTGGAACAATCAGGGATGGTGGTGGCAGAGGAGTTATTCGTGATATCGGTGGCGGTGGTCGTGGTGGTGGTGATTACGGTCCAACGGTAACGATGGATCCGATCTATCTGAAGTATGGCACGGTGGCCGAATCAGCGACAGATCTGAGTCTTCCGGGTTCTCCGTTCGGCTGGTCGATGAGCCGAACGTACAACAGTGGTGGGACCGGTGCGTCATCACTCGGTAATCTCTGGCTGAGCGGTGATTCAGATCGATATCTGGTGCAGAGTGGTGCGAACATCAACTTTCTCGTGGGTGCCAATTCTCAGCGGGTGTTCACAGGCAGTGGAACAC
>JBKDKA010000159.1:0-38641 GCA_046345315.1 Planctomyces sp.
CTGCTGTGGACTGAGCTGATTGGCGACGACGACGTATTCCACACGCGTCGCCCAGACCATCGTACCGGCGACCACGGCGACGCATGCGAACGCCGCCATCGAAAGCCCGATTCGCTGCGCGACGGTCCAGCGAGCCCAGAGGCCTCGAAGCTGTTCTCCCAGTGCTGTCAATAACTGCATTGTTTCCTGCTCCCGCAGACAGCGACCTTTCAAGTCAGCTGTTCGCGTTTGTCACAGCAGGAATCCGGAATTCATGCTGTGACAGACCTTCAGACCTGCATTCGCATGATTTCCTGATATGAAGAGATCATGCGGTTGCGAATTTCCATAACGAGTCGAAACGCGAGATCAGCTTTGGACGCAGTCATGACAACATCGTGAATGCTGTCCGTCTCGCCGCTGACCATCTTTTCAACACTCTCATCCACCTCATGCTGTTTGTTGCTGGTGTCTTCTATCAATCCTTTGACAAGATCAGCAAACGGGAGTTCGCCATTCGCTCTGCCGCCGGCTTTCTGAGCATTTCCGGGGGCACCGCCCGGTTGAACACCTCCAACGGTGCCCGGCGATCCGAGTAGACTCGGTGAGATGTTCGGAATCTGCATCAGCGACTATCCCTCAGCAGGGCAAGGGACTGTTCGGCCATCTGACGGAATGTTTCCATTGACTTCAGATTGGCCTCATAGGCTCGACTTGCTGTGACAAGGTCCACCATTTCCTGTGGCAGGCTCACGTTCGGCATTTCAACAAATCCGGACGCATCAGCATCAGGATGTCCGGGATCATGGATTTTCGTCAGAGGTGATTCATCGGGGGTCACTCCGAGGACACGAACTCCCTTAAGCGTGTCTGCATCCGGTGAAACACCTGCTGAAAGCGTATCGTTCATGACCGCCTGAAAGGAAACTCTCTGACGGCGATAAGCGCCGCCTTCGGGAGTGCGAGTGGAATGCACATTGGCGATATTGTTCGCCGCTACTTCCATTCGGAGGCGTTCACCAGCCAACCCCGATGAACTGATCTGCATTCCTGAGAATATTTTGTTCAGCGACATTATACAGGCCTCCGTCAGCCGCCCTGGATTGCCATTTTCATCTGACTGAGTTCCGTGCCCAGCAGCTGCAGATAGACCTGCTGAAGCAGAGCGTTTTTGTTGAGCTGACCAATTTCGATGTCGATATCCACCGTATTTCCATCAGCGCGGGCCGTAACTCCCGTGGACTCCCGTACGACCGGTTGAATATCTGATGTGGACGCCGTTCCGTTCTTCATCTCTCCTGAAAGCATGGTTTCAAAATCCACCTCCAGGCGTTTGTATTCCGGAGTGTTGACGTTCGCCAGGTTGTGACTGATCACCTTCTGACGGAATTCCGTCGCCGAAACCAGTTTTCCGAGAACATCAATCTGTGGATTGAGAGACTTCATATCGTCGGGATCGGCAGCGGAATGGTGCTCCCTGCAATCATTACAACCCGCAGAGTCAGCCTGGTTTGACAAACCGGTGAACCGGCGAAGGAAATCCCTCGGAATGAGTGTTTCAGCTCAGACCTGAAGACCGTCCGGCAGATTCTGCCTGTTCCTCATTGTCCGACGAGCACTCACCGTCGTTGCGTTGGCATGAGTATGTCCCCGATTTTCAACGGATTGCGCTAAACCGCAAACCCAGGGAAGTGTTGTTTTCCGAACTAAACTTCTGTGCTGTCATTTGCGCAGCAACTGTTGTCAGTCAGACCCACCGGTGAGTGAAAGCAGACATTAATGGCGATTGATCTCAAGACCTACAGTCGCATTCCTTCAATTCCGACAGTCGCCGTCGAGATTCTCAAGGCTTACAGCGACCCGGATTCGTCGCTCGATCAGATTTCAGCGATCATCAAGAATGACCCGGCGATCGTTGGGAAGATCCTGAAAGCAGCCAACTCTGCTCATTACGGTTCACGGGGGGAAGTCACGGAGCTGAAGCGAGCCGTGATGATGCTGGGCCGAAACTCCGTGACACCACTGGTCCTGAGCTTCTCACTTGCGCAGCAGTCTGTGGATTCGTCAGCGCATAAAGAACACTATCAGAGAATCTGGTTTCGGTCGTTTGTGCAGGCGACGGCGGCAGAGGTGCTCGGCGGACAGTTTGGTGCACCACAGTTTAAAGGCGAGTGCTACACAATCAATCTGCTTGCTGGAATCGGAAAGCTGGCACTCCTGAGAGCGGAGCCCGATCGATATCTCTCGTGCCTGCAGAAGAGCGAAGCGGAGGGGGCATCTCTGGCGAAGACTGAGGAGGCGGTGCTGGGATTCAATCACATGGAGCTCTCCGCCGGCCTGCTGAGGCTTCTCGGTATTCCGGAGCGATGCGTGGCCCCCATCGAGAACTTCGGAAAGGCCGATTCCGAGATTCGAAACAAGGATGCGGCATTTCAGCGGCTGCTTTACGTGAGTCGGGCTGCGGACGCCACCGCATGCCTCATCTGTGACCGTACTCCGGGTGTTGCAATCGTTTCTCTTGAAACTGCACTGCAGGATCTTGCCCTCCCGATTCCCATGACATCAGAAGCGCTCATCGGAATCGTTCAGGAACGGATCGAAACCACTGCCGGACTCTTCGATATCTCTCCTCCGACACTTCCGTCACCAAACGAACTGCTTCAGGAAGCGCTTGAGCAGTTGTCGTGGTTTGCCGTTCAGTCCAGTGATGTGAAACGCCAGGCGGCGGTACCAACGGAGCTCCGAGAGGAGAATGGTCGACTACAGCGTCGTGTCGCGGATCTGCTCGAAGCGACAAGGGTCGACAACCTGACCGGAATCAATAACCGAGCCTGGTTTGTCAGTCAGCTTGCTGAACGCGTGGCGCTTCATCGTGTTCGGCAGCAGGCTGTCGGGCTGGCGGTGCTCGACATCGATCATTTCAAAAAGATCAACGACACATTCGGACACCAGGCAGGTGATTATGTTCTGCAGATGGTTGCCCGCGGTCTTCAGGCGACAGTTCGCGAGTCAGACCTGCTGGCGCGATACGGGGGCGAAGAGTTTGTTGTGCTGATGAACGATGCCAATGAACCGGGTCTGCACGTCGTGGGTGAGCGAATGCGTGCCGCTGTGGAGCAGATTAAGATTGAATTTGAGGGGAATCTGATTCCTGTCACAGTGAGCATCGGGCTGACTCAGAGTCTCGTTATCGGTGATGAAACGACTTTTGGCAGTCAACTGTTTGCGGCCGCAGACGCGGCAATGTATTGTGCGAAGCGAACCGGGCGAAACCGTTTCTGTGTCGAGGCGATCAGCAACGTGGTGACTTCGGAGAAACCGGACGCTGGGGCGAAAGGTTCAGGCCGACCTGCCATGGCGTTTACGCACTGAGTCCTCCATAACAGCTTCAGTCGTCGCACAGCTGATCAGAATCTGACAGTTGTCTGGCTGAGATCGCAGAGACGGAGCCGGTCCGGAAATCGGGTCTGTTCGCTTTCTGAGCCTGCTGAAACAAAGGTGCTCTGATGCTGTCGCATATGGTTTACTTTACGCTGAAAGATTCATCTCCTGATGCCATCAGACATCTGGTGGATGACTGCAATCGTTTTCTGAAATCGATCCCTGGCATCACTTTCTTTGCAGCCGGAACGCTGGCTCCCGAGTATCAGCGGCCGGTGAACGATCAGAACTTCCACGTGGCGCTGAACGTGGTTTTCGATTCTGTAAAGTCTCATGATGCCTATCAGACTGCAGAGGCTCATCAGGCATTCATCGCCGCAAATCGTGACAACTGGGCTCAGGTCAGAATCTTCGACGCTCATGTTGCTTAGCCGAGTGCTCTGTCAGACCTTGATTCAGTGGATGTGATTCCCGGATGCGCGGGAATGCTGCGCCTCAGTGCTCTGTCAATGATCGATCGATGTGTGCCACTGGCTATGCCAGTGTTTTCCAGCCAGCAGCACTGGCATAGCCAGTGGCACACAGGAACCACCGTTCGTCTTCCATCATCCCATGACTGACAATGCCCTGTTGTTGCTTCCCGCCTGCGCGGGAATGACACAAGCATCCGTGTTTTGAGTTCTGAGAAAGCACGGGGGCTGCTTTTGTGGCCGTGCAGGAGATCCCAGGAACCATGCTGCCATCGCGACCGCTCGGAAAAACCGGCCTGAACCTGACGACGCTCTCGTTTGGTGCCTCCTCACTGGGTGCCGAATTTCGAGGCGTCCGACTTGATGATGCGCTGGAAAGTGTTCGAACAGCACTCCGCTGCGGCATGAACTTCATTGATACTTCGCCGTACTACGGGCGAGGCATGAGTGAGGTGCTGCTGGGACAGGTGCTTCCGGAGTTTTCCCGCGAAAGTTATGTGCTCGGAACGAAACTGGGACGCTACGCTCCGACTCATTTCGATTTCTCTGCAAAGCGAGTCGCTGAAAGCGTTGACGTTTCACTGGAGCGAATGCGCACGGACTATCTCGATATCGTTCTGTGTCACGATCTTGAGTTTGTGGAGATGTCGCAGATCGTTCACGAGACTTTGCCGGCACTTCGTCGCGAAGTCGAGAAAGGGAAGGTCAGATTCATCGGGGTGAGCGGTTATCCGATGAAGATGTTTCAGTATGTCCTTTCTCAGACAGACATCGACGTTCTGCTGACATACAACCATTACACGCTTCAGAACGATATGGCGCTGCAGTTGGTGCCGGTCTGCGGAGATCGCGGAATTGGTCTGATGAACGCAGCACCTTTTTCTGCTCGCCTTCTTTCGGGTGATCCACTTCCCGTCTGGCACAAAGCCACTCCGGAGGTACGAAAGACAGCTGCTGATGCTGCGGAGTACTGTCGTCAGCAGGGCACGGAGATTGCCAAGCTGGCACTTCAGTTTTCGGTGGCGAACCCCAGCTTCACAACCTGCGTGACAGGTTCTGCAAATCCGGCTCGAATCAGGCAGTGGGCGGAATGGATTCAGGAACCGCTCGATCCGACGCTGCTGCGGGATGTCCTCCAGATTCTGCGGCCGATCCACAACTGGTTTTATACCGAAGGACGTCCTGAGAATAACGACTCTCAGTAGCCTGTGATTTTCGAACACCTCACCAGAAAATGGACCTGTGAAAATTCTTGGACTGGATATCGGTGGAGCCAACATCAAAGCTGCGACTGCAGATGGCATCTGTGTCAGCGTCCATTTTGAAATCTGGAAGTCTCCGGAACTGCTTGCGGAAACGCTGACATCAAAGATCGCCGGCGTCGCCGGGAAGGCTGATCTTGTTGCTGTCACGATGACCGCTGAACTGGCGGATTGTTTCGACACAAGAACAGAAGGCGTTGCGTTCATCATTCAATGTGTTCAGCAGGCTTTTCCTCAATCACTGATTCGTATCTGGCTGACATCGGGTGAGTTTGCTGAACCGGAAGATGCCTGCGACCTGCCAATGCTGGCAGCGGCGTCGAACTGGAATGCGCTGGCCACATGGGCTGGTCGAGCGTTTCCGGCGGGCCCGGCACTTCTTCTGGATATCGGCTCCACGACAACAGACATCATTCCTCTGCTGGATGGCTTCTGTTTCGCTCAGGGCACAACGGATCTGACACGGCTTCAGAACAGCGAGCTGCTCTACACGGGTGCATCACGAACTCCGGTGTGTGCCGTTGTCCGAACAATGCCGCTTGAACAACAGTTGATTCCGGTGGCCGCCGAGCATTTTTCCACGATGCTGGATGTTCATATCGTCACGGGGGGAATGCCTGAGCAGCCGGAATTGTGCGAGACTGCTGATGGACGTCCGGCGGACCGTGAGCATGCACTGCGACGCTTTGCGAGAATGGTCTGCAGCGATCCGGAAGAGCTGACAGAATTGCAGCTCGTTCAGGCTGCGGAATATGTTCGCGACGCTCAGACAGAACAGATCGCCGAAGCGGTTCGAAGCCAGCTGTTGCGGCTTTCCGCCGCAGTATCTCAGTCTCATGCTGAAGATCTCCGACAACAAAGTGATGTGGCTTCCGCTGACAGCGGCACGTCACTCGAGAATCTCTCACCGGGTGTACTGCTTTGTGGCAGCGGATCGTTCATCGGGAGACGGGTGCTCGAAGCACTTAACCGGGGAGATGCGAACACAGTGCTGGACCTGTCTTCGATGTATAACGGTCGAGTTTCTGCTGCGGCCTGTGCTTTCGCAGTGGCGCGGCTGGCCGCAGAACGCTGCCTCGATGATATGCTGCCGAACAGTGGTTTTCTTTGAGCCCTGCAGGATTGCCCTTCGAAACTCAGCTTCAAAAGCTGCAGCCGGGCTCGTCAATGCTGGTGATATTGACAAAGAATATCATTGTCGAAACAATTCAGCCATAGTACTACATTTATAGCAGCTGATATTGTCATGTTGAGTTATGCAGATTTCTGTTGTTATTCCGGCGCACAATGAATCGGGCAATCTTCCGCGATTGATCGACGAAATTCGTGATGCGCTTGCCGGAAAACTGCAGTATGAAGTCATCGTCATCGATGACGGCAGCAGTGATGACACGGCATCGGTTCTGCATCGTCTCCGTGGAGACAATCCGGAGCTGAAAGTGCTTCGACACCGAAAGTGCTGCGGGCAGAGTACATCTTTGATGACCGGCATCGATGCTGCTCGGGGGCGATTCATCGGAACGCTGGACGGGGACGGTCAGAACGATCCACATGACCTTCCGACAATGTTGAAGATTCTTGAAGAAGGTCTTTCGCTGGGAGTCGTCATGGTCACCGGCCATCGAACAAAGCGGAAAGATTCGTACTGGCGGTTACTCAGTTCCAGAATTGCAAACCGGGTTCGTTCGAGCCTGCTTCGAGACAACACTCCCGACAGTGGCTGCGGAATCAAAGTATTCCTTCGAACGAATTTTCTTCGGATTCCTCGATTTGACCACATGCATCGGTATCTTCCGGCATTATTCTGCAGGGACGGGGGAAAGGTGGTTTCAACACCGGTGAATCATCGCCCCAGAGTGGCCGGCAGGTCTCACTATGGAACGATGGGGCGACTGATCGATGGGATTGTCGATCTGGCGGGTGTTTCATGGCTGATGCGAAGATCGCGTCGGCCGCAACTGGTAACGGAGTCCATGGAGAATGACATCTGAACAGGCGTGGGTCACATTCGGAATCGTTGGTCAGCTCGTCTTCATGGCCCGCTTCATCGTTCAATGGATTTCGAGCGAGAAAGCCGGACGCAGCGTGATGCCGGCCAGTTTCTGGTTTCTCAGCATCGGCGGTTCAGCCGTGCTGATGGCGTATGCAATACACCGTCGAGACCCGGTTTTCATTCTGGGTCAGTCGACGGGAATGTTCATTTACGTCCGGAATATTCAGCTGATCATGAAAGAACGCGCTGCCGAGGCCCGTTCAGCTGAAGTTCTCGAAGAACATCAGGCACACGCGGAGATCGAAGTCACGGAATCAACTCTCCCGCACAGGAAGCCGCGGCTGCAATCTGCGTCTGTCGCCGAACACCGTCGGCGGGCGGCATGAACAGCTCTGCGGCGCAGCAACCTGAGCGTCTCTGGCGTACCGTCGCTTTTCCCTTGATATTGATGACGTTTCTGACCGGCAGTGCACTGTGGTCACGTCCGTTGCTGCCTCTGGATGAAACACGATATCTGGCAGTTGCCTGGGAAATGCAAACCTCCGGCGACTACATGGTCTCACACCTGAATGGTGAGACCTATGCTCACAAGCCACCGTTGCTGTTCTGGCTGATCAATCTCGCCTGGACACTCGGCGGTGTCGGAGAAATTGCGGGACGTCTGGTCGTGCCATTGATCTCGCTGCTCTCCGTCATAATGACAGATCGAATCGCTCGCCGGCTCTGGCCGGAATCAGAGCTGATCGCTCAAAGTGCAGCTGCAGTTCATTGCTCATCGATGATCTGGATGCTGCTGTCCACGGTGACGATGTTTGACACGCTTCTGACCCTCTGTGTGCAGATCGCGATCTATGGGATTCTGCAACTGGAGTCGGAGTTTCGACAACCGGATGCTCACACAGAGAGCAATGCGGAAGACCGTTCATCCGCCGGTGCTTCCGGCCGATTCTCGAAGACGCTGTCATTCGGTACGTTCCTGCTGGGACTTGGACTCGGCCTTGGCTTACTGGCAAAAGGTCCGGTGGTCATGATCCATGTGATGCCGGTCGCATTCGGTGCCGGATCCTGGTCGACAGCGGTGCGTACTCAGACAGTGCGCTGGCTTCTTCAGATACTCAAGTCCATCGGGCTGGCTGCTGCTCTGGCCCTGAGCTGGGTGATTCCGTCCGCCTGGTCCGGCGGATCAGAGTATTCAGCGGAACTGCTGTGGGGACAGACGGCTCACCGAATGGTCAATTCATTCGCTCACAAAGAACCATTCTGGTGGTATCTCATCGTACTGCCGCTCATTGCACTGCCGTGGCTCACGATTGGGGCCGTCTGGAGATCACGTCGGCAGGAATTGTCGATGGTGAATCAAGCATCATTTTCCAACCCGGTGCTGTCGACGCGATTGCTGACCGTGTGGACTGGTGGCTCCCTGCTGCTGCTGTCGATGGTCAGTGGGAAACAGATTCACTACCTGATGCCGATTGTTCCTGCAATTGCTCTTCTGATTGCCGGCCGACTCGTTGGTGGCAACAATCAGATTCTTCGTTCTGATCTCAGCTTCATCATCGGAGGTACATTGTTCGGTGGACTGCTTCCTCTGATTTTCAATCTCTTTCCGGAGATCAGCGCCGGTCGGCTTGCCGGAGTGACCTCGTCGTGGCTGAGCATTCCTCTATGCCTCTGCGTCGTCAACCTTCTGTTCCTGAGAGATCGATCTGTCGTCAACACAGTACGTCAGATTGCAATGTCATCTGTTCTCTTTATTTCACTGCTTGTCATCGGCCTCAAAGGCAACTTCTGGGGAGAATTCGATTACAGTCGACTGGCAGTTCCGGTTCGAGAGTTTCAGGCACAGAACCGCACTGTCGGCTGGATCGGCGAATACGCCGGGCAGATGCATTTTTGCGGTCGTCTGGAACAGCCTGTCGAAGAGCTGATGTCAGAAGCAGAAACGCTTCGGTGGCTTGGTGAAACGGAGAAGCCTGTCGCCGTGCTGCGAGTGTTCGATCCTGAGATTTCACTTCCTCCGGACCGTCTGGCTCCTCTGTTCCCGGATGATCTGAAACGTGTTGAGCGATCATTGCTGGCCAGTGAATCGAACCTCTGGCCCGGATACACGGCTCGATTACTTTCCGGATTCTGGGTCCGCCGCGGACTGTCGTTCGGACTGATGGTGATCGCCGAGTTTGAGATGAACGATCAAACGAAAGCTGAAGCATCACAGAATCAGGATGCTCAGTGACTGTTGCGGAAGAACCATTCAGAACAGAAGATATCGAGGAGAATGCATGGACCACTGAGCTTACAGCGGTGACATGGCATTTCGGTTCCAGGATTTTTTCAGGGTGTGATCTGATGGCCAGGATCTGCTGCTTCTGTGGCTCCCGAATGGGCACGAATCCGATTCATGGGGTCGCCGCACGGGAGGTAGCTCGCCAGCTTGCGGTTCGTGAACACACTCTGGTTTATGGCGGAGGAAGCACCGGAATCATGGGGGTGCTTGCTGACACACTCCTGCGTTCCGAAAGCCCGGTTATCGGAGTGATCCCTGAACATCTGGCACGCCCGGAGCTGATGCATCAGGGACTCGCTGACATGCGAGTCACCCGAGACATGCACGAACGAAAAGCTCTGATGCATGAACTGGCCGAAGCCTACATCGTTCTACCCGGCGGCTACGGCACTCTGGAAGAGCTTTTCGAAGCAGTCACCTGGGCACAGCTTGATCTGCATCGAACGCCGATTGCCCTGCTGAATTCCGGTTATCTTTATTCCGGCCTTCTGACGACGCTTGAAAGAATGACGGAACAGGACTTCATGTCACCAGGCTGCCGGTCGCTGCTCAATGCCGCCTCAACAGTTGAGGCATTGATGGGCTGGCTGGATACGATATTCCCGGAAAACGCTCCGACAGTTACAGGACGGTTTGCAATCCTTACTCATGATCATCCGACTCCTCATCTGGATCTGTTGCTGGAATCGGGTAATTCAGCGATGACCTGGCGATTACCGGAGATGTCGGTGCCGGGACAGTCTCTGACCGCTGAACGTATTCAGGATCATCGGCTTCATTACCTTGACTACGACGGCCCCGTCAGCGGGAATCGTGGTTCGGTAAGGAGAATCCTGAGCGGCCGGTACCGCTCTCGCAAAGACCGGATTCCGTCAGGTAAATCGCCGCATCAATCCTGGACAATTCTTCTCAACGATGTGAGTCTGCATGAACCCGCAGATACGTCATTCGCCTCTGCCGTTGCTGCAAACACAACAGGTGGAACGCTGGCGGCGACGCTGCGAGTCTCTTCTGCCGGTGGCTCAGACTGGACCTTCTACTGAAAAGATCGTGCGTCTGAAGTGTTCATCCGGCGTCGATGTACGGTCCTCGAAAGAATCCGCTGTCTTCGGGGGCCTGATAGGATACTGCCAGCGCCGGATCCTGAATCGTGACTCCTTTCTCCTGAAGAGACTTCAGGGCGAGGTCGGTCATAGTGGACGTAAGAAGAGTCCGTTCGACCGGGTAAGGAGCCTGACCGGATGCAAAGAACTTTTCGATGTTCCATGTGAGTGGATCGAAGAAGCGAGCGCCGGGAGGCGCTGGCAGGTAGAAGCAGCTTGAAACCGGGTCCGGTCGCCCTTCCACGGTGCCTGCAAACGCGAACTCAGAAACCTGTTCAATGAGATTCAGGACGCAGCTGCGAGTGCCATCGAGGTATTCGACAAGCACCGCCTGAGGCTTCAGTACGTTTTCTCTGACAGGTCCCGTGTTCAGGCTGGGACAACGGGAGAGTGCCGCGTCCAGCAGACGCCAGGACCAGCGGCCCTCATCGCCGGCTTTCCAGACAGCATCGCCTTCAAGAAACTGGACCGATCGAACGCCGGTTTCGCCACCAGTTCGACGCTCCATCATGCATTGCAGTACTTCGAACGCATGAAAAAGGTAGATTTCGACGGGCCCTCGATCGTAACCGAAGCAGACCACAGATTCACGAAAGGGAGTTCCTCGAACGGGCTCAATCTCCGGAAGTCGCCACGTCACCGGCAGCGACGATCCGGCCATCAGACCGAAGTTCATTTCACGAGCCGTCTGGACCATTTTCGCTGCAAGTCGGTGATCGTAAGAAAGGTGTTTGTCCACAAAAACCGGAACACTCCGACCGGACTTCCGGAAGACTTCCACAATACGATCGAAGAACTCAGCTCGCGGATACAGAATCTGGCCGCGTTCATTCACCGGATAGTCACCATGCTCGATGATCAGCAGAACAGCGTCGACGTCGAGACTGGCTTCGCCGCCGAGAGCCTGCTCGATGGTATCGCAGAGCTCGATGCCATGTGCCTGGCAGACACGTGGGCCCAGATCGATGTCTGCAGGGCGCTGATGATTCCACATGCGAACGAGATCAAAGGGTGGTTGATGATGGAATCCATCCTTTGTGTAGCCGTAAACAAAGCGTCCGGCAATATGATACGCATGCGACCGAAGGCGATAGAGCGAATTGATTGCTGCGACGCGCGGCTTCTTCCCGGAAGAGCCGGGAGATTGCTGAGTGGCTGCTGCGGTGTTCAGGAACGCAGGAATCCCGGAGGTTGCAGCGGTCAGATCGCCGAAGGCTATCGCACTGCCGAAAGCAGCCGCTGTACCAAGAAAGCTGCGTCGACTGCCGGCAACGATCTGATTTGGCGACGAGCTTCCGCAGGAAACAGAACGGGGGTCTGACAGCATCTCTTTTGATCTCATGTGGTCCTCTCCCTCAGCAACTTCTGCTGACGCTGGTCTGAAACATTGCACGTCGAAATCAACTGAGTCGGCTCCGCCTGAGCCAGCGCAGTTTCCCAGGAGTCAGATCACTCAAACACATGAACCCCGGGACCCATCGATGGGAGTTCCCGAATTTCGGTTTCTCGGGTCACGGTGTCAAACACTGCCACCGTCGGCTTCCGAAACATCCATCCGCCGGTTTCTCCGGGATTAATGAACACTCGCCCTGTTCGATCAGTCACCACGCTGGGACGATGAGTGTGAGCAAACACGACAACGTCGGCGCCATCGATCAGGGTCCGTACATCATCCAGCTGATGAGCCATCAGAACGTGCAGACCATCGGGCGTCCGATAGCACATCGGGGAATAGCCAAGTGTTCCGACGATCTTCATACCGCCGGCGATGCCTGTCTGATTCCCATCGTTGTCTCCAAAACAGGCCACCACCGGGCAGTGCAGCTTGCGTAAGGACGGAACGACGAGCGGCGAAACGAAGTCGCCGGCAAACAGAACAACACTGCAGGGAACAGAGTTGAACAGATTGATTGCATGCCGCAGATTGTCTGCATTGTCATGCACGTCTGCGAGAATTCCGATTTTCATAAAACAACCTGAAATGATCGGGCCATGTTTCGGCAACCGTCCTACAATTCGCGACACCTTCCGACAACAACGGTGTTTTTCCGGCAATAATTCCGAACGTCAGACGAACAGAATTCCTCCGGAAACACACAGATGAGAATGCTTCCACGTATGGTCCGCGAATGACCAACGGCCGTTCGGACAACGAAAGCTGGCCAGTCGATCACCAGATGAAAGACCATAGCAGAATTTCCGGCTGGAATCCCGACTTCGTCCCAGAGGTTTGAAAAAAAGAGCTATGAAGAAATTCCTTGTTTCTCTGGTGATGAGCGGAGTCATGAGCGCTGTTGTCGGATTTACCGGCGACCGGGTTTCAGGAAATGAGAAACCTCCGAACGACCAGACAACAATCGATTTTCAGCTGAACGACAGTCATGGCAGACCGTTTCAGTTATCTGAGGTACCGTCGGACAGAACTGTCGTTGTCGCGTTTCTTGGTACCGAATGCCCGCTGGTGCGCCTGTATGCCGGACGCCTGCAGCAAATGGCCGACGAAATGGCATCGAAGAATGTCGTCTTCCTCGGAATCAACTCCAACCGACAGGATTCGCTGACGGAGATCCAGGCGTTCGAACGACGTTACGAAATTCGTTTTCCAATTCTCAGGGATCCGCAGAATCGGATCGCAGACCTTTTCGGAGCAACACGAACGCCGGAAGTATTCGTTCTGGACCGCGAACGTCGAATCGTCTATCAGGGCCGAATCGATGATCAGTACGGCGTCGGATTCGCTCGTTCGGAACCCGAACACAACGACCTTCGCGATGCTATTGAGAAGCAACTGGCGGGTGAGAAGACAACCGAATCGGCCGCTCGAATTCACGTGCCGGCGCCCGGGTGTCTCATCGGAAGAGTCCGCAGGGTGAAGTCGTCCGTCGACAATGAGATCACTTACAGTTCTCACATCGCAGGAATCCTGAATCGTCATTGTGCAGAATGTCATCGTGAAGGTGAGATTGCTCCGTTTTCGCTGCTTCAGTACGACGAGGTCGTCGGCTGGGCAGAGACGATTCGTGAGGTCGTCAACGATCAGCGAATGCCTCCATGGCATGCCAATCCGGATCACAGCACGTTTTCCAATGAACGCCGACTTTCAGCGGAAGAAGTTGATCAGATCAATCAGTGGGTGCTCGCCGGATCACCCGCCGGCGATCTCTCCGCGATTCCAGCTGCTCCGGAGAAGAAAGCGTCGGAGTGGCACATCGGAGAAAAGCCTGACGTCGTCGTCTCCATGGGAAAGAAGTTTGAGGTTCCTGCCGAGGGCGTTGTTGACTATCAGCACATTGTTGTGGATCCGGGATTCAAGGAAGACCGCTGGATCCGCGCCGCTGAAATTGTCCCCGGAAATCGATCCGTCGTGCATCATGTTCTGGTTTTCGTAAGGCCACCGAAGAATGTCAGCAGCGAGACTGGTGCGGGAGGCGGTGCGTTCTTCGCAGGTTACGTCCCGGGACTTCTGCCGGCGCGTCTCCCGGATGGAATGGCGAAGCTGATTCCCGCCGGTTCAAAGCTGGTATTTCAGATGCACTACACACCCAATGGAAAAGCTCAGTCGGACGAAACATCCATCGGTCTGTGGTTCACGGAGGAAGACTCCGTCGAACAGGTTGTAATCACCGAACAGGCGATCAATCAGCGGTTTGAAATTCCGCCGGGAGAACCGAACTGGAAAGTAGAATCTCGAACTCGACCGACTCCGGCCGACGTGCAGTTGCTGGCACTCATGCCTCACATGCACGTTCGCGGAAAGTCATTTCGATACGAGGCGGTACTTCCGAATGGGAAACGTCAGACGCTGCTCGACGTGCCGCGATACGACTTCAACTGGCAGACATCCTATCGACTGAAGGAACCGATGAAATTTCCCAAGGGAACCTGGATGGAATGCGTTGCTCACTTCGACAACTCCGACGGCAACCTGAACAACCCCGACCCTGCAGAAACAGTCACGTGGGGTGAACAGACCTGGAATGAGATGATGATCGGATACTTTGATCTGGCCATTCCACGCAACCGCGTGAAAAATCCTCCGAAAGACAGCGGTGAAGACAGGACCAAGAAACTGCTGGCAAGGCTGGACAGCAATAAAGACAGCATGCTGGAGAAGAGCGAAGTGCCGCAGCGATTTCACTCGGCGTTTGACCGCCTGGACGGCGATCAGGACGGCTTTGTCACAGAAACAGAACTTCAGGATCTTCCCAGCCTCGGGTTGTGATTATTCGTACCGATCAAGGGAATTTCGGAAGCTGACCACGGTCGAGGGCTCGTCGAGCACACCCGGCGGCGCCAATAAACCCCGCGTCACCACCGAGGCTTGCGTATTCGATGCGGACTTTGTCTGCGAGCGTAGCAAACGTGCGAGTGCGAAATTCCTGCCGTACACGCTCAATGAATTCCCGCCCGATCGCAGTTTCGTTTCGTCCGAATGTCATCGCACCTCCCAGGAGAACAATGCTGGGGTCGATGATGTGAACGATGGATGTCACAGCCGTTCCGAGGCAGCGCGCCATCTCGAGGATTAACTCGATGCTCAGGTGGTCGCCTCGAGACGCCTCTTCGCTGATCAGAAGTGGAGACAGCTTTTCGCCTGCCTGAATCCTTCGACTGACAGACGATGATCGCCCTTCGTCAATCGCTTCCTGAAAACGTTTCAGCAGAGCCGTTGCACTGCAGTAGGCTTCCAGAGTGCCATTCTGTCCGGTGGCACACAGCCTGCCGTCATCCATTTCGATGATCGTATGACCGCATTCAGACCCGTGAGAATGCTCACCTTCAATGATGTGATCGTCAACAATGATTCCGCCGCCGAGCCCGGTTCCCAGAGTGAAGAAGACCAGGCTGCGAGCATCAGTAGCTGAACCAGCCCAGTATTCTCCATAGGCCGCTGCATTGGCATCATTCTGGAGAATTGTTGGAAGGCCGATCGCCGTCGCCACGCGCTGGCGCACGGGAAAATTCTTCCAGCCCGGAAGGTTTGGAGGATCGAGCAGCAGACCAGCCGGGATATCCATCGTCCCGGGAGTCGCGAGACCAGCGGCGGCAATCATGGAGACGTCCACCCCGGCTTTTGTCATGGCCTGCGACGCCGCGCGCTGCATCTGCATCACACCGTGTTCCGGACCGCGCAATGCTTCCGTCGGAACGCTCGCCGATGACCGGACATGTCCGGAATCACTGACAATTCCCGCCTTAATGTTCGTTCCGCCCACATCGATTCCAAGGAAAAGTCGCTCGGAAGGACAAGACTCTGGATCCAGGCCGCTCATGAATGCCTGCTCTTTTTCTGAGTAAACCGGACTCAATTACGTACGCAGTCCGGGATCTTACAGAGCACGTTGAGTTTTCGGGAGTCCTGTCGCAAGTGATGCCACGGCAGCACGCTATTTCAAGATGCCAAAGGCCGTAGGGTGTGACAAGCATTGCGCAGGCACACCAATTATCGGCAAAGGATGTGTGCCTGTAAAAGTTACCGCACACGATGGATTTTGCGAAGTCGTGTCGCGAGTGCCGCCACGGCATCGCACGATTTCAAGATGCCAAAGGCCGTAGGGTGTGACAAGCATCGCGCAGGCACACCTATTGTCGGCAAAGGAGGTGTGCCTGCGCTCCGCTGGTCACACCCTGCAAAAGTCAGCAGCTCAGGGGCTGCTCAATGCTCACTGTTCTCTTCCGTCGCCACGGCTTCGTGCGGATTCGGAACGCTGCCGACGAGTGTCTCCAGTCGTTCGGAGAATTCTTTCAGAAACTGTTCGGAGTCCTCGTCACTGAACACAGTGGCATCGGTGCGAATATGAATACTCAAAGTGCCTCCGTATTCGCCGATAGTGACAGCCACGCGTGTGTTCGGTCTGACCGGTGCAACACCGCAGATTCTCTGAACCACGACGTTTCCGGCCACCCATCTGCCCTTCAGCAGCGGGAAACGCCCGGGATATCGTCGTCGCACGTCACCAATATTGGCCAGAACCGCAGTGCAGAAACACGATTTGAGCTTCAGCATGATCCGGACAGCTCCCGGGATCTTCCGCAGCAGCCCGATAAACCGCAGCGCGACGATTCCGGAACGTTGAAAGAGAATCTCTTCGGTCTGGCGGTGAATCGACTTCAGAAGCTCATCCGGGTCGCGACACTCAGAAACGCGGCGAGTCACAAACGAGTAACTGACCAGATTGCAGGCCGGCATTCCCTGATGTTCCGCCGTCCGCATACTGACCGGCACAGAAATACGGAGCCACGGATTTCCGGAGATGGAGACGGCACGCCGATTCCAGTCGTCAACCTGCAGCAGCATTTCTCGAATGCAGAGGTCGTTGACAGTGACACCTTTCTGAGCCGCCAGAAGTCGCAGTCCCTGATTCACACTTCGAGGAAGCTCGCAGGACTGAATGGCTCGCGCAGAGACCGCATGATCCTCCTGATTCTGTCTCGCTGCGGAATGAATCGGCTGCAGCGGGAATGGCTTCCTGCCGAACAGTCGCGTGATCTTTCCCAGCAGCCTTCGACTGGATCTCTGCTGACGTTCTGTCGCTGAACGTCCCGTGTCAAAATGGTCTCGTCGCAGTAATGCAGCCACCTGAGGCCGTTCAACGGCAGGTACTCGGCTGCCATCTGCCGCCGTCCGAATGCCATATGTTGCAAGAACGTCGCCCACCACCTGCAATCCACCGATTCCGTCACAGCAGGCATGGTGAAGGTAGAAGATGATCCGGGATTCCTGCGCCGAGTGGCTGACCTCAATCTGAAGGCCGGTCTGCGTTGTCAGATCGATCGGTCGGATCGTGACGGGATCGTTGAACTGAGCCGCCTGGTGGGAACTTCTCCATCGAACAGTCGTGTCGGAGTATTTCTGAGGCACCCAGCAGCATCCGCGACCGGGGACGCTCTTCACATGGCACATGAAGAGCGGATGAGTCTCAAGTGTCTCACGAACAGCCGTTTCAAAAGGCTCCCGAAGCAGGCATCCGTCCACATGAACAACCATGACGAAGACCATCGGATGCGACGGACGGTCGTCAATGAACATGTAATATTCGAAATGTGACAGTGGCAGCGGAAACACCGAAGCAATCATGTTCGGGGCTTCGGCCTGCGACTGTCGAACTGCGACCTGGGACATCCTGTTCTGCCTGATTCCGGATCTCGTCAGTCTTTCACAAGACACACAGAATCAGTTTATGCAGTTCTCGGCATAACCAAACAACTCTTTTCTTTTGAAGACCAATGCTATTTTTGCGGAATTCTGTTCGTACCTCCTCCAGATCAACCAAACTTCCGCAGAAGGCAGTTCCTGACTGACTCACAGGTCAGATCGGTGTATGATTCTGTTTCCAGACAGAATCCGGACAACAGGAGGCGCCGTCGGGAGTCTGCGATAAGATATGAAATCGTGAAACCTTTTCTGATAACGCTCAGACCGAAGCCGACATCTTTATTTTGAGTGTCGTAAGGAAGCTGTTGTCCATGCTGACACCTTTTGCGATAAGTATGCCTGCGATCAGTGTGCAGACGAAACTGTGTCGTGATTTCAGCGGGTCTGGGCAGATCCGCGGGTCTCTGCGTCTGTTTTCGATTCTGATCGGTTTTGCATTCTCCGGATTCGCTGCGCATGGCGATGATGACCCGGCACAGATCGAATTCTTTGAAAAGAAAATTCGGCCAGTTCTGGTGGAACACTGCTACCAGTGTCATTCTGCTCTTTCAAAGGAAGTGAAGGGGGGATTGCTTCTCGACACACGAGAAAGTCTCCGTCGCGGTGGTGAATCCGGCAGTGCGGTCGTACCCGGTGATCCATCATCGAGCCTGCTCCTGTCCGCCATTCGACATGATTCGCTGCAGATGCCTCCCGGAAAACAGCTGCCGGAGTCGATTGCCTCCGACTTCAAAGTCTGGATTGAAACCGGCGCTGTCGATCCCCGAAACGAACCAGCATCCGATTCTGATCGTCTGAATCTTGCGCAAGCGGATCTGTTTCAACAGCTGAGTCAGTGGTGGAGTTACCAGCCGGTCACGTCGGCAACGGTTCCGGATGTGCAGAATCAAACCTGGTCAGAACATCCGATTGATCGATTTGTTCTTTCTGCACTCGAGAAAGAAGGGTTGGCACCGGCCGATCGAGCGGCACCGAATGTGCTCCTTCGACGTCTCAGCTACGCATTGACGGGGCTGCCGCCGGAAGCTCGCCTGGTTCGGGAACTTTCCGAAAGTACCTGGGATCAGAAATGGCCGTCGTTGGTCAACGAGTTGCTGGAATCTCCGCATTTCGGCGAGCACTGGGCTCGCCACTGGATGGATGTTGTCCGTTACACAGACACCTACGGTTATGAATGGGATATGCCGGCCAAAGGTTCCTGGCGTTACCGAGATTATCTGATTCGAGCCTTCAATAATGATCTGCCCATTGACCAGTTCATTCGGGAACAGATCGCAGGCGATCTGCTGAAGCAGCCTCGGATCAATGCTCAGGAACACATTAACGAGTCACTGATCGGGCCGATGTTTTATCAGATGGGTGAGAAGAGGCACGGTGACAGTGCTGAGTTCGACGGCATCCATCAGGAAATGCTCGACAACAAAATCGATGCCTTCGCCAAAGCATTTCAGGCACAGACAATCGCCTGCGCTCGATGCCATGACCACAAACTCGATCCCATTCATCAGTCAGAATATTACGCACTGGGCGGAATGTTTCTCAGCTCCCGGTGGATCACTCGGACACTCGATACACCCGATCGGAATGCCGAGACGCTCGGGAAGCTCCGGGAGCTCAAGCAACAGTTGAAGACTGCGCTGGCCGCAAAGTGGTCTGAATCGATACCGAGCATCGTGCACACGCTGCTGGCTGACCAGAATGCCGCTGCCGCCTCGCCTTCGGCCGCAGAACCAGGGCTGGAAGACTTTCAGCGGATCCTTCAGAAGCTCAGAAGCATCCGGAATCAGCCGGAGCAGATCAGCGGATTGTGGGAGGCACTGAGGCTGGAGTATCAGCAGCATTCGGAAGGTCGAACGAGACAGAATTCAGATCGCTTTGAAGTGATTGCGGATTTTCGAAATGGAGTTCCGAACGGGTGGGCTGTTGACGGAGTGGGAGTTCGTGAGGTTGCGCCCTGCGGAGAGTTCGCCGTTCTGAGGGATGGCGAGGATGCCATTTCACCGCTTTTTCCGGGAGGTCTGCTGACGAGTTCGTTGTCGCCTCGAATGAATGGTGCCGTCGGAACACCGCCTCTGAGAACATTTCAGAAACAGTTCATCAGCTTCGAAGCGTGCGGTGGTGATTTCAGTGCTCATCGCACAGTGGTCGACAATGCGTTTCTGACCGAACGACAGGTCTATCTGAAGACAGCGATGCCGCAGTGGATTCAGTTGTCAACGTTCCGAAACATGCCGGAGCGAAACATCTACATCGAGTTCGCTACGAAAACCAGCAATCCGAATTTTCCTCCACGCGTTGGACTGGGGGGCGCATGCACCGACGAGCAGATCGCTGACCCGGCCAGCTGGATGGGGCTGACGCGAGTCGTTCTCTCCGAGGAACCAGGTGTTCCGGTGGATGAGCTGAAACGTTTTGTGTCACTCCTGTCCATGGACGCTCCTCAGACTTCCGAAACCATCGCCGAACGAATCACAAAGTGGTTTCTTGATGCCATTGTTCGCTGGTCGGATGGGACCGCGGAACCGGAAGATGTCGAAAAGATCAACTGGCTGCTCAGCCAGAAGCTGCTCAGTCAACCGGTGACTGCCGCTGACGACACCGCCGCCTCACTGCTGCAGCGTTATCGCGAACTGGAGAAGCAGCTGCTGACGCCTCAGACAGTCAATGGAATGGCAGACGTTGACCCGGGAATCAATCTTCATCTGCTCAACCGAGGAGAATACGATCAGCCAGGAGAGGTGATCCCTCGCGGATACCTTCAGGTTCTCGGATGTTCTGCCGGCGGTCTGTCACAGGATGAACTCTGGCTGCCCGATGCTTCGATTCCCGGAAGTGGTCGACTGCGTCTCTCGGAACTTGTTGCATCGAATGACAATCCGCTGACAGCTCGAGTCTTCGTCAATCGCGTCTGGTACTGGCTTTTCAATGCGGGAATCGTTCGCACGCCCAATGATTTCGGTCATGCGGGGGACCAACCGTCGCATCCGGAGCTGCTCGATTATCTCACGGCGAGGTTCATTCAGGAACAGTGGTCGATGAAATCACTGATTCGGAACATTCTGCTGTCCGAAACCTGGCAGCAGTCCTCATCAGTGAATTCGGTCGCGGCCGACAAAGATCCGGAGAATCGCCTTCTGCATCATTTTCCTCTCAGACGACTCGAAGCGGAGGCAATCCGTGACACCATTCTTGCCGTGTCGGGACGACTTGATCAGTCTCTTTATGGTGAGCCGACCGATCCGTGGCGTCAGAGTGAGGATCCGCAGAAGCGTCTCTTTCGGGGGCCGCTGGACGGGCTCGGGCGACGATCCATTTACACGAAAATGACGATCATGGAGCCGCCGCGGCTGCTGGCCATTTTCAATCAGCCGGCTCCGAAAATCCCGACGGGGCGAAGAGACATGACGAGCACTCCCGCACAGTCCCTCGCTCTGCTGAATGATCCGTTCATCATCGAGCAGGCTCGAGTCTGGGCAAAACGACTGATTGAGGAAGATCGCTCAGGGCCGGATTCTGTGGAGACGATTGCATCTGAAACCATCATCGCTGACCGCATTCACCGGATGTTTGTTGCAGCTTACGGTCGAACTCCCGAGAATGACGAAGTCGAATTCTGGATCCGGACTGCTCGAAGTCTTTCCAACATGACTCCGGCTGCTGCTGTGACTGCCGAAGCCGGGCAGGCGAGCTCATCGGGATCCGGAATTCCGCGATCAGTACTGACGGACGAACAGGTCTGGACTGAGATGGCTCATCTGATCATGAATACCAAAGAACTGATTTACATTCCATGACGAGGGTAAAACTGATGCCTTCCGATGAACTGAATCGATTTTCCGGGCGACATGGGCGATGCCCAGGGGCGTTCTCCGGTGCGTCGACGCGTCGCGAACTGCTGCAGTCCGCGTCAACGGGATTCGGCTGGCTGGCTTTCTCGAGTCTGGCAGCCGGAGCGACTGTTACTCAGAGCGAGATGCCGGGAGCAATGCCCGGACACATGCGGTCGCGGGCAAAGAACGTCATTCTCTGCTTTATGGATGGCGGGCCCAGCCATGTGGATACCTTCGATCCCAAACCGATGCTGAAGCAGCACGAGGGAAAATCGATCGGCGATCAGGCCGTTTCGAAGTTGTCACAGAGTGCCGCTGGTCGCGTCTGGTTCGGAAGCCCGTGGAGTTTTCGACAGCATGGGCAGAGCGGGCTCTGGGTGAGCGATCTGCTGCCGCATATTGCGCGACATTCTGATGATCTGTGCGTCGTCCGGTCTCTGGTGGGTCGCCAGCCGCTTCACGGTCAGCAGAATCTTCTGATGCATACAGGCCGAGTCACGGGAGGTGCTCCCAGTTTTGGTTCGTGGGTGTCGTACGGACTGGGCGCTGAAACTCAGAATCTGCCAGCGTATGTTCTTCTGAACAACGACTGGATCCCGAACGGCGGATTCGAAAACTTCAGCAGTGCGTTTCTTCCCGCAACCAACAGTGCCACGATGCTTCGAGCTCGGGGTGAAGCGGTGGATAACATTCAGTCCCCGGATTCGGCAGTTCTTCAGCGTCACAAGCTGACAGCACTTCAGCAGCAGGATCTCCGCTTTTCTGCACGACAGCAGCACCATACGGCGATTGAGTCCGCGATCCGAAACTACGAGACAGCATTTCGGATGCAGACTGCGGTACCGGAGGTTGCCGATGTTTCCGGTGAGACTCAGGCGATTCAGGAAGCTTACGGAATCAACAGCAGCAATGAGTACCAGAAGTATTACGGCCTGCAATGCCTGCGAGCTCGTCGGCTGGTGGAAGCAGGAGTCCGTTTTGTGGAGATCACCTGTCCGCTGACTCATGCGAACAATTCTCCGTGGGATCAGCACGGCCAGATCGTGAAACATCACAATGAGAACGCGTTGATTACCGATCAGTCTGTCGGCGCCTTGATCGGCGATCTCAGGCAGCGCGGTCTTCTGGACGAAACGATTGTGATCTGGGCTGGCGAAATGGGACGAACACCACACACTCCGGCGATTAATCCCGGCTGCGGCCGTGACCACCATGTGAACGGTTACAGCATCTTTCTGGCAGGTGGTGGATTCCGCGGTGGGATGGCATACGGAATGACCGATGAATTCGGGAATTCCGTGGTGGAAAACGAATCAACGATTCACGACATCCACGCGACCGTCCTGCATCAACTCGGGCTCGACCACGAACGACTGATCTTCCAGTATGGTGGCCGAGACGTCAGTCTCACCGACATCCACGGCACCGTGCTGAAAGACATCCTGAGCTGAACTCATCTGAGCCGAATTGAAGCGCTCCGGACAGCAGGACCGTTGCTCAGTTACAGATCAATCCATGATCGATGTGTCCCACCGACCAGCTGGACAGAGCCACGTTCTGCAGGAAACTCTGCGATTCACACCCGGCGAGAATATGAATTTTCTGTGGAACCGGCGAAGCGCAGGCCTTCTGCCCTCAACGCAGCGAAACGGCGGTCCGACGCTCGCAACGTTCGCTTGTCCCACCTGCACTGCGGTCTTCGTGCTCTTCGTGGTAACAGCAAACATCAAGACGAATTGTGGTCAGTTGATGTCGTTGAGTGCCTGCGACTTCTCGAACCAGCCTATGCGCACGGAGAGATGGATCTGTCGTGTGACGTGTGCCGCTTGACGTTACTGTAGCAGCGATGAAACACCTTTGGTGTGCCCGGTTTGCTGAGCCAGAACTGAGCTGCCTCCGGAACACACCTCACTCCTGTTCTTTCCCGACCTGTTCACGTCACAATCAAATGCCGCGCTGCGATCTTCGTGGTTCAAATTTGTGACCTTAGTGTTCGAGAACAGATTGCACAAAAAGAACACGAAGATCACGAAGAAGGAGCATGAACCGGCTGCTGACACACTCCGACTGAGTTGCAATTGCCATTCACGACGCCCCGCATGCCCGCTCGACAAAAGCTTTCCTCTCCCGGGAATCCGTCAATAAATCGACCCGATCCTTCGTGCCCTTCGTGATCTTCGTGGTTCAATTTTGTGATCTTCAAGTTGAAAAACAGATCGCACAAAGGGAACACAAAGATCACGAAGCTGCGTGAACCGGGAGATGTCGCACTCAGGCTGAGACCAGCCTTGCCACAGTTCTCCAGCCAACAGGACTGGAACAGCCTGTGGTACAGAGACTCTACCCTTTGTCTTCCATCATTCGATGACGGACCATGCATGATGTTCGTCGTGTGAATCCAGCTCACGCCAGATCGATCGAACCTTTGCTGTCACCGTGAGCGTCAATTGTTGTGCCCATCGCCTGAGCCATCGAAACGAAAAGGTTATTCAGAGGTGTTTCGTTCGGCAGAACCAGATGCCGACCGGTGCGGAAGGCGCCCCCGCCCTGACCCGCAAGCAGGACCGGCAGGTCTTCGTGGTTATGCTTGTTTCCGTCCGCGATAGCACTTCCGTAGAGAATCATGCTGTTGTGCAGCAGATTGTGCTCCCCTTCGCTGGTGGCTTTCATGCGCTGGAGAAAATATGCCAGCTGCTCCACGAGATAGCGGTCGATCTGAGCTATCTGCTTCATCTTCTCCGGATTGTCTTCATGATGTGACAGCTCATGATGCCCGCTCCTGATGTCAATCTCCGGATAGGTTCGATTGCTGCCGGCATCAGCGAGCATCAGTGTAGCGATTCTCGTGCTGTCGGTCTGAAATGCCACCAGAAGGACATCAAACATCAGACGGATGTGTTCCCGCAGCGACGAGGGAACTCCGTCAGGGAGGTCCATCTTTGGAGCATCCTTTGGCGGATTCTTCGCTCGCGAAATCCGCTGTTCGATTTCACGAACGCTGGTGAAGTATTCGTCCAGCTTCTGTCGATCCGAAGCTCCCGCAACCTTCTGAATGCGTTTTGAATCTTCGGCAACAAAATCGAGAATGCTTTTCCGATCCGACCGCCGCCGTTCACGTTCCTCCACGGATTCATTCGTTCCGAAGAGTCGCTCGAAAACGGCTCGTGGACTGACTTCCTTCCCGCACGGCATCGTTTCCGACTTCCACGAAATGTTTGACGAATACGCACAACTATAACCGGAGTCACAATTCCCCGCATTGCGACCGCGATCAATTCCGAGCTCAATCGACGGGAGATGAGTTTTCCATCCGATCTGTTCAGCCACAGCCTGATCGATGGAAACTCCGGCACGGATATCCGCCCCCGAAGTCTTTCTCGGCTGAGCTCCTGTCAGAAATGCGCTGGCGTTTCGAGCATGATCACCTGGTCCATCACCATTAGCTCGCGCATGATGCTGTGTCAGTCCGCTGAAAAGAACGAGGTCCTCGTGAAGTTCAGCCAGTGGCTGATGAGTGGCTGAAAGCTGATAGTCACTGCCTTCACCGACAGGTTTCCACTCCGGCATGATCGCGCCGTTTGCGAAGAAGAAACACGCCATGCGAACCGGGTGTTTCGAGCTCTCTGGCGCTGCAGCCGACGCCACTGGAGACATCAGGTCGAGCAGCGGCAGAGCAACAGAACATCCGGCACCTCGAAGCACCGTTCGTCGCGGAACTCGAATTCGTTTCATCGCGGGAATCCTTTGAACTGGTCGCTGGAACTGACTCCTGCTTATTCTGGCAATGACATACTGAAAATAACAACTGGAAACCGCTTCTTCGAGCGCTTGTCGCCAAATGATTCCTTCGATGCTGAATTTCTGCTCAGTAATAGAAGTGCAAGCCAAAGACAGCAGCAACTCGGCGGGGAGACGCTCCTGTCGAGCCGTGTACATTGGCGTGTCGAATGGTCGAAGCGGCGCAGCAGGAGCTTCGCCCTCCCTGAATGGTTCCGCCATCGGATCCGACAGAATCGTTCTGTTCGACAGAAACTGCCTGACTGCCGCAATGAGTCGGGCTCATTCAATCTTCCACAGCATGGAAGTTCTGCTGACCGCACTGATCTTCGCAGTGCGGTGCTTTCATCGGCGATTTCTGCCGAAACCTCTGCAGGGATGCCAGGCTCGGTGACGAAATAGCCAGAAGTCGATCCGCCACAGAAACGCGCCGTCACAATGAAGTCACGTCAGAGAGCAGCACATGGCAAAAGGTTCTTCATCGAAGAAACCCAGGCAGTCACGAAAGAGCTCTCCACCTGTCGTCGCAGTACCTGCGGAGGTGCCGATCAAGTCCAGGCCTCCGGTCCGTCCACCTTCAGGACTGAACTGGCTTTTCAGGCCGAGAAACCTCGTGATGGCGGCACTGATCGCATCCTGCTGGATTGCTGTGCCCATCATCATGCGGCAACTGCCAAGCCTTGAAAACCGCCCGGAGTACTTCGTAGGGCCTTCCCAGATCACAATGACTCCGGCACCTCGATGGATTCCACCGGACCTCGTTGAACAGATATTTGAGCGTGCCGGATTCACGGACCACGAATCACTCCTGGATGAAACACTGAGCGAACGTGTGGCCGCTGCGTTCTATACTCATCCGTGGATTGAGAACGTCCGATCCGTGAAGAAATCATTCCCGGCCAGGCTGCAGGTTGATGTCGTTTACCGGGAACCGGTCGCGATGGTGAAGGCTGTTGATGGATTTTATCCGATCGATCGCCACGGCGTGCTTCTTCCGCCTGGCGATTTCAGCCCGGCAGACACGTCTCGTTATCCGATCATCGAACGCGTCTCGAGCGTACCTCAGGGACGCGTTGGTGAGAAATGGGGTGATCCGACTGTCGACGGTGCAGCGGAGCTTGCCTCAGTGCTGATTGCGTCAAAAGGCGATTCTGAATCGTGGTGGGAGAAACTTCATCTGCAGTCCATTCTGGTTCCGGGACATGTTGTGACCGGCAACGAAACTGAGCAGACCGAGTTTGAACTTCTCACTGCCGGCGGATCTCAGATTCGATGGGGACGCGGACCGTCAACGCTTCATCCGGGTGAGCTCACCGTCGAACAGAAACTGGGGCGTCTCGCGGAATACCAGAAGGATTTCGGCGGATTTGATGATGTCCACGGACCGTGGGATATCGACATCAGACCGTGGAACGGAATCCGAAGGGGGCAGCTCGCAAAAGAAACCCGGACGAATACTTCGATCCGCTGAATGCTCCAATTCCCATGATAATTGCTGCTGCATCTGAGTCTGCAGTCCGGCCGGGAAAACCAGATGGCAGACGAAGAGGTTCCGTGCTTCAGAGATCTCGACAGCAGATTTCGCCGAAATGCGCTGAAACTGACCGGCAGTTTTGACTGCAGGGCTGACAGGTCCGAATGTTCCGAAAGCGAAGGTTTCTGCGAATCCATCCTGAATGCGGATTGATTCTGCCGATCCGCGTGACGCTGCCGCCTTCCTCGCTCTGTGATCACTCGGAAGGGCGCATCAACGCGTTGACGCTTCTGATGGGACCTGCGAAAACCACCGAGTGATGTCAACCGCCGTGTGATGTAACGCCCGGAGGTTTTCATTCCGACCGCCGTCGCTGTCCATTGGCTACGACAACGGCTCGGAAATGCGTGGTGTTCCGATGGCATTCTCTTCCAGCAGATCCCGATGATGACACGATCCCCGCTCCAGATCTCTCGCAGAACAACCGGCACTCTGAGCGGTGCGAAATGGTCTCTGAGGCGGCGTCGAGCGAATGGTGACAGGAGTCCCGTGGTGATCAGATTCGTACTGCTGAGCCTTGTTTTCTGCAGCTTCGGTTGTGCGTCAGCGATGTTTGACCGGCAGGCGCTGAAGCAGAAAACCATGGAATATCGCGTTGTGAATCACTTTACCGACGCCATGGAAGAAGAGAACGAGGCGGCACTTCGAAATGCCACCTCAGCCCGTTTTCACGAAAAGGCCCTTCGGTCAAAGACAGCGTTTCGTGATCTGGAGATTCTGAATCTTCCCAAGGAAGACCTCGAAGTCGTCGAGATTGAAAAGTCAGATGATAAAACCCGTCAGGTTGTCGTGAAGAATGAGAGCGGAACGAAGTATCAGTTTCACCTCATTCGTGATCAGGATCGAAGACGCTGGGTTGTTGACGATGTTGTCTTCCGCCAGCAGAAGAAGGGAACTCGTGTTTCAAAATCTACCACTGAGGTGATGGACCTGCTTCTGACGCTCCGGGAGTTTCTGGAAACATGGAAAGCCCAGGATCGGGAACAGATGCTGGCGGTCTGTACGGATGACCTGAGAAAGCAGCTGGAAACGCTTCCGGAGCCGTGGCTGAAGCGACTCGTGGAACGGATCACTTCGGAGTACGAGTCCGAGATGGCTCGACGCCCCGATGCTCAGCTGAATGAGAATGACGCTCACATCAAGCTGCCGGCAAAGAACGGTTTTCTCGTGGTGAAGATGGTGCAGAGAGACCATGAATGGCTGGTGTCTGATGCGGAGCTTCACAACAGAAAGATTGAGAACCATCCCGGATCGATCCGACGTCAGGCCGTGGCCATGAACGCCGTCACCGCCTTTCTGAAAAGCTACGGAGACAAAGACCATGAGACTCTGAAGAGTACCGTCAGCAACGGGTTCTATGACGGTTCACTTCAGTTTGCTGATCTTTCTGTCGTGCCGCTGCCTTCAGCCGAACATGCGCCCGCTGATTTTGAGATCAGTGCCTTCGTCGGAAAACTGTCGGTCATTATTCCGGATCAGAAGAACATCGTCCGAGTGGATCTGATCACTCCGGAATCAGAAAATGCAGTCATCGAATTGTCCGGAAAGGTCGTCACGGAGAAACGCGGTGAGAATCGATTCGTTGTTCGCGACGTGATGCTCTATGACCGCCGTACACAGCATCAGACACTTCTGTCGTCGGCATTTACAGCTCCGACTCGCGCAATGCTCTTCATGTCGATGCTTTCTGATCGAGATGTCTCAATGCTGCGGCAGGTTTCGTCACAGGAGTTCTGTCGGAGCATCTGGGATCGTATTCCCGAGAATCTGATCACACAACTGCCGCTCTCAGACGTACCAGGCGGCGAACTGAAGATGACTGGCAGCAACGTTCGCGGTTCAAGAACTGAGCTGGAATTCGAGTCGGCCGACGGAACTGTCCTGACTGTCTGCCTGTCGGATGACAACAATCGACTTCGAGTCGACGATGTTCAGTACCCGAATGCACAGGGCGGCATCTGCAGCCTGAAGACACAGCTGGAGTTTGCTGTGCCGCTCGTGGAACTTGGAAATGCATGGAAACAGTCTGACATTGATGGAGTCCGAAGAACGTGTTCCTCGGAATTCAACCGTCTCGTCTGGGGAAACCTCTCCGAACTGCCACCCGATTACGAAGAACTTCCGGAGCTCCTTCTTCAGCCTGTAACCGATATTCAGGTGACTCCTGAAAAGGCAACAGTTCAGCTGGCTTCGGTTTCCGGTGCCAGTGCGCGGGTCGAAATGCTGTCTGAAAAAGGCTACTGGGTCGTTAACGATGTTTCCTTCCAGCGACCTGAAGGTGAAACTGTGGATCTGCGTTCCACATTTCGCAGGGAGATCGCCCAGCAGCTGATGCAGAACCCGAAAGGTGCGATTCGTCCTGTCAGCTATGTTCGCAGCAGTCGTTCCGATAAGGACTCCGATACTGGACATGATGATGTCCTCGACGACGCGGGTGTCGTCCACGCTCATGCGAAGACTTCCACAAAGGAAACACATGCGCATCAGACGGGTCGACTGACGATCATTCCCGGAACCCGAGTTAAGGCAGAAGGCGATTCCGAGATCCGGAAGGCCGACGCGAAGTCAGTCGGCACCATCGAGACCGCAGACGACAGTGCTGAGAAAGCTTCTGCTGAGAACACCGAACAGAGCAAATCAGAAGAGGATGGCCTGCCGAAGAACAGCCAGACGCGTTCCGGTCATGCTCATTCCGAGGGGCAATCATCCGAGCAGGATGACGAAGATATCGTCTTCTTCGGTGGAGCAAGCATTCCTGCCGGACGTCTCGCAAAAGAGGGTGCTACTGAGAAATCTGAAAGTCCCAACGAGAATCAGGACTCCACAGAATCAGATCACAATCCGGACGATGGCTTTGAGCAACCGTCTGCAAAGACAAAGCCTCAGTCACTCCGACCGGTGCCAAAGACCCTGAATCCTGCAGCGAATCCGATTGAGATTCCCGTGAATTAGAGGCTCTGACAATATCGGGACAGGCACCCTTGGCGGTCGCCTTTCTCGATGATTTCAGACTCTCGGCGGGAGCCAGTCCAGGTTTTGTCAGGCGTTCTTTGTGATGCTTCAGATTTCGGTTGTGATTCCTTCCGAACGGTGCAATTCACGCTGTTCCATCTCTCCGGAGAAGTCTGCTTATTCTGCTTTCACTATTCGTCGGCTGCATCAAAGAGCTTCAGCGGTCACTCGAATGACAATAGACTTGAAAGCCGGGGTCTTTGAGAGCGGGTCCACGGTGTGAGGGACAAGCACGTTGGATTCAGGGTAATACATGGCCGCATTGCCGGCACGAATGTTAAACGTTCGAACCAGAATGAATCGCATTTCACCGGCCTCGCTGGTGATACGAACTCGCTGTTCGGGCTTCAGGCCGAGACGCTGAATATCGTCCGCATTCATCAGAATGACGTCGCGACGTTCCTGCCCTCGGTACAGATCTTCCTCATCGTAAACGACGCTGTTGAACTGACCTTCGGATCGCATGGTCATCAGTCGCAGTTGATCCGGCTCCTTTTTCAGCTCCGGCAGTTCGACCGAATGGAATTTGGCTTTTCCGGAGGGCGTCGGGAACTGGTAATCCACGACCGCTCGACCAGGAACATGAAATTCCTTTCCGTTGCGATCGATCTCTTTGATCTCTTCATAACCGGGAACAAGCTCACCCATCAGCGTACGAATCGCGGAATGACTTTCCATCGATTTCCAGTCAAGCACCGCCGGTGAATTGTTCTCGAGGAGACGCCTTCCGAGTTCCGCAAGAATGGAAACCTCGCTGCGCGGTGAGGGAAAGCGTGAAATCCCGCCGTCGCTCATTCGCACGTAACTGAACATGGATTCCTGAGTGGTTGCCTGAGTCTCTTCATCGCGAGGCAGTACAGGCAGGATCAGAGTTTCTCGCCCTGTTCCCCACGCATGGGTGGTGTTGAGAGTCGTGGAAAGGTAAATGATCGACTTGAGTCGTTCCATGGCTTCGAGCGCATACTTTGCGTCGGGATTGCTTCCGTAGAGATTCCCGCCGAGGCACAGCGCGACGTCCATCTCACCCCGATGAGCCGCCTGCATGCACGCCATCGTGTCGTAGCCGGGTGATTTCGGAAGCTGCACTCCGAGGCGCTCTTCAAATCGCTGCAGCATCGCCTGCTTGAGAGCGGGAGTGACCCCCACGGACCCAAGCCCCTGAACGTTGCTGTGGCCACGGATCGGCATAAGCCCCGCATGAGCTCGCCCGACCATACCGCGAAGCAGTGCAAGGTTCGCAATCGTGTGGACGTTGCGTGTTCCGTGCAGATGATGAGTGATACCCATGCACCAGGCGATGACCGCGTTCTTCGCGCTGAGGTAGATGTCTGCGATCTCTCGAATTGCAACTTTTGCGACACCCGATTGTTCAACAATTGCGTCCCACGGCGTTGCCTGAACCTGCTGACGAAATTCAGTAAATCCCTCGGTGTGCTTCTCGATGAAGGATTGATCCTGCGCATTTCTTTCGAGGATCTCCTTTGCGATTCCAGTCAGCAGTGCGAGATCGCCACCGATATGCGGCTGAACATAGGTACTGGCGACTTCACTTCCGAACAACAGACTGCGCACGTCGCTCGGGACACGAAACTGCGTCAACCCAAGTTCCTTCATCGGATTGATGACGACGATTTTCCCGCCTCGCCGTCGCAGGTGCACCAGCGATTTCATCAACCGAGGATGATTGGAGGATGGATTCGCGCCGATCAACAGCAGCACATCGGTGTGGTCAAGATCATCGAGCTTCACAGTGCCTGCGCCGGTTCCAAGACTCATCCCCAGACCAACCCCGCTGGCCTGATGACAGTAGTAGGAGCAGTTGTTGACGTAGTTGGTTCCGAAGAGCCGAGAGAGCATCTGAAGCAGAAATCCCGCTTCGTTGGACGATCGACCGCTTGCGTAGAAAAAACTGCGTTCCGGGCCGGCAGCCTTCAACGCTGCCGTCACCCGATTCATCGCCTCTTCCCACGAGATCACTCGGTAGCAGGAATCACCCCGTTCAATCAGCATTGGTTCAGTCAGGCGTCCCGAAAGTTCGAGCTGACGCGGTGTCATGGCGCGAAGCTGGCTGAGAGTCGTGCGTTCCACGAACTCGCGCCGCATCCCCCCCTGCATATCAGATGCCATGGCCTGAAATGACTTTTTGCAGACCTCTGGGAAATACCCACCCTCGTTGACCATCCCGCCGAGCTGACCGCCCATCCCAACGGCACAGGTCTTGCAGGTGTTTCGGGAACGCATGGCGGTCCACATTTTCCACCAGCCGACACGCTGAGCCAGTTTCAGGCTGTATCCGATGGCTTTCCAGCCACCGCCGCTGCGAGGTGCTTTTATAGTCATGGTTTTCTGAATTCTTCAGAGGTTTCTTGCAGGCTGTCGAGTGGTTATTCTCCGGGCGGTCTGAAGATCAACTGTTTTATTCTGCGATACCTGTGCCGTCGCAGACTGTTGATTACAGAATGCACAGACTTTAATTGATTCGCTCTCCGGCGGAACCCGCGTATGATAACGAAAAGTCCTGATGTCAGCGATTCCGGAAGATCTTCGACCGATATCTGAAGCAGACAGGAAGCATTCTGGTTCCGATTCCGGAGACGTCTGCATGACAATTCATCACCGAGTGACTACAAAAGGGGCGGCCATGCTGAGTTCTCTGAAACCTTCGGCAGGAATTCTATCTCGGGAGTCTCTGATGTCATGTTTCGGCGCTGCCCTGATTCCGGACTATCCACGGCTTCTTTTGTTTCGTCTGTTTCTGTTGTTTCTGCTGGCGGTTTCGGCGGTTCAGACATCTCTTTCTGCTGCGACCGCCGGAGAGATTCCCTCCGAGCTTCGTGAGCGTCAGGAAAAACTTTACCGGGCTCTGGATCGTGTCCGCGGAGCAGTCGTAGGCGTTTCTGACGGTTCCGGTGTCGGCAGTGGTGTCGTCGTTCAGCCGGATGGAATTGTGCTGACAGCCGCTCATGTCGTGGATACCGGACGGCGCCAGGGATCACAGCGAGCGATCATTACGTTTCCGGATGGTTCGGAGTACGAGGCTCGAGTGCTCGGAAAAAACCGTGATCACGACGCGACCGTGCTGAAGATCGACGACAGTCCCGTGAATGGCGGTGTGTTTCCTTACGCCGAAATGGGAAAATCGTCCGAACTGGATCTGGGCGAATGGTGCTTCGCGATGGGGCACCCTGGGGGCTACAGAAAAGACCGGACGGCTCCTGTTCGAGTGGGTCGAATTCTGTCCGTTGGCGATCGCACGATCGTGTCAGACTGTTCGATCGTGCTTGGAGATTCCGGCGGGCCATTGTTCGATCTCGACGGAAAGGTGATCGGAATCCACAGCATGATCACTCCGCTGATCATCGAAAACCGTCACGTGGCTGTCGACTGCTGGCATCGTGACTGGCAGAAATTCCTGAACAGCGAACGCTGGGGAACACTGCGAGCTGAAGACAACCATCTTGTGGTGTCATCGTTTTTCGGTGTTGGTCTGAAGTGGAAGAATTTCACAGCTGAGGTCAGTCAGGTGATGCCTGACAGCCCCGCTGACGCTGCGGGACTGAAGCCCGGCGATCTGCTCAGAAGCATTCGCGGCGAAAGATTCGCTGATCGACTCGATCTGGGAACACTGCTGTCACAGATTCCGGATGAAACTTCCGTGGATGTCGTGGTACTTCGAAATGATCGAGAAGAAAAACTTCCGCTGGTGACGGGTAGTCAGGAAGAAGGGCTGGAGGAACAGCAGGGCGAACGCGGGGCGCTCGAACGGCAGGAGGACGACGAAGCAAGAGAAACTGAAATTGCCGAGCAGCTCAGCCCCGGTCGTCGAATCGGCCCGATGGAAAAACGTGCGCCGGAACAGGTGCGTCTTTTCGATCCGGTTGTGCAGGATCTCCGCGGCACTGTGGTTGCCATTCGTGACGGAGGTCCGATCATCTGTCTCGGAACTGTAATGTCATCCGACGGTTACATCCTCACGAAGGCTTCCGAGATCGTCAATGCCATCGAACCTCAGTGTGTGCTTCCGGACGGACGCTCAATGACAGCACGCCAGGTCGCCGTCGATTATTTCTATGACCTTGCTCTCCTGCATGTCTCCGCCGTGAATCTGCGTCCCGTGATCTGGGAAACGGAAAAGTCTCCGGCCGTCGGAACGCTCTGTGTGATTCAGGACTCCCGCGGCAATCCGCTCATTCCGACCGTCGTCAGCGTCGCAACTCGTTCTATGCCGAATTCCACCAAGGGTTTTCTTGGCGTACGGCTCGCTCGGGACGAACAGGGTCAGAACGGAATTCGCATCGAGAATGTGATTCCGTCCGGCGCTGCAGCTCGAAGTGGTCTCAAAGCAAAAGACATCGTCCTCTCCATCGACGGAATCTCGATGGTCTCGCAGATTCAGATGATGCAGAAAGTCAGCCAGTACAAGCCGGGGGAACGAATCGCCGTTCGATACATGCGTGAAGACATGATTCGGACGATGGAAATCGTTCTGACCCCGCGATTCGACAATTCGGAAGACGCGATGCTGGATCTCTATCAGAACTCACGTCCGGAAATGCAGGGGCAGTTTGCAAGTATTCACAGCGGCGGTTATCCGGAAGTTCTTCAGCACGAAGCGGATGTGTTTCCCAATCAGGTCGGCGGTCCGCTGCTCAGCCTGAGCGGCCGTGCCGTCGGTCTGAACATTGCCCGGTCAGACCGTGTGGTGAGCTATGCGATTCCGGCCGATTCGGTTCTGCGCGTATTCAGAAAGCTGAGAGATCAGGACAAAGAGAAGCCACTGTGAACACGGACTCACTGAGTTCGCCCCTTTGACTTGCGTAAACCAATGATAAGTCCGTGTGAAAACTGAGTGGCGGTGATCTCCGGATTATCGTGGTGATTCGAAAGCGGAAACTTGCAGGGAGGGCGTAGCTCCTGCTGAGCCGCTGCCACCAATCGACATCACCGACGAACGCGGCTCAGCAGCAGCCGTGTACTCCCGGCTTGGCGATTTCGTTACTGTCGACCTGCAGTGAGTCTGCCAGAGCTGTGATTCATCCGCGTGATCCGTGAAATCCGCGGTTCAAATCGGTGCCGATGTTTGACCTCGGATCTCGGCGATCACACGGCATGACCCTGACCAAAATCAGTGCGACCAGCAGGGAAACTGCTACTCGCGCCGGGCCGACCGACAGAATTCGAGAAACTGCGATTCGGCCTTCGACACTGCATCCTGCGGACCGGTGAGCTTGATGTAGTAGTTCTGTCCGGTCATGGGGATGACAACGCCGAGCATCTTCCAGTTGTCGGCATCCGGGCGACCGAAGCCGGGTGAAAACCGGCCCTGCAGTCGGACGAGCGTGGAGTCATCGCCTCCAATTGAGAGACTCTCTTTCGACATGGGATCACCGCCGGAAAACTGGCCTTCCCAGCGTTTCAGATTGTCCTCCAGAGAACCACCGGAAGTAGACAACGTCAGGCTGATGTCATCGCCGAGCTCCGGAATTCCGAACTTCGCCGCGATAATCCCCTGCTGCATTGCCGAGAGTGGAAGTTTCTTCCATGCAGCCGGGACGGAAAACTTCATTCCGTCGTAGGTTTCCATCGCAGCCACTCCGCCAGCTGCGGATGACTCACCGTTCGCGGCGGATGACGAATCGGATGCCGTTCCAGTACTGCTGCCATTCGCTGCGTTTTCGGATGCCGTCGGGCTCTCTGATGACGATGCAGATGTTGGCGAAGGCTCAGAATTCAGTGAATCTGCGTCCGGCGCCCCTGGCGTTGACGCCGTTTTTGTGGGCGGTGGAGCAACGGAGTTTCCCGAATCGCTGCACCCGCAAAGCATCAGTCCGCAAAGCGAGCTGCGGAGGAATGCCGATGAGAAGCGACCGAGAGCGTTTTCGGAATCCCGGCGAGAAGGTCTGAATGAAATTGGTTCCGGGGGACAGTGTTGAATCTTCTCCGTCCCGAACCGCGTTGCGTCAGTCTGTTCGTTCTCTGTCATCGGTGTCAGCTCCGTCATTTGTTTGATTCCCTGGTTTTAGAAACAATGTTGCTCGGGCGTGAATGCACGGCGGGTGCTCAGATTTTCCAAGGGATTTCGGCCTCTGAGGTCGATGAAGCTCTCACGCCTCTGGCCTGAAATCATCTGGCATTTTCAGGTGCGAGCGTTCCGCTGCCGCAGCCTTTCGCTGAACTGAGCGAGCAGACGAAGCTCGGCAGAACTCAGCGCTGACCGGCCGGACAGATGCAGCTTTTCGAGGATCACATCCACCTGCTCTTCCTCTCGCTGTCGATCTTCTTCCTCACGACGCATTCGTTCCTCGTCACGCCGTGCTCGCCAACGTTCCAGAAGTCCTTCCCCGGCGGTTCCTATGGCATTCTCATCTGTATCCGGTTCGGGCCAGTCACTGGAAGATGCAGCGAGGCTCGTATAGCCAGCAGAGAAATCATAGCCGAGGAACGATGTTTCTCTGACTCGCGTCGACTGGAGTTCCGTGCGACGTGCACCCTCCTGCAGGTGAACAATCAGGATGATTGCCGACAGAGCCGTCACACTGCTTTCGTCGACGATGAATCCTCCGATCAATCCGATCAGACCGGCCACCAGACCCAGCCGAAGCATGAAATCTCTGGCTTCAGGATCTGAAAACCGAAGTGACAGGAACCACCGCAGCATCTGACCACCGTCAACGGGCGACACCGGCAGCAGATTCAGAAGAACAAGGCCCCAGTTGACAAGAAACGTCATTCGCAGCACTGCTGTCACAATCTCAGACTGCGGCCAGACAGCCCCCGTTGTCAATTGTGAACCAGACAGACCGGCGGTCATTGCGGCTGCAGGAACCAGCTCGAACCCGTTGAGCGGATTCAGGAGTGACTGCAGCTGACCGGAGAGAGACAGTGGATAGACACACAGCATGGCAACCAGCAGATTTGCGGCGGGACCGGCCAGAGAAATCCAGAATGGTGCCGCCAATCGGTGTCCCGGTTCCACGGGCCCCAGTCCACCGAGAGGCCAGATAATGACCTCGTCGATATCGCCACCCAGAGCTCTGGCTGTCAACACGTGAGCGATCTCATGGATCAGCAGTGAATACAATATCACCGCACCTGCGATCAATCCCCACGTGATGCTCTCAAGACGCCACATCACGGCGAGCAGCAGCACAGGCATGAGAAAGTTCAGTCGAAACCGAACTCCCAGCCATTGGCCCATCGAAAATGAGCATGTGAGGATGCTGTCATTTGCGTACATGCCGGGATCATAAGCTTGCCGCAGCACTGAGAAAACAAACCTTCGGAAAAAAAAGCTCCCGTCCGTCAGATTCGAAACCCGGAATCGGCACTCGTTGTTCCGAGCCATTATGGCCCGGACGTCAGGCGAGCTGGGATGTCTGTCGCCCCGACAATTGCTGCGAATTCACGAATTATCAGACACTTTCGAGCTCCGTTCGCCGAACGACAACCGGGTGTCCAATCCGTGTGTGTCCAGCCGCGTGGGTTGGTTCTCGGAGAATCATTGTTTACGGAGCTCCCTCCGGAAGGTGTGTTTTGTTCAGTGTCATTCGCCGCGAAGAGGTGATGGCTGTTCCTGAAAAGCAACATGAGAGCACAACTCCTCCCGATGGCAGCACCGTCTCCGGCGACGTTCATGACCCGAGAAATGTTGCTGGGGGATGTCCTGACTCGGGACAAAATGCTGTTCTTATTCTGAGCCGGGAATGCCGTTTTCGTCCGCCTTCGTTTGGCATCTGCAGATGCAGAGGTATCCGCTGGCCGAGTACGCCCCAGTGACGAGCATTCCGGATGAATCCAGAGAATGCAGCAAGACCAACACACCAGCATCAGGAAGAACTTTCATGGCCTCCGATCCACGGTCACAGAATCAGCGAATCCGTTCACAGATTGAGACTCTCGAATCCATGCTGCTGATGTCGGCCTCCGCTGCTGACATTGAACAGAGTGTGGAAATCGATGCCACTGTGGAAACGGTTGATACTCCCGCGGAGTTTCCTGTGGCGATGGAATTCTCTGTTGCGATGGAAAGCGAAATTTCCGTTCCGGAAGTCAGCGATGCTGCGACCAGTGAGCCGATGACATCAGAGGATCTGCAGAAGAACGCCCCGCTGACGGAAGACGCAGCACTGACTGAAGAGTCAACGGATGATTCTGTGACCGCTGATATCATCGAAGAGGTCGTGAAACCTGAGTCCGTTCAGAACGACGGTGAGAATACTTCCGAGATCTCCGAAGAGCTCGTGGAAGAAGTGCCCGTTGACTCCGTGTTCATGACCTTCCGAAATGAGACTTCCGATACGGAGATCGTTGACGATGAACCGGTCGTTCAGGTGCTTCAGATGGAAGCAGTCACGGAACTGTCTGCACCCGAGGCTGAAGTAGCTGCAGAGAATGAAATCCTTACAACCGCAGTTCCAGCGGAATCAGATTCGGTAGCTCCTGCGACAGACGGAAACGACCTTCGGATCTCGCTGAATACCAATGAGTACATCGATGGCGGACGCGGTCACGATATCCTGATCGGACTTGCCGGTGACAACGCGATCAACGGTGGGACCGGACATGATATGTTGTTCGTAGTTCGTGGTGACAACGTCATCAATGGTGGTGATGGAGTCGATCAGCTGGTTTACTGGGGCGGTAAGCGTTCAGAATTTACGTTTACTGACAAGGGATTCGGCATCACGGAAGTTCGGAACGGAAACCGAACTGATTACGTAACCAATGTGGAAGTGATCCGATTCGATGACGGCGAATTCAAGCTGGCGTCACTCATCACCGCCGCTCCGATTACCACCATCCCGGACACCGACGTCATTCCGCCGACTGACACAGAAACTCCAGTGGACAATGACGACGT
>JBKDKA010000160.1:0-45616 GCA_046345315.1 Planctomyces sp.
GCAGAATTTCCAGCAGAGAATGGTGCTGTTCAGCTAACCTGCCGTTCACGCCAGAATGCTCGCAGATCAATTCTGAACTGAAGGAACTGGCGGCGATGTTTCTCCGGGTGGAGTTTCCTTCTGAGCCGGAGACGAATCCGCTGGATTTTCCGTATCGGACTTTTCACCAACGAGTTTTCGACTGCGGACTGTTTCACCGAGATTCAGTCGCCAGAGTCCCCGGTCATCGCGAAGAAGAACCGCTCGTGGTTCGATCGTTTCTATGACAGCATCCAGTTCTGCCACCTTGATGTGCTCACCCACCTTCAGCTGCAGTCGTTCGTTGGTTCCCTTATTTCGGAACCACGCATATTGAATATCATCCTTCGTGATCGCGCCCGTGAGCAGCGTCAGGGCCGCTGAGTCATCTTCAACGGTGAGCGTGATCTTTCCGGAGGCGGACATCGGAGGCTCACCGGCATCAGTCACGGTGACTGTCACGTCGTGACTGCCAGGGCTCTGAGTCGATGGCGGTGTCCAGCTGAGCTGGCCGCTCGTTTCGTCAATCGTGAGTCCAGCAGGAACATCTGCTGACAGCGCCCACTTGAGCTGATCTGCAGCACCGTCGTCACTGGCCGAGGGCCGAAGTTCGAATTTCTGCCCTGTGATGACAAGAGCTTTCTCTGGCAGCGTCATCACGGGGGGCGCATTCGGAATTCTGACCGTCAGTGTTGCTTTGGCTTCGACGCGAACGTCGGGTGCGGAGGGCTGTGTCATCACAACCGTGACGGAGTAACTTCCTGGCGCGGTTGCGGAGTCGGTCACCCATTTCAAATCGCCGGTCGCGGGATCGAGGGTCATCCCCGGAAGAGCTTCCTGAAGAACGAATTCGGGTGGCCCCAGATCCGGGTTCGTCTCTTCAGCACGCAGCGACTGTCGGACTTCTTCGCCTGGTGCAACAACCTGATCTTTCAGCCCGGCAATTTTTGGAGACCAGTTACGCGGAGGTGAAGGAACCGCAAAAGGGGTGTTCTTCAGAAGATTCGCATACTCATCAAAGGATCGTTCGCGGCGATCCCACGCGACCGGCAGGAGTTCCACGACAGCGCCGGCCTCGTGTGCAGCTGCTTTCGTCCTGAGAAAACCACGATCTGCTTTCCACGTTGTATTGTCAGTGGCGGTCACTCGGATCAATTCACGATCGATTCGAGCGAAGAATGGTTCCCCGACAGGGAAACCCGTTACGGACTGTACGCGAAGCTCTGACGAATCCACGGTCAGGGGATCTTCAAGCTGACCTCTCACAAAGAGCTCCGGCCTTTCGCCGCTGTTCTGAACACTGATTCCTTCCGCCGTGAAACTGATCTCAAGGCGAGGATTGCCGATGGATCCGGTGCTCCGAACACTGAGTTCCGAAACTCGATGCATGAGTCCTGTCTGATCAAAAAGAAACAGAAATCGACTCAGACCATCAAGATCGGTCTCGGCTTTTACATCGACAGACACTGAGAGGAACCGACCAGCTCGATCGGGGCGTCGTCCCGGTTCGACCGTGAGGCGCGCAAAGTCACATTCTCTTGCGAGGCTTTCGATCCATTCCCGATAAAGCCTTTGCGCATTGAGCGGATTCTCCGGCAGACTGGTGGCTCGCCAGTCGTCAAGATTCCTGCGAGCTACACCCAGTGTGATCTGTCGGAGTTCCTGTTTCTCGAGGTCCGCAGCTGCGAGCTCAAGTTTCTTTTCGGCCTGCTGGACTGGTCCGAGAAGCAGCTGATTGACGCCGGATCTTCCGGCGTAGGCGGCAATCACCGCTGCGAGAACACCGGCAAGTATCTTTGTTCGATTCTGATCGTTCATCCTGCGATCTCCCCGGCTGATGTCGAACTCGTAGCTCTGGGAACGCCGGATGCATCAGCTGCCTTGGGAGTTGCATCATCCTTGCCTGCCGACGATGAACTGTTCAGAGGAATCGTGAGCTGGAGGGTGACCTCAACCGGATACTCAGGATCTCGCGGAGATGTCTGTGGTTTGAAGGGATCCACCAGGTAACCCGCTTCGACAAATTTTCGAGCCAGCAGTTCGATGTCGTCCGCCGTGCGAGCCTTTCCATCCATTCGAATGGTTCCGGTTCCGGCGGTTCCTTCGCGCACTGCGAACTGAAAGCCCCGGACGATGAGCCGATCGGTTCCGGGCAGCAGTTCACGAATCTTCTGGAGTTCTCCCAGCCAGCTGATGTCTCGCTGAACCCAGTCACTGATCAGAGTCGCCGCGTTGAGGTCGGCTTCACCGAGCTGCATCGCTGTTCGAATCTCGTCAGCAGCCGAAGTCAGATCTGCCGTTTCGTCTGTCAATTTTCTGATTCTGTTCTGCCGCCACGTAAACAGCGACGCAAACACCACGAGTGCTGCCAGAATTCCCGCCAGCATTTTTGCTCGACGCCGATCGGGCACCTCGGGAGCTCGACGAGGATTGATCAGATCAACCTGAGGAACAGCTGACTGACTCTCCGAAAAAACTGCGCCTGCCATCGAAATCAGCGATACCACGTCCACAGATGTTTCCGATGTTCGGAACAGCTGCTCGGAATGAATTCGGATGATCTTCGAAGGACCGGACCGTCCCGCGAACTGGTCAGAGACTTTCGAGGTCAGTTCCGGACTTCCGATCAGTGCGACAACAGGAATCTCCGGATTCCCGGTCGAATCAGCAGCAGCCAGTCGTGCTCGATTCAGTTCACCGCGAACAGCCTGATTCAACTTCTGAACGTATGCACTTTCTTCCGAAGTGGATCCATCGATGATTGAAGCTTCTGGCAGCGATCCCCCACCTGAAGAGAAAAGAACGTGACCATTTCGGAGCAGCAGGATCTCAATCAGATCCCTTCGCAGCAGCACGGCGGCCTGAATGCCATCGCGCTCGGTAGTCGTCGCTGGAAAACAGCCTTTGCCAGCCAGAAGTCCTGCAATCGCAAACGAACTGACTCGTACCTGCCTGACCTGCAGCTGAAGGGAAGTAAATGCGTTTGTCAGGGCGGTCAGATCGTCCCGAAGAATCGACGTCATGAGCACATCACGAGTCGTCGCGCTGGGTTCTACGGGCAGAGGTGCATAATCCAGGGAGACTGAATCCATCGGGACAGTCAGTCGCATGGCTCCCTGAAGACGAACCATGTCCGGGACTTCGGCTTCTGGAGCAATTGGCAACTGGATTCGATGGATTGTGACCAGCTGTCGGGGCAGCACGAGGATGACCGAATCCTGTGGTCGGACTGTGAACTCGCTCAGCAGCGATCGCAATCGTTCTTTGACGGACACCGGGGCGTCATCGTCTTCAACCCATGACAATTCGCAAGCGGAAGTCAGCTGTACGTGACCGCTTTTGAACTCGCCGATCGCAGCAGCAGCTCGATGCCGATCCCATTCCACGACGATGACAGACATGGATTTCGTTCCGAATTCAGACATTTCTCAGCGAGGTTCAGCCCGCACTACGCACAATTCTGAACCCCATTCGAGAATGGTGGCGCCGCAGAAGATTGAATACAAGCAGCAGTTCCCGGAGAAGAGAGCTCCCGCACTGATTTGTCCACTGCAGCCCGCGAATTCAGCCCGCCAGAACCTTAGATTGCTATCTCCAGTCGTTCGGATCAAGTCCGTTGTGCTGAATCTTTCCGGATGTTGTTTTCAGGAGACATTCGTAATCGGCAATTATTCCGTTCATATTCGCACTGGAGAGATAACTGCATTTCCTGCGTTTCAGGGATGCTTTCCTGAACGTTCTGAAAAGTGATTGCGATTCTCTCCGGAGTCGGTTAACGTGGTTGGTGCTTTTTGAGCGGCCGAGATTCCAGTGTCTTCAGGCCGCCCCCCGCCCTGCTTCTCCCGCCTTCCTATGACCTATGCTCCTGCAAAATCCGAAACTCATCCGCAGTGCGACGCATCTGATGATCGTCGTCTGCAGTCTGAATCTATCCGTGGGAGTGTCGGCAGGCGATGCGGACAACTCAGCGAAGCTCGCTTTCTTCGAGACAAAGATTCGACCAGTTCTCGTGCAGCATTGTTATGAGTGCCATTCAGCGGACTCGAAGATCATTCGAGGTGGGCTGCAGCTGGACAGCAGAACGTCAACACTGAAGGGTGGCGACAGCGGGCCATCGTTCGTTCCGGGACAACCCGAAGACAGTCTGCTGCTTTCTGCAATGCGGCACGAGTCTCTGCAGATGCCGCCGAAGTCCAGATTGCCGGAACAGGTGATTGCTGATTTTGAACTGTGGATTCGGGATGGTGCGGTTGATCCTCGCGAGGAGAATCGACCCGCGAAGCTGAAGCCGGTCGACTACGAAGCGGCTCGATCTCACTGGGCATTCCAGAAAATCTCGGATCCATCGCCCCCCGTTGTTACGGACACTAGCTGGCCGGTCTCTCCTGTTGATCAGTTTGTTCTCTTCCGACTGGAAGAGACAAAGATGCGGCCAGCTCCGGCGGCCGACAAAAGGACTCTGATCCGTCGTGCGACGTTTGATCTCATCGGACTGCCTCCAACCATAGAGGAAGTCAATGCATTTCTTGCCGATGAGTCTCCTGATGCATTCGCGAAGGTCATCGACCGGCTCCTGTTGTCACCGCATTATGGAGAACGCTGGGGACGGCACTGGCTTGATCTGGTTCGATACGCGACATCCAACGGCGCCGATGAAAATCACGGATTGCCGAATGCCTGGCGATATCGCGACTGGGTCGTGCGAATGATCGGACAGGACCTGCCTCTGGATCAGTTCATTGTTCGGCAGCTGGCAGGTGACTTACTTCCAGTTCCGCAGAACGAACAGGAAGCAGGTGACCTTCTGACAGCAACGGGAATGCTCGTCATCGGTCCCAAGATGCTGGCTGAGCAGGACAAGGAAAAAATGCTTATCGACATTGTCGACGAGCAGATCGATACCGTCAGTCGAACGATGCTGGGGCTGACCGTTGGCTGTGCACGTTGTCACGACCACAAATTTGATCCGATTTCAGCGAAAGATTATTACGCACTAGCCGGGATTTTCTCCAGCACTCGAACGATGGCCGATCGCGCATTTGTCTCCAAATGGATGGAACGGCCACTGCCTTCGCAAGAGATTACTGCAGCGCGTGCTGAGCATCAGAAGAAGATCGACGCCGCGAAGGCGGAATTGGCTCAGACACAGCCGGACAATACGGAAGCGATTCAGAAGAACAAAGCTGCCATCGAGCAGCTCGAAAAGGAGATGCCTCAGTTTGCTACGGCCATGGCGACGGAGGAAGGTGAGATTCAGAATCTGCCCGTTCATATTCGCGGAAATCACCTGAAGCCCGGCCCGGAGAAGATCCCTCGCGGCATGCCGGCCATTCTGACCAGCGTTGCATCCGCACCGGCAATTCCTGAAACGAAAAGCGGTCGTCTGGAATTGGCTGAGTGGCTGATTTCGAAAGAGAATCCGCTCACCGCACGTGTCATGGCGAATCGAATCTGGATGTGGCACTTTGGCCAACCGCTCATGCGGAGTCCATCAAACTGGGGGCTGAAAGCCGATCCGCCAAGTCATCCGGAGCTGCTCGACTGGCTCGCTCAGGAACTGATCCGAGCGAACTGGTCACTGAAATCCATGCATCGGACCATCATGCTCTCCTCCACATGGCAGATGAGCAGCCAGAGTCGTCCGGAGTATCAGGACATCGATCCTGAGAATCGATTGCTTTCGCGGCAGAATCGTCGTCGCCTGGAAGCCGAGCCTGTGCGGGACTCGATCCTGTTTGTGGGCGGCGGACTTGATCTGACTGTCGGCGGACCGGTTGCGGATGTGAATTCCAACCGAAGAGCTCTCTACCTGCCGGTCGACCGTGCTGCTCTGTATGAAATGTTTTCTACGTTCGATTATGTGGAAACAGCCAACCATATTGAACAACGGCCAACGACGACGGTGCCGAATCAGGCGCTCTATCTGATGAACAGTGCGACAGTTCATGAACAGGCGCGTCGACTGATTGAATCGCTGTCCACGGGTGACCCTGTGACTCCATGGGAGAACTGCGGTCCCGTCGTTACGGAACTCTTTGAGCGACTTTACACCCGAAGATCGGAAGAATCAGAAGTGACTCGCTCGCTTGAGTTTCTTCGCCAGGCGGAGGAATCGCTTACGGATGTGACGGATCCGAAGGAACGTCGACTTCAGGCCTGGGCCGCGTTGTGCAGAACACTCATCGCCGGAAACGAGTTTCTGTACGTGGAATAATGTCTTTCACGAACATTGAAACCGTTTGCGGCAGAATCGCATGTGACGGATGCTTTCCATGGTCTGCACATCGGCAGATCCCCGCCTGCGCGGGAATAACGACGTCTGAATCAAGGTTTGACAAAACAACGGACAGGCTTCCAATCCTGACGTTTCGGCGGACTGGTAATTCTGAGTTCGATTCCGGAAACTACGCCCGAGGGAAAAGAACGGTTCTCCGGGGAGAGGGACTTTCCGGCGGTACGAATGGTTTTCGGGGTAACAGAGAGTTATGCGGATATACAGGACGATCCTGCGACACATGATTGCTTCGGCAATCCTCCTCGGTCATGGAATGACGCTGACGGAGTCATCACTTTTGCCGGCTGAAGACTGGCCGTCATTTCTTGGGCCTCGACGCAACGGGGAGTCTTCAGAAACCGGTCTCCAGCTGGACTGGACGATGAATGCACCCAAAGCGGAATGGAAGCATCCGGTTGGAACCGGATATAGCGCTCCGTCAGTTCTTGGCGATCGTCTGGTTGTTCACCACCGACTGAAAGATGAAGAGATCATCTCCTGCAGGAAGTGCAGTGACGGGTCTGAAATCTGGAAACATACCTATCCCACGTCTTATTCTGATCCTTACGGATACAACAACGGACCACGATGTGCTCCTGTTCTGACAGCGGAGCACTGCTATACGCTCGGTGCCGAAGGAACTCTGTGCTGTGTATCGATGAACGACGGAAAGCCTGTCTGGACGCTGGACCTTCGAAAGAAGTTTCAGATCCCGGAAGGTTTTTTTGGAATGGGATGTTCACCAATTCTGGACGGAGACCGCCTGATTGTTCTTGTCGGTGGACAGCCGAACTCCGGCGTTGTGGCATTCAATCGGATGGATGGCACTGTTCTCTGGGAATCGGTGGGTCAGAAGACATGGAATGGTGTTCCGACCGATGCAAAGGGTGAAGCGTACGAATGGAAGGGCGACGAAATGGTCGTCAGCTATGCGTCGCCGATCATTGCTGATATTCATGGCTCGCGACATCTTCTCTGTCTGATGCGACAAGGGCTTGTATCACTGAATCCGGATACCGGCGAACAGAATTTCCGATACTGGTTTCGGCCGAAAGTTCATGAATCCGTCAACGCCGCTGTTCCTGTTGTGATTGATGACCAGATCTTTCTTTCAGCAGCCTATCAGCTTGGGTCTGTACTGCTGAAGGTCGGTTCTGACGGAAAGAGTGTTTCGGAGGTCTGGCGTGATCGCCAGAACATGCTCGCTCACTGGTCGACACCGATTCACACTGGCGGCTTCATTTACGGCTTCAGCGGTCGTCACGAGAATGAAGGTGAGCTTCGATGTCTGAATGTCATCGACGGGAAGGTCGCATGGAAAACGACAGGTTTTGATGGAGCAATCAGTGATCTGGCGCGTGATCGCAACACCGGGAAGATCGTCAATGCGAAAACAGGACAGGAAGTTCCGTATCCATATTTTGGACGTGGTTCGTTGATTCGTGTTGGTGACCGATTCATTGTTCTCGGTGAACGAGGAACACTGTCGGTTGTTGCGGTTGATTCCGGAACATTCCAGGAATTTGGTCGCACTTCCTTCGAGGAAGTCCAGTACCCAGCGTGGGCCGCTCCCGTACTCTCCGACGGCCGACTTTATCTTCGGAGCGAGGACTGGCTTGTCTGTCTGAATCTTCGAAAATGAGAAGTGTTGCCGTGGATGACACGGTCTTTCTGCTTGCCGGTACGACGGGGCTGAATTTCCCGGGACGCGAGGAATACAGCGGAATTTCTGCATGGCAGACGGTAAACTCTCAGATCCCGTTCAGCATCTGACTCTCTGAATTTGATGACCAACAGGAGCATTCATGTTTAAGGCGACTGGTTTCAGTATGGTACGTACGTTTCTTGTCATGACTGCGATGACATGTCTCTGGGCATTGTCTCCGACAAGCTCGGCAGAAGATAAACCTGCTGCCGACGGCTGGACATCCCTGTTTGACGGAACCACCCTGAACGGCTGGGACGGCGATCCATCGCTCTGGCGAGTGGAAGCAGGCACCATCACGGGGCAGACAAAAGACAACAGTCTGAAGAAGAATTCGTTCCTGATCTGGCGCGGTGGAGAGATCGACAACTTTGAACTGGAACTGGAGTACCGCATCGTTGGCGGTAACTCAGGGATTCAGTATCGAAGCTTCGAGCTGCCCGACGGGAAATGGCGAATCGGTGGTTACCAGGCAGATTTTGAAGCCGGAGATCGCTATTCGGGGATTCTGTACGGCGAAGCGTTTCGAGGAATTCTGGCTGATCGGGGAGAATCCACAGAGCTCGTCAGGGCCGGTGACAAGTTTGAAAAGAAGGTGACCGGCAGTGTTGGTGACTCGAATGAGATTCAGACGAAGATCCGCAAAGAAGACTGGAATCAGTACCGAGTTGTGGCAGACGGATATCATTTCCAGCACTTCATAAATGGTGCGAAAACAATTGACTGCATCGACAGCGATGAAGCTCAGCGTCGCGCCGTCGGACTGCTGGCTCTGCAGATTCACGTCGGACCACCAATGACGGTTCAGTTTCGAAACATTCGCCTGAAGAAACTCCCGGCACCGAAGAAAGTCGCCCTGATTGCGGGTAAACCAAGTCACGGTTACGGAGCTCATGAGCATCGAGCCGGCTGCATGATTCTTGCAGAAGCCCTTAACTCCGCTGGAATCGGGGTTCAGGCCACGGTGTACACAAACGGGTGGCCCGAAGATGAGAAGGTTCTGGATCACTGCGATTCAATCGTGATCTACAGCGATGGTGGAAATGGCCATCCGTTCAACAGTCACCTGGATCGGCTGAAGGCGATTCAGGCTCGCGGAGTCGGAATGGTCTGCATTCACTATGGTGTGGAAGTTCCGAAGGGTGATCCCGGTCAGGCGTTTCTGCAGTGGACCGGGGGATATTTCGAAACGGACTGGTCCGTTAATCCGCACTGGACAGCCAGCTTCAAGAAGTTTCCGGAACACCCGGTGGCTCGAGGTGTGCGACCGTTCCACATCAACGACGAGTGGTACTATCACATGCGATTTGATGAGCCGATGGATCGAGTCACGTCGATCCTTTCTGACCTGCCGCCGTCGGATACGCTCGTCAAAGCAGACGGCACCCTTTCACGCCCGGATGGGCCTCACAGCAACAATGAATTCGTTCGAACCGCTGTTCTGAAGGAAAAGCAGCCGCAGACAGTAGCCTGGGCAAAGCAGCGATCGGACGTGGGTCGAGGTTTCGGATTCACGGGTGGGCACGTTCACTGGAACTGGGGTAATCGCGACTTCCGAACTCTGATTCTGAATGCGATCGCCTGGTCGGCTCATGTGACAGTTCCGGACGGTGGCGTTCCTTCTCGAACTCTGAATCTGGCCGATCTTCAGGCGAATCAGGATTACGAAGTTCCTCCTGATTTCAATCCAGCGAGAATTCAGTCTCTGCTTGATGAGTGGAACAGTGTTCGATGAATCCCGGGCACGAGGTCATTCTCTGGACCGTGCGTATCAGCGTCGCTTTTTATGCCGCAGCCCTCTGGATTCATTGTCGTCCCGGAGGGCTGCCTGAAGCCTCGACAGACCGTTATCGAGCGATCTTCCGATGGTGCTGGGGTCTGTCGTGGTTCTGGTGCGTGATTCATGTCATCGCGGCGTTTCATTTTCAGCACCGCTGGAGTTTTTCAGCGGGGCTGAAACATACCGCCGAGATGACTGACCGCGTCGTCGGAGTTCACTGGGACGGCGGCATGTATATCAATTTCGTGTTTCTCACAGCCTGGGCGTACGACGCATTTCAGATCGCCACAGGCCGGCGAAGCACATCGCAGCTCATGCAGTGGGCAGCGGCATTCATGATGTTCAACGCAACGGTCGTTTTCGGGCCGCCCTGGTGGTGGATTCCGGTGATCCTCCTGATCGGTGCTCTGGCGGTTCGACGTATCGGCGCCGCATCCCGCCGGAAGAACGACAATGATTCGGTTTCTTTGCCGGCGAATTGATGCAGGCTGAGCGTATTTCTCATGACCTGGTATTCTGACTTTCCGGTCGAGCGAATCTCCTGTTGAGCCGCTGACGACAGCGACGTCTCTCGTATCAGCGGCTCGGCAGGAGCCTCGCCCTCCCTGTTCGGCAAAGTTTGTTTCCGCCGAGGACCGAATCGGAATCTTCACGGTCTTTCGCGAGTGATCTGCTCCGCCGGAATCCGTGCAAACACGATCCGTCGATACTCATCTGCTTCGTAGAGACACCCGACGTCACCGTTCGGAAGTCGAATCAGGCAACTGTAGGCGAAAGCCCCTTCGGTAACAGTGATGGAACGGCTCCACGATCTTCCCTCATCCCGACTCACGAATATCGTTCCATGAGAACGTGATGACGGAGTGGCTGGCAACGTGTGCAGCAGCAATCCGGCGGTTTTTTCCTGCGGCCACTCGTAACGAATCAGACTGGACATGCATGGTGGTGTCATCAGGTCGGCAGCGATTCGGTGTGGTTCCCACGACTGTCCGCCGTTGCGACTGACGGATAACTTTCGGTGACCGCCTTTTGGTTCATCACGAGCGCTCATGAGAATACTCCCATCAGACAGTTCGGCGATCTGAGCTTCGTCCCCGAAGTTTTGGGTCTCGGGAGTTGGTTCCGGCACCTGTTCTGAAAGGCTCCAGGTTTCGCCGCCATCGTCGCTGATGGACACGCTGTTGATTGTTTTTCGTCGGCCACCACCAAGATGGTATACTTCATAGTTCGGCAGAAGAATTCGACCCGCGTGGACACCATGCATCAGCTGAATGCCTGATCCCGGACTTCCGAGAGACACAGCCTGTTCACGTCGCATCATTCGAGTCACATCGCGCGGCGCTGACCATGTCGCACCATCATCATCGGAGTGCGCAAGCCAGATTCGGACGTTCTTTGGTCCGTCATATCCCGGGTCTGCAATCACCGTGTGCTTACTGTTATTCGCGTGGATGCCGCGTGGAAAATGTGTCCATCGCAGAAGGATGCGACCAGTCGTCAGCTGAACTGCAATTGGGTCATTCAGCGAATCACTTCCGCTGTCTGCGATGACCTGAAGCGCACCCCAGGTTTGGCCTTCGTCGTGACTCCGTCGCAGAACAATGTCGTTCTCAGCATGATCTCGAAATCCCGTGCGGCGTTCACTGAAAGCCAGCAGAGTTCCTGACTTTGCTGCAACGATGGATGGAATTCGATACCCGCGTTTTGTCGTGACGTCCGGATCAACTTCGTACACTGTCGAGATTTCGAACGGACTTTTCGATGCCTCCGACGGATCCTCGGCGAACACTGTGGAAATCCCTGACAACACAAAGCCCAGGATGAATGCGGGTATCGCGAACCGTTGGAGATTCATTGGAGTTCACTTCCATTGACAGAAACACAGCGGGATGACAAACATCGGCGCCTGAGATTCGAGTTCAGGGCAGAAGGAATTCGAACAGAAGTCAAAGGTCTTTGACAGCTTCGACCTGAAATCGAAGGAAGCTGAGGCCGCCAGGGAGTTTACCGGGCTGCATCTTCGCGATCGAATCGCGGTGGGCGGCGATCAGGCGGACCGTCTCCCGGTTCACCACGGTCACGCGGTGGACGGCGATCCGAATCGGGACCAGTGTCATCCGGCGGAGGCCCGAAATCATCCGGAGGACCGTCCGGATTGAACGGTCTCGATGCTCTTTCACCATCACCGGGGCCCGCCGGTCTGTCATCTCCACCGGGACCATCTCCACGCGGTCCATCACCCGGCTGCCGGTCTCGCCCACGACCTTTTGGTCCTCGATCACCGCCGGTTCTGAAATCATCTCCCGACGGACCACCTCGCCTGCCACGGAATCGTTCACGATCGACCATCTGCCGCAAAATTGATGGAAGCCCATTTCGCTGGCTCAGGATCTTCTTCCAGATCACCGCCTCAGGGGAAGAATGCTCAGAACTTCGCGCCAGGGTGGCCATCATCATCAGCTCACGCTTGGCATCCTGGGGATCGTCGGTCATCAACCGCTGACGTTTTCCCGGATCGTTGATCTGTGCATAAACTTCAGCAAGCGCTTCGTCACTGAAATCCGGCTTCGGGATGGATTTTTCCAGTTCAGCGGTCGCGAGAAACAGCAGACGAACGGCAATCATCTTTGGGTCAGAATTGTCACGACGAGCAAACGCTTCCCGGATTTCCTGATGACTAACCATCAAGGAAAGAGCATCGTTGAATCGCCGAAACAGCGCATTCAGTTCCGCCGATGGCCCGCCCGGGCGCCGCATCTGCTCAAAACTGCGCTGGATGCGATTCAGAATCTGGTATGACCGAACCAGTGCCAGGTGCTCAGGCTGAGTGAACGTCCCCAGCTCCGTCTTTTCTGACTCCGTCAGTTCTGAGTCGGGAAGTGTCTTCTGAAGGAGCGTGAGATAGTCACTCACGGGAAACTGGACTGGTTTGTCCGGCAGGAAGGGAGTGGCAAACGGAGACAATGGCTTTCCGGGATTGATTCGGATGATGGTCTGGCCGGCACTCTCCGCAGCGAGTTCACGATTGACATCAGCAACGCTGACTTCCCCGTTTCGAATCTTTGGCAGGTGGTCGACGAACTTCGCGTAACGCGGCGAAGTGGCCATTTCTGCGAAACGATGAAGACGATCCGCGAGGACGGGATCCTGAGCGGTTGCTTTCTGGATTTCCTGAATCGACTGCTTTTGCTGATCCGTCAACTGCGAAAACTGTTCGAAGGACGGCTGAATTTCGAACTTCTCCGCCGCTGACATCTCCGAAACAATCCGTGCATTTTCATGAAGTCTCGCCTCGGCGTTGTCGGGACCGTTCCAGATCACAAGCGGCAGGGAAAGCCCGCAAACGACCGCACCTGCATTCAGAACCAATTCCGCGAATGTTCTGACATTCATGGCTGGCCTTTCTCTGAAGAGGTCGATACGCCGGATGTCACGGATGTTGGAGATGGAGTTGTCGATGCCGAGGCTGGCTGTGAGTTCTCCGGCAGTTTCAGATCTCTCAGGAACTGAACATTCGGCACCAGAGAATACTCGTTGTAGTTTCGGAGCACCTCGATGTTCTCAAGAATCATCCGTTCGGATTCCGGTCTCTGCTGTGCGGACTGCCATTGAGCCAGAAGAACGCCCGACGCACTGCAAACAAAACACACGGCAAACAGAATCGCGGCTTTCCGCCATGGAATCCGTGTGACACTCGCTCCGACACCGGACTGCGATTCTCCCTGAACGTCACCGGATGTGTGCGATGCTGCAATCGTGGCAAGCGTCCGTTGAGTAAACTCGCCGCTTGCCTCGGTTTCTTCGAGTGCATCGAGCAGCTTCCAGGTTCGATCAAGCTGTTCGACGCTTCGTCGGAGTGGAGGTTCCGCAATCAGTCGTCGTTCAAGTGGCTCGATCGAGGCATCGTCGAGTTCTCCATCAAGGTAGGCGACCAGATCAGAAACCTCCGGCTCGGGATCACCGGAATCCTTTTTCTGAGATCTGGTTCGGCGTTTTTCTTCCACAGTCATCGCTCTTTAAAGATTCAGCCGGTCATTCAGCCATTCAGCGCTCGGCAGATCAAAGATACTTTTCCAGAACTTCCTTCAGTCGAAGTCTGGCGCGAGCGAGCAGTGACTTGACGGCCACGGTCCCCAGCCCCATCACTTCCCCGATTTCTTCGTAGCTCATACCCTCAAACTTGTGCAGCAGGACCGCTGTTTTCTGACGTTCTCCGAGATCATCCAGAGCATTTCGGACGATGTCTCGCATCTCCAGACTATCAAGTCGTCTCGTCGGCAAAAGTGCCGATTTTTCTGCCAGGATTTTCCCCTGTGGCTGAAAATCGTAGGCGTCAGACCCCGGAGCAATCGGAATTTCTCGTTTTCGGATCGTGTCTCGCCGCTGATTGTTCGCCAGATTGTGGGCGATTCGAAACAACCAGGTGGAAAAGCGAGCTCGAGCTTCGTAGCGTTCCCTGGACCGGTAGACGCGCAGAAAAACGTCCTGAGCGAGATCTTCAGCGGCGGATCGGTCGCGGACGATATGAAAGAAAAAGCCGACCATCCGGTCCTGATAACGTTCCACCAGCTGTTCAAAGGCGGAATGATCCCCGCCTGCGACTTTGAGCATCAGCTGGACGTCCGGATCCGAAAGATACTGGTTCGATAGTGACTGAGAGACCAATCTCACGGCTCCGAGTACGGGGCATCGCCTGTTGTTTCCGGCATTCTACAGCCTGAGCGGCAATTTTTCAGCGCGAAGATCGCTTTCGCTTTGATGGGACCCAGGTGCTGGAGCTGACAGACTGAATTTCTCGCACTTCATCGACCGACATCGGTCGGTTTTCCTGAAGCGTTGCCTGGTGTCTGCCGCCGGAGGCTCGTCGAGGCGTATAGCTGCTGGCAAGACCATCTTCACGATGATTCTTTCCTGCTGTGACCCAGAATGACAATCCATCACTTCGGCCTCGGCTGAAACGCTGGGCCGCGACAAGCAGAAGAAACGCGCCCGTCAGGATGCCGATGACCGTCGCGCCTTTCGGAGCTGCATCCTGATCAACCATCAGCAGAAGGAAGAAAACAGCACCGCTTCCCAGCGCGATCACGAATGTCGTCGCCAGCAGACTGACCGATTCTCCACCCTGATTTCGAATACGGCGGCCCATTCCATCCTCGCAGGAAGATTCAATCACGGTTCAGTACATTCGGAGCCTTCGTGAAATTCCCGGTCGGATTTCTTTCTGAGAACACCACTGGCCGGTGCATGACATGACGGCTCCCTTCGAGTGTACTTTTCTTCCTGATCGCTGTCGATATGATCGCCGAAAAATCAGGGTCGTCCTGAAATCACTCCGGTTCGTCCTGAAATCACAAAGGCTGCCGGACGTTTTTCGACGGCTCCCGCACTGAAAGTGCTTAGAACGCAGGTTCAGAACCGGTACAGGCACGTTTTCGACACCACCTGTTGTGATTGAGGTTTTCCTGCGCGAAAGACTCTGACCGGATAATCGAAGGGAATGGCTGACCGATATGCTGAGTCCATCCGAAAGACTGGGACTGTCCGGCGCTACGCTGGATAACTCTGTGCGTCGAGCCATCAATCATGTGTCAGATGCGACGCTCAGACGAGTTGCGGATCGTCTGAAGAAGAACGCCTCCTTGAATGGCGTTGTCTATGAGCGTGATGGCGTTGCCGAAGCTGTGCGGATCATGCTGCGACCGCTGCTGGCGATGCCGGAACAGATCAATTACGTCGACCACGTGTGTCTGAAAATCGCAGAAGCACTCAAACAGCTGCCAACTCTCTACCTCGAAGATGCAGAGGTCCGAAGCATTCTGGCGATCACACCGGATGAGAAAGCCTGGGTCCGCGATACCTGGACTCCCGCTCATCAGCGGCTCAATCCTGTTTACGGGCGGCTGGACGCGGTGTGTGACTTCACAGCTGCCGGCTGGCAGGATTCGCTCCAGTTTATGGAACCGAATCTGTCCGGTGTCGGTGGGATCCATTTCGCACCGCTTGCGGAACAGATCGTCATGCAGGACGTGATTCCGACACTCAAGGCACACGATCCGGATCTGAATGTTTCTCTGCCGCGCGATCAGCGCGATCTTTTTGCTCAGGTGCTGATCGACCATTCCCGGGCACTAGGGCGAGACTCCTGCCACCTGTGTTTTGTGGATCCGAAGTACATCCACGAAGGGCCGGATGAACAACGTGTCCTCAGTGAGTTTCTGACCGAACGTCACGGGCTCCGGATTGCGCTCGCAGATCCTCCGGAACTCCGAGTCTCAGGAGATGAAGTTTACTACGAAGATCTGCGAGTCGATGTCGTCTACAGAGACTATGAGATACGCGACCTTCTGGAGCGGGAGAAAGAACTCGGGTATCGCCTTGAAGCGATGCGTCTGATGTTTCGTCAGAATCGAGTGGTGTCATCCATCGTCGGAGACTTTGACCACAAGAGCTGCTGGGAACTTCTGACCGACGAACGTCTGGCAGGGCGTTTTTTCAGTGAGGAAGAGTGCCGGCTGTTTCGACGTCATGTTCTCTGGACACGGATTGTTCGGGATCGTAAGACGTCATTGCCTCACGGCAGAAGTGGTGACCTTCTGGAGTACGCTCGCACTCACCGTGATCTGCTGGTTCTGAAGCCCAATCGCGGATATGGAGGTACCGGGGTCACGCTGGGTGCTGCGGTGAGCGAATCGGAGTGGGATCAGCTTCTGAATGAGGCCGTTCGGCTTGCTAATGATCCGCAGTGCTCATGGGTTCTTCAGGCCGCCACCAGACTTCCAGTGCATGCATTCCCGGTCATCGGCCCGAATGGTCAGGTCTTCGAAGAACCGTACCATGCCGTCATGGGATTTGCGCCGACGGAAAACGGACTCGGCATGCTGTGTCGTGTGTCGCAGAAGCAGGTCGTCAACGTGGCTCAGCACGGAGGCCTCGCGGCGATGCTCGTTGCACATCCTCCGCAGGATCTTCGACTTCGCAAACGTGCTCTGGCTGTTGCCGAAGGAGCCGAACAGGCACTTCGAGCAAAGATTGCCGAAATCCGACACCTTGATCAGGCCATCGGACTGCTTGGCTGGGATGAAGAAACCTGCCTGCCGAGCGACGGGCGTGCTCAGCGAGGAGATCAGCTGGCGACACTGGAAAGCCTGAGGCATAGTCGGCTGGTCTCCGACCGACTCGGAGACCTCATCGAAGAAGTCGCCGCTCAGCGCGAAACTGACGAACGCTGGATGCGGGAAATCACTCTTCTGAGACGACTGCGACGGCTTACTCAGGCACTTCCGGAAGATCTGGTTCGAGCCTTCGCCAAAGCTCGTTCGCGATCACTGGGTGCCTGGGAGGATGCTCGAGTTCGCAATGACTTTTCCGTGTTTCAGTCAGCATTCGAGCGTGTCGTGGAACTCTCGATTGAACGCGCCGATGCTCTGAGCCGCGGCACAGAACCCTACGATTCGCTTCTTGACGAAAACGAACCGGGAATGACGCGATCGCGGCTGGAACCCGTGCTGAGTGAACTGCGAGATCATTTGGTGCCACTGGTTCGACAGTATTCCGAATCGACGCAGAAATGGTCAGGTCTGCTGAAGGGACGTGTCTTTCAGGATTCTGGACAATGGGATCTTTGCAGGCAGATGCTGACAGCCATCGGGTTCGACTTCACTCGAGGTCGTCTCGATCGATCAACTCATCCGTTTACGCTTCAGGCCGGGGCTCACGACATCCGTCTGACCATCTCGATCAGTGAATCGGAGCCGCTGAAAGCCATCATGGCGACATTGCATGAAGGCGGTCATGGGCTTTACGATCAGGGTTTTCTGTCCATCGATCGTGACTGGCTCCTGGGAGAAGCTCCCGGAATGGCGATTCATGAATCACAGTCGCGCCTCTGGGAAAATCATGTCGGTCGGTCGCAGGCATTCTGGGATTGCTGGTTTCCCATTCTGCAGGAGCGATTTCCTCACGGCTGTGAAGGTCTGAATTCCGAACTGTTCTGCCGTTCGGTGAATCTTGTCAGACCGGGAACAAATCGTGTTGCGGCGGATGAAGTGTCGTATCACCTTCATATTCTGCTCCGATATGAGCTCGAACAGGCACTGATCTCCGGAGATCTTTCAGTTGCTGATCTTCCGGATCTCTGGAATCAACGCTGCGAAGAACTGCTGGGAGTCACTCCGGCGTCACCGCTGGAGGGCGTACTTCAGGACGTGCACTGGGCGCTCGGAATGTTCGGTTACTTTCCGACTTACACTCTGGGAACGCTCTACGCAGCGCAGCTGGCGGAGAGCTACGAGTCTCAGCGACCGCTGCAGGAAGAAATTCGAAAGAACGAGTTTCAGAATCTGCTGAAATGGCTTCGAAGCGGGATCCACTCCAAAGGTCATCGTGTCGATGCAGAGGAGATCATCTCCGATGTTACCGGAAAAGGGCTTGATACGTCCGCATTCATTCGGCACCTGAAACGCCGTTATGAATCCGAGTGACTCTCAGAGATCGCACGGGGAGTTTCGCCGAAATGCTGCTGCAGCCATTCGGAGTCGGCAAACCTTCGCATCACCCAGCACATGACGTCGATCTCACGAGTGAGCTCCGCTTCCGTCACGGGACCAGCAGACGCCATTCCTGTTGACGCCGAATGGCTTTCGGATTGTGGTGGTACGAAGCCGTCGAGCGTCAGTTCCCGTGCCCAGTTCTCTCGGCGGGCGAATACATTGACACGATCCATGACTCGTTTTGCCCAGACGATTCCGTACAGATCGCGAAAAAGAGACCAGACTCTGTCGACACGCGCCGTCCTGTCTGAAGTGTTTTGAATCTCATGAACCTGCCAGTGCAGGCGGGATTCAGTCAGCTGAACGGCGATAAAGATGAGAACCGGTGACCAGAGCGGAAGCGATGATGGATCCGAGATCCATCCGGATACGGGGAGCAGCTGAAGTACGATTCCCGCAGAGAGCAGACATGCAGGCCCGGTGAATCCTGTACCGAAGTAGTTTCCGCCGCCCATGACAAGAATCAGCAGGACACCGATGATTGCGGGAGTTCCGATCTCCAGTGGTTCGCGTCGGACTCCGTGGAGCAGCTGTGCCGCCGCGGGCCATTGCAGCACAACTGTCAGAGGCAGAACCACAAACCATCGCCATGCGTCGATTCCGGGACGCCGAGCCCCGAGGATCACAATCAGCGGGGTCAGCAGCAGTGTTGCGGAGAGATAGCTCGCCGCGGAGTGCCATGCAGCACCTGAATCAGGAAAGAAAAGTCGACCAGCCACACTGAGCGTCAGCACCCACTGAGCACAGAAGGACCACCAGAAAGCAGTGCGCAGGGTGAGCCCGCGCGTGCGAGAAAACAGACGCACGAGCTTCCATACGGTCATCAGACACAAAACTAATGCAGCTGCAGACACTTCAGCGACTGCTTCCCGGGACTCGCGACTTGAATGAATTTCCACAATCTCGCGAGTTCTCAGAAACTCGTCTATCCGTGGATCAACCATGGTAATTCGGGCGGATTCTAACAAAGTTTTCGAATGTTTCTGCAGTAACGATTCCGATGAATACAGCGAAGGATCGTGTTTTTACGGTTTTGCCGACGCCTGCGATCGCATTGATGCGAGTCGCCGAGGGAGTCCGGGATGTTGACTCGTCGCCCACTCATCCTGTTGCTGGGAGGACTACTGACTGCAGGCAGCGTCGGATGCTCTGCGTTTCAGACGGTTGTCGGCGACAGACTTCACCGCGGCAGCCGCAGATCGACTTCAGCGGAACGAATGGTTGCGGTGGGCCGTGTTTTTGAGAATCAGGGCAAGTATGATCAGGCGGCTGCGATGTATCAGTCCGCGCTGCGTGTTCGCCCGAATGACCCGGTGATCCGCCAACAGTTGAATCAGGTGATGGCTCGCCGGTCTTCGTCTCCGGTGGCTCAGGGTGGTCCGACGGGTTCTGCCGGAGCTCTGGCACTGGCGAACTCCATCCCTGTTCGGTCTGGTTCGGAGGAACTTTCGGGGCAACAGAATATCGTACCCGGACAGCCGGTGGTTCGGCCCTCCGAATCCGGAGTGGCAAGTCACAGCAGTGCTTCTCAGGCCGGAGTTCCAGTCGATGTTCCGAAGATCCAGCTGACAAGTGAGAACACAGAAGCATCCATGGACGGTTGCGCGCTGTCTCAGGCTGTGATGCTGTCGTCAGGTTCAACAGTGGAATCCGGGAAACAGGAATCCATCGAGGGGTTGCCGGCAGGCGGGAATCAGGACCCCCGGAGAGTCGCAGTCTCACATTATCAGAAAAATAGCCGTTCATCCGTGGTCGCTGCCGCAGGCGCAGCCATTGGAGTTGATGGTTCGGTCAGGCGGGCATCATCAGCTGTTCCTGTGGATATGACCAGCAGCGTTTCCCCAGTCTCGCGGATGACGGAGGTCACACTGTCCGAGGTTCGCGAAGCTTCGCGATCCGCTTCCACTCATGTCGAACTGCTGCTGAGGGCCGTCGAGTTCGGAGATTGTGCAGAGACGCAGTCACTCGCTGCTGCATTGCTGGCAGAATGCGACCTGAATGACTTCCGAATTCGAGATGTCCTTGCGGCAGCTCAGGCGTCTGCCGCTGATTTCGGTTTGCTCCTTGCGATTGCTGATACGCAGCTGCATCGCGGTGAAGCCACGAGCGACACGGCAAAATCACTGCAAGCACTGGCACTGTGTCACGAGCCGGAGTACCAGATCCAGGCTCTGACCAGTCTGAGGCATTTTGCGGGTACCGCCCATGATCAGGAAACGGCCAGAACACTTGAAAGTCTGCTTACGCATCAGGATGAGACAGTTCGGAGCACGGCGGCGGTGACTCTTGGAGACTTTGTTGCCGATGGCAGCGAGACGGATGAATACACGCTTACGGTCCTGACACGAGTGGCGTCGGAAGACAGGAGTGAAACAGTGCGGCACGCTGCGAGGGCTGCTTTGCAGCGTCGCAGCGAAGGGCCGAACGAGTTTGCTGTTCCGATTCACGCCAGCGAACTACGACAGGTTCAGCACTGAGTTGATGAAATGATACTGCAGGATTTGACGCTGACGGGACACGTTTCCCTACGGATGCATTGAGAAGAGTCACATAACGCACGCAGGATCGAGCGTGGAGGTTGATTATGGTTCGGGTATCGCTGCGAATCGCAATGGCGGCAATTCTGTGTTTCGGGGCAGGATGTGCTGCGATGCAGGATTGTGTAATCGATTGCGAAGTTCATGGCCGCAATCTGATACTCTCCCAGCAGGCGTGGGGGGAATGGTCCTGGTGCTACGATAATCTGCAGGAGCCTTTTCATTTTGCAAAAGGCTTCAAGGCGGGGTATCGGAATATTCTGGAGGGTGGAAAAGGCTGTCAGCCGACGCTTCCTCCGAAATGCTACTGGAAACCCCATTATCAGTCCCCGGCCGGGCGCTGCAAAATCAATGCGTGGTTTGATGGCTTCGCCCATGGAGCTCTCGCTGCTCAGCAGGATGGCTACGGCAGTCTGAATGAGATTCCGATCTCGCCGACAGCTCGAATGAACTTTGAGAGCGCAAAAGCAAAGATGCCGTATTCTCCATACGCCTCTTCAGACAGCATGGGGGGAATGGCTCCCGAGACGATGCCGATGCGTAAAATGCCATCTCAGGAACCTCCAGCGGGAAATCATCCGCAGCAGCCGGTACCTGAGGCTGTGCAGCCACCAGTTTATCCGGCACCCGTTCCGGAGCACGAAGGCGCTGCACCAATACCTGCTCCGATGGCCGGGTACGGTGGCGGACAGATGGATACCGTACCTGCGATGCCAGCAGGTTATCAGATGCCGTTTCAGTATTCAGTTCCCCCAGCTGCACATCCTCAGGGATATGCAATGCCACCCGGATACTGAAGCACTGAGACGAATCAATAGAACGGCTCACCTCGATGTTGTCTCCTGGAGCGTTCCCTCAGAGAGACTCACGTAAAGTTCAGGAACAGTCAGCAGTAATTCAGAAGAACTCCTCACGGGAGACAACCAGCCTGAAGGCTGGTCTCTCCTGATGCCTCAGGGCACGCGAGATTGTACGGAGAAATCGATTATGTCAGATGCTTTTGAGAATCTCTGCTCGAACGAAGGCGGCCACGTGCCGAGTTGCTTCGGCTGGAGACACGGTCTGCTGCTGTCGCTTGTGATGACCTCAATCCTGTTCGAAGTCGGATGCCAGACGGTGACCGGGGTTCCGGTGTCTCGCGTCCCGCGTCAGATTCTGCAGACGGATCTGAAGAGTCGCTACGAAGATGTGGCACTCCAGAGACTACGACAGGACGTTCCGGAAGTTTATCTTCTCGGTGCGGGAGATGTGATCGGAGTCTACATCAAGGGCGTTCTTGGTACTGCGGAGGAACTGCCTCCGATTCACTACCCGGAGGATTCGAATCGACCACCGGCAATCGGCTATCCGGTGCCTGTCAGGGAAGACGGATCACTCGCTCTGCCGTTCGTTGCACCAATTCGAGTCCAGGGGCTGTCAATCGTCGCGGCCACTGAGAAGATTCGTCAGGCATACACAACTCCTCGAGCCATCATCAAGCCGGATTCTGACCAGGTGATCATTACGCTCATCCGAAAGCGAACCACCCGTATCATGGTGATTCGTGAAGAGGCTGGCGGAAAAGAAGGTGTTTCGAAACGTGGAACCGGTCACGTTGTTGACCTGCCTGCATACGAAAACGACGTGCTGCGAGCACTCACGGAGACCGGCGGTATGCCGGGCACCGATGCGAAGAATGAAGTGATGATCTATCGCGGGATGTTCAATGAAGCGGTCAGCTACGATCAGATCATGAGTCAGCTGAACTGCAACAGCTGTCAGGACCCCTGTGTGTGCAACGAAGCTCCGGTACCGGATCCTCCGAACGTCACACGAATTCCGCTCCGATATAATCCCTCGAATCCACCTGTATTCACTCAGCGAGACGTCATCCTGAATGATGGTGACATCGTGGTAATCCGAAGCCGAGACGAAGAGACATTCGTCACTGCGGGAGTTCTCGGTGGCGGCGAGTTTCCACTGCCTCGCGACAAGGATCTGGATATTCTGGGAGCAATCGCGATCGCCGGAGGTCCACTCGGTAATGCCGGGACCGGGGTCGGCGGCGTAGGGGCCCCGAACGGCGGCGGTGCTGCGAACGGAGGACGAAGCAACTGCCAGCCTTCTGAAGCAATCATCGTCAGAGAACTGCCCTGTGGGAACTCCATCAGCATCAAAGTAGACCTGAACAGGGCGCTTCAGGATCGTTCCGAGAGAATTTTGATCCAGCCCAACGATGTGATCATTCTTCGATACACATTGGCGGAAGAATTCGGAAACGCACTGCTCAACATGCTCCAGATCAACTTCCTGCTGGGATCAGGAATTAACAGGTGACATCGGTGTCAGGGATCAGCTCGACTGAGTTCCGAAGTCTCCGTCCTTAGATATCCAGAATTCGCGGCCGGTGTTCCTTACCAGGGGAGCACCGGCTGTTTTTGTTTGCATTCAGGATGGTTTCACGATCGAATCTTCGGGCTGCCGTTCTGAAAACGGCATTTGTCTCCGGAAACTGCATTTATGAAACGTCTGATGGTCATCAATGTAGTGGGGCTGACCTCCGAGATGATCGGGAGTGACACGCCCAATCTCAGCCGTCTGGCTGCTGATGGATTTCAGTGCCCTATGAAGACGGTGCTGCCGGCCGTCACCTGTTCGGTTCAGGCTTCCATGATGACCGGAAGGATGCCTTCGGAGCATGGGATTGTTGGCAACGGCTGGTACTTTCGTGACCTTGCTGAAGTGATGTTCTGGAAACAGGCGAATCAACTGGTCTCCGGAGAAAAGGTCTTCCAGACAGCACGACTCCGCGACACCGAACACACGACAGCGTGTCTGTTCTGGTGGTACAACATGTATGCAGACGTGAACTGGTCTGTGACACCAAGACCTTCGTATCCCGCCGATGGCCGAAAGATTCCGGACCTCTACAGTTCACCCGCAGACCTTCGCGATGAACTCCAGAGTCGACTCGGGAAGTTTCCGCTGTTTCATTTCTGGGGTCCCACAGCCGACATACTCAGTTCTCGATGGATTGCTGATTCCAGTGTCGATGTCTGGAAGAATCAGTCACCGTCGCTGATGCTCGTGTACCTGCCGCACCTGGATTACAACCTCCAGCGAATCGGGCCGCATAACCCGGCAATCAGAGATGATGTGCGTCTCGTTGATCGTGAATGCGGAAAACTGATCAACGCCTCCCGTGAAGCGGGAGCTGAAGTGCTTGTCGTTTCTGAGTACGGGATCACGGAAACGACGCGCGTTGTGCATATCAATCGTGTGCTTCGAGACAATGGCTTTCTGACAGTGAGGCGAGAACCGCTGGGCTGGGAGACCCTGGACTGTGGAGCTTCACGAGCGTTCGCCGTTGCTGATCATCAGGTAGCGCATATTTACGTCCGCGATCCTTCCCGTGACCTGGTTGCTGTCAGGAAGCTTCTTGACAGAACTGACGGAATCGAAAGAGTGCTTGTTTCAGAAGAGCAGAAGACGCTGGGGTTGCTGCATGAGCGGAGCGGCGATCTCGTGGCGGTAAGTGCTCGCGACAGCTGGTTTTCGTATTACTTCTGGATGGATGACGCTCTGGCGCCGGACTATGCTCGAACCGTCGATATCCACAGAAAACCGGGCTACGATCCTGCGGAACTGCTGGTCAATCCGGATCTGAGGTTCCCGAAACTCCGCGTTGCAGCTCGGTTACTGCAAAAGATGCTCGGTTTCCGGTATTATATGGATGTCATCGGGCTGAAGGCAGAAGTTGTTCGTGGAAGTCACGGCCGGCTTCCGGATGCTGATCAGATGCTTTCAGACTGGCCTGTTGCCATCTGTTCCGCCAGATCCTGTGAAGCCGAGCAAATGCATGTCTGCGATGTCCGAAATCTGATTCTCCGGCTGCAATTCGGAGCATAATGGTGGAGTGGCGTCCGGTGACATGCCACAATTCCGCTGTGCCGCTGAGTTGCACCAGAAGCAAGTAAGGACAGATCTGATGGCTGGACCGAAAAAATCACCGCAGGCAAGCTCAAAAGCCGCAAACTCGGCAAAATCGAACACGAATGAACCGCCACAGGAAGAGACGGAGCAGGTTCTGTTTCAGGGCCCTCTGTTCGGGCGCGAGACCAACCTGAAGGCCAACGCAAAACTGGTTCAGGCCGCACTGATCCCGTTCAAGACATTGCTGTCAGATGCCATTCGTCGTCGCGCTCATACGATTTATTTTGAACCCCGAGAAGGTCGTGTGACCGTCCGCTTCATCATTGACGGTGTGAGTTATCCGGTGACCGCCATGCCTGCCCAGAAGGGGATGGCGCTGGTTCAGATGGGCAAACTGCTCGCCGGACTGGATATCAACGAGCGAAAAGCGGAACAGGCGGGAGGAATCAAGGCGGAGTTTGAAAAGATCCCTTACCGACTCATGGTCGATTCTGTACCGCTGAAAACCGGCGGTGAACGTCTGCGAGTCAAGATTCAGAACCAAAAGGTATCCATCAACCGTCCGGCAGATGTCGGTCTTCCGGTTTTTGTTCGTGACGTGATTCGGAAACACACCGGGAGTCGCAGCGGCGTCATTTTGGTCTGCGGACCTCCGGATTCCGGAGTCACCTCACTGGCAATGGTCGTTGTGCATTCTGTGGATCCGTATCTCTACGCGGTCTACAACATGTCGGATCTCAAGGGCAATGAGCTCACCAACGTGACAGACTTCGAGCCGGAGCCTGGACACGATCTTGAGACGAGCTTCGAACGCCTTGAACGGCGCGAAGCTGATGTCATGTTCATGAAACCGCTCACGGATCCTCATGTCGCTCAGACCATTTTCGATTTCAGCGACCGACTCTCGTTCATCATGGAGGTGCGTGCGAATACGCCAGTGGAAGCGATTCAGCAGATGATCGAATGGGTCGGAATCGACAGTGTCCTGAAGGGGCTGAGAGTTGTCATCACACAGAAGCTGATTCGAAAACTCTGCGATGACTGCAAGCAGGCGTTTCGTCCGAATCCTGTGCTGCTGAAGAAACTGAATCTGCCTCCGGAGACGACGGTTCTCTATCGAGCTCCCTCACCGCCACCGCCCGATGATCCGAATGCTCAGACAATCGAAGAGATGTGCGCCGATTGTGGCGGAACTCCCTATCACGGGCGAGCTGCTGTTTACGAGGTGCTCGAAATGACAGATGGCATGAAGGAAGTCATTGCCGAGAGTTTTGACGCTCCATCGGTCAGAAAACAGATGATCGCAGACGAGATGCTCACATTGCAGAAGGATGCACTTCGGCTTGTTGTTCAGGGGAAAACATCTCTGGAAGAGCTCCAGCGAACGTTCAGTCCGGGGGCTGGAGCTGGTAAAGCCGCAAAGAAAAGGCCGCGACCGAAACCCTGATATGACTCGCCGGCCGCAATAAACCTCTTTCCGCTGATCCCTGCCGGAACGATGTCCCACCCTATTTCTCATCGAATGCCTGCTGCATGCAAACGGTCCTTCCAGAACAGATCCCGAACGAAAAGCTCTGCTTCCTGCTGAACAGCAACGCAACTCTGCGATTGACGAAGGTCGGATCTTCAGCGCGATTGATTGCTGCCGTGATGTTTCTGCAGATCTGCTGCCTGGTACCGCCGGATTGTCAGGCCGGCGAGACGATTGCGGGAATCGCAGCCGATAAGCCGGTTTCCGGACCGTCAGTGGAGATCCCCGGCGGCTGGATGGTTCCGTATGACGTTCAGATTCCCGGCACGGATGTCTCGATCCGAATGATCCCTGTGCCCGGGGGCACGTTTCGCATTGGAAGTTCCGCCGGCGAACCAGGCCATCAGGCTGATGAAGTGTCTTCTCTGAACTGGAAAACGGAACCATTCTGGATCGCAGAATGTGAAACGGCCTGGGAGCAGTATAAGCCGTTCATGTCACTGTATCGCGTCTTCAAGGAGTTCGTAACACGCAACGAACGTCTTGTCACTGATGCAAACCGAATCGATGCAATCACAGCACCGACACCACTCTATGAACCGGACTTCACTTTTGAATTTGGAGAGAATCCAAAACAGCCTGCGGTTTCCATGACTCAGTACGCAGCGAAGCAGTTTACAAAATGGATTTCTCTCTGTTCTGAGCACAACTACAGGCTGCCGACGGAAGCGGAATGGGAGTTCGCCTGCCGTGCCGGCACGACCACGGCCTGGTCATTCGGAGATGATGCGGCAAAACTCCCGGAGTACGCATGGTTTGCCGAAAACGCTGCCGGAAAGGGAACACGCACTGTCCGCAGCGGACAACCGAATCCGTGGGGGCTGTATGACATGCACGGAAATGTTGCGGAATGGGTCCTTGACGCGTACGCTCCCTACCCCGATTCTGAAGTCGAACGAGTTCGGAGTGGTCAGGATGACTGGGCTCGTCCCGATCGCCCGTATCCGCGAGTCGTTCGCGGCGGTTCCTGGGAATTTTCTGCCATCGAGTGTCGCTCCGCATCGCGACTTGGTTCTGATGACAAAGCCTGGAAGCAGTACGATCCCAATCTCCCGAACAGTCCATGGTGGTTTACCACTGATCCTGCTCGCGGTGTCGGATTTCGAATCGTTCGTCCGCTGAAGCCGCTCAGCCGCGAAGCGATGGAAGAGTTCTGGAAGATCGACTGCGAAGACACTCAGTACGATGTGGATGATCGTCTGAACGAAGGACGGGGCGTTCTTGGCCTTGTCGACAAAGAACTCCCCGCCAAAATTCGGGAACTTGCCCAATGACTGCTGGCTCGAAGCCTGTTCGCATTCTTCAGATCACAGACCTGCATGTCTTTGCTGACCCGGAAGCTCAACTGAAGGGAATCCCGACGCGGAAAACGCTTCAGGATGTTGTTCAATACATTGTCGAGAAACAATTCGAGTTCGACTTTCTGGTCATTACCGGCGATCACACTCATGACGAACTGCCACAGAGCTACCAGGCTGTTCGTTCAATTCTAGCTCCCTGGCATTCCCGCCTGTTTCAGGTTCCGGGAAACCACGATGATCGAGCCGTTCTGCGCGATGTCTTTGCTGATCGCATGAACGCAGATTCCTGCGAAGAAAAGATCAACTTCGCCTTTGACGCGGGAAAGTGGCTCTGTCTGGGGCTCGACACTCATCTTCCCGGTGAAGTTGCCGGGCAGATTGATGAGTCACAGATCACATGGATCAGAAAACAGATTGCCGGATCCCCAGAGGCTTCCGTCGTTCTGTTTATGCACCATCCACCGGTCGTTCTCAATAGTATCTGGATGGATCGCATTGGACTGAATGGTCGGGAACTGCTGACGGATCTCATCCGGAATGAACCGCGAATCCGACTGGTCTGTTGCGGCCATGTGCATCATGAGTCCACTCGCACGGTTACCCAGTCCGTTGTTGTGACAACGCCATCGACGGGAATTCAGTTCGTGCCGGAGGGTGACACAGCGACATTTGAACGAGCCGCTCCGGGTTTTCGTCTCATCGAACTCCGTGATGACAATTTCATGACTCGAGTCTTTCGACTTCCGGAAGCGCGCTGGACACCAGAATAGAGCGGGCTTCAAAACCGGGACAGGCATCGTTGCAGGTTCTGCGGCACTGCCCACCGGGAGCCAGTCCTGGTCTTGCAATACCGGCGATAACTACGGCGTTCACGGGGTTGCCGCCGGTGGATGCTCGAAAAACAGAAAACCCACCAGCCGCAACTCCGGTGCAACGCTTCGTTATGCCGCACCATTAACGCGTTTCAGGTATCCAAAAACGATCCACCGTGACATCTACTGTTTCACCGCATAGAATTCGCCGTGTTATGCCTGAAACGCTGGAACTACCGATGATTTCTGAAGAAACCCGTTCAGTAATGCAACGAGCGAAAGCCGTTTACGAAGCACACCGAACCGATTGGGAAGACTCCCATTTGGGTGAATTTGTGTCAATTGAACCCGAGTCTGGAGAGTGGTTCTTCGCTGAATCCCTGGACGCTGCAGTACGTGCAGCACGGTTAAAGTTTCCTGAACGCATTTCTCATACCATCAAGGTTGGATACGGTGCCACACTCTTCATCGGACATATGGAATCATGAATGGACATGTCGATGAGAAACAGCGTGCATTGATTGGAGTGCGGCTCGCAGCACCAGCGGGACACAGGTTCGTTCAGTGCTGGGCGTGGATAGATACCGCATTCAACGGGTCATTGGTTTTGCCGAAAAGCATTGTGGATGATTTGCAGTTGCCGATGGAGTCGTCAGCGGAAGCGGTGCTGGCTGACGGAAGCAAAGTGGCAATGGAGACATACGGTTGCCAAGTTGAATGGTTCGGTCGCAATTTCGACACTCAAGTCGACACAAACGATGGTGAGTATGCACTACTTGGGACCATCTTGCTCACAGATCGGCGACTTGAGATCGATTATGCCAGTGGCATAGTAAGCATTCACTGATTGTTCGGCATATCACGGAATCTCATTTCTCCGCAGCATCGTAATCGACACCGATTCGTATCTCACCGTGCTCCCTGACTGACTCGAATGCCTCTGCGGTCAGTTCTCGTGCTGCCAGAATGCTGGCACACTCGATCAACACTTCTCCTGGAACAGCGGTCACCGATCGCCGTGTCCCGGTGTTGCTGAACAATCGCCCGAAGTGCGGCACCTTGCTCACAACAGACGTTCCCGTAACCGTACTTTCGTGGCTGATGATCACAGCATCCTGCAGCACGACGCCGTCCGTGCCCATCTGCTTGACGGTTCCGGCGACCTTGAAAACGGAGGCCATCAGATCGGGGAACTCTGCCGTTGGTTTACGAGAACCCAGGATCTGGAGATGCTGACCAACGCGGATGGATTCGAGATCCGGCTTCGGGACAGTCGTGGAATCCTGAGAACCAATGAAACATTCCTCCAGGTCAGCCAGGTCCTGCATGCTCATCATGCTTCGGGTCTGTGGAGGATGTTTTGCAACAGGAAATGCGATCAAAGAACATCCCACCATCGACATGGCGATGGTGGTCCAGATCGGCAGGGACACAGAACGTGGCCACATGGATTGATCCCTCAGCACGCGGAAAAAGATGGTCGATCCGGGCGCAGCGAGGTTCTATCAGGTGTCCGCAGATCAAATCCCGCTTTTCCGTAGAAATCTCTGGGGCAGATCCGCTTGCAAAAAGTCTTTTCCACAGGTTCCGGCAGAATCCGCTTGAGTGGAATTCGGGGAATTACCCCGGAACAACCTCGCGAGACATTCTTTGCTGGATCAGGTTGTCCGTCTCAACGTGAATCAGATCGCTCTGAGTAAACCGTCACGATCGCTTTTCCGGATCAGGGGACGGTGCCGGAATTCGGAGTTCACATCCCGCCATGAGTTCACCCTTCGATGGAAGCACGGCCAGGACGGCGGCGATCAGTGCCAGAGTGATATGCAACTCGTTGATGTGACGAGACTGATTGTGGAGTTCCACGAATCGCTGAGAACGAGCCTGCCCCGGTGGTGTGATCTGTTCCTGTAGAGGACGATAAACAGCCACGTAATCCACAGCTGCAATCAAAGCGGAGATAAGAGTGAACACCAGGGAAGCTGTGATTCGTTTTCGAATGCAACCGTGACAGCATATTCTTGCCACGACACCGGAGATCAAAGCAATCGCGAGGCTGATTCCGCCGAAGGCGTAGTACCAAGGAAAACGAATCGTGGCCAGCTGATCCCGAATCATCGAACCGAACTCCGGCGATGTCTGTTCCGCGACGCTGGTCATGACAAACAATGCCGCTCCCCCGACCCATGCACAAAGGGAAATTCGAAAGAATGCGACCGCCAAAGGAGCGATTCGATCAGAAACCTGAGACACCGTTTTCACTCCAGCTTTGGGAACGACTTATGGTCGGTCCGCACGGTTACCCTTCGGTGCAAGTTCATTGCTCGGGGATGAATCTGCACTCCATTCGTCGAACTGCAGTGTAGCAGGATCTTTTTCGTGAGCACCTCTCAACCACAGGTCTTCGCTCGGAGAGAAATGATAACAGGTGGCTTCAAAACCGAGACTGGCTCCCGACGGCCACGGCGTTTTGCTGCAGATCCTGCGACTGCAAGGGTGCCTTCCCTGTTCTTGAAACGTGCTCGACTTTTTTCTCACTCGGAAATCATCACAGGATCAGCATGGCATCGCCGTAGCTGTAAAACCTGTACTTCCGGGAAACGGCATGACGGTACGCTTCCATGACGAGGTCATAGCCGGCGAAAGCAGCGACGAGCACGATGAGTGTCGAACCGGGCAGATGGAAATTTGTCAGCATCCCATCAACCATCTGAAATTTGAAACCAGGGCGAATGAAGATGCTTGTCTCGCCCTGCCAGGGCTGGATATCTCCGGCAGTCTCTCGGATTGCGGATTCAAGCGTTCTGACACAGGTTGTTCCAACGGCCACGATTCTTCCGGATCGCTCCCGTGAACTTCGAAGTTTCGCGCAAGTGGCATCTGACAGACGACACCATTCCGAGTGCATCTCATGTTCTGACAGTCGAGACACTTTCACGGGCCGGAATGTTCCGATCCCGACATGAAGCGTGACCTCCGTCGAGTCGATTCCGTTGCGCTGACATTCTGCCAACAGTTCCGGAGTAAAGTGCAGTCCCGCAGTGGGTGCAGCCACAGCGCCCGGCTCTGATGCAAATGTCGTCTGGTACCGCTCACGATCTTTCGCGTCCGCCAGCCGCCGTCCCATGTATGGTGGAAGAGGAAGGCTGCCATAAAGCTGCAGCACCGATTCCATGGACATCGAACCGCGGCGTTCGAGCGTGTACGGAGAATCGGCAGCCGGAATCGCCAACCAGCTGCCATCGTTCCGCCTTGTGACGAGAGAGAGTATCAGCGCGGGAACCGCGCTCATTGAGGGCTGCGGAGATTCTTCGACCGGTCTGCTGATTTCTGCACGCTGGATCAGCTCGTCTGCGGGGACAACGCGAATCGTTTCGCCCGGCTGCAGTCGTCCGCGAGTTTCGCAGAGCAATATCCAGCCGCCATCTGCTGTCTCTTCAAGAAACAGGCCTTCCCAGCGCCCACCGGTCTGAACACGGTATCCGAAAAGACGTGCCGGGAGAACGCGGGTGTTGTTGAATACCAGAATGTCGTTCTCGGCAAGAATCTTTGGCAGATCAGAGACGACATGATCGGAAATCGAACCGGAGTTTCGGTCAACAACGAGCAGTCGTGCTGATTCTCGCCGTTCGGCAGGGCGTGACGCGATCAGTTCCTCAGGCAGGTCAAACTGCCACATGTCAAGCTGATCGAGATCACGTTCACTCATGAAACCACAGTCAGGCGCTTGCTCGACGAATACTTCCCGGATTGCTCTGCATCGCTGCGATTCGTTCCGTCAGTCCGTGCAGGACGTCTGTCATAATCCGTTGCTGACGAACGACATGGTCGAGCACTTCGCTGAGTGATTCAATTCGATCAGCCTGGGAATGGATGATTCTGAGAAGCTCTTCGCCGTCGTGTGCGGATTCCTTCGGGGGCTCTGCTGTTGAACGGGTTTGTGCGTTCGTCTCGGAATCAGGCTGCCCGAAGATTCGGAACATCTCGCTGATTGCGTCGGCTGTGTTACGTTGCAGAGTCTCGACAGTCACCATCTCGCGATGCAGAAGGTCTGTGAGATCAGACGCGGACAGCCCGGACGGGAAATTGGCCCCGATGCTCCGACGATCTGCTGTCAGTAGATCCTGAAGAGCAGCTTCCGCGCGTTCGGACGCGAACCGAAAGGTCAGCCTGAATGGTCCGATCTCGACAAGATCGCCGTCGTTGAGTTCCGCCTGCTGAACCGTTTCGCCATTCACCACCAGAGCCGGCAGACGGACAAGTCGAGTCCAGATCGCGGCTTTTGAGGTGACTCGCAGAACGGAATGCAGAGGCGGAAGAATTCCGTCTCCCAATCGGAGATCACAGTCCATTCCACTGCCGATGAGAAAATCGCCCTCGTGAACCGGACGAATCGGAAAGCGGCACTCGCCATCCGCCATTCGCAGGTACGCGACAGCATCCTGCGGCAGAGTTTCGATGTGTTCCGTCATAAATCGTTCCTGCCGACGGCGTTTCTCGGCCGAGAAGCACCTGAGGGTTGCCATCCGATCCGTCTTTCTTCACACAGCAGTCGCAGATAACCAGGAACCAGAGTTCGGCCACAGAACATCTGGAGAAATCCCATTACGGAACTTCCTGATCTTCGGGAGTTCTGAAACGCGGTCTGGGCAGGAGTCCCGTTCCGTCCTTCTGATACAATCGACACGTTTTCCGCTCGTCCTCAGAAAATGGTGGCAGATTGATTTATTCTTTTCCCCTCGGGATTAAATCAAGTCTGATGACCTGTCGCTTTCTGCTGATTTCGGCAGGTTGCGTCGACGCGGAGAAAAAGGCCCGCATGCTGTTCGGCGATTTCTGCCGCAGACTGGTCTGAACTGTCAATTTTTTTCTGTAAGTCTGTAAGGACGATGAATACGTCTTCGTCATTGAATTTATTGAAACGCAGCCGCGGTGTTTCAACATAGCCGAAACACGGTGTCGCTGCAGCGAACCCGTCGAAGACGTTACGCGACGGCGAATACAGCCCGGATGATCGCCAACTCGCAGTACCCCTGCGAAATTCAGTGTTCAGGCTGATCTGGGGTTTGACTCTGCCGTTGCTGGGAATATCTTCTGCATTATCGATTGATTCTCTTGATGTGTTTTCGGGATCTGAGCTGATTCACAGGCTGCCCGGTGGTTTAAAGGTGATCCGCTGATGTCATTTGTTCTGCCTGTCAGTGATTCGGATGCATCGGAAAAGGCAGCTCAGGTTTTCGAAAGGATTCGAGAAGTTTTCGAAATTGACGAAGTGCCCGAAATTTTTCGCTATTTTGCTCCCGTGCCGGCCTTCCTCCATGACTTCTTCATGAACTTTCGAAAGTTCGTTCTGGGGGACGGAAAGCTCGATCAGAAACGAAAGTTTCTCGTGGCCGTTGCAGTGGCCGGGCAGGCTGGATCAGATCATTGGCTGCGATACCTGAAAACGTTTGCAGGGTCACGAAACGTCAGCACGGAGGAAATGACCGAAGCCCTCGCAGTGGGTGCGACAAACTCCATGTACAATGTGCTGTTCAAGTTCCGTGATATCAGTGGTTCGGATGTTTTCGGCGGGATGGGAGTGGGTCTTCGTGCTCACACGTTCACAGGCACGTCACTCGACCAGCAGACGGTTGAACTGATCAACCTAAGCCTGAGTGATGTGAATGGCTGCAAACCCTGCACTGCCGCTCACGTCGCGAAGGCTCGAAGCCTTCAGATTTCCGACGAGGCAATCCACGAGGCCATCCAGTGTGCGGCGACAATGATCTGCGGCACTCAGTATCTGCGATCCATCGGAGCAGACTCCTGAACGAGAATTTTCCTCGCCGGAAAATGAGTCCGACAGGTTCTGCTGGAGATGTCCCGCTGGTGCTGGTAACCTCCGCAGAGCTGTTTCTGAGGTTCCCCGGATAATGCGGCGTGCGTGGGCACGTCGTTCGCATTTCAACCAACGCCTGACAAAACCGGGACCGGCTCCCATCAGACATGCAGATTGCAGAGCACGTGTCCCGGTTCTGAAATGCGTTCTGGAACGCCCCGAGTACACGGGAAGCAGGGTGCCTGTCCCGGTTTTGTCAGGGCCACTAGTGTGAAGAAGCCATGAACGAGCACAAAGGGCCGGATTTCTCCAGGTCTGAACTGATTCCAGCAATTGCTCAGGACGCCGAAACGGGCGATGTCCTGATGATGGCCTGGATGAACCAGGAAGCGTACGAAGAAACCCTGCGCACAGGAAAGGTCTGCTACTACAGTCGCAGCCGAAAGAAGCTCTGGCGGAAGGGCGAAGAGAGCGGCAATGTGCAGGAACTGCGAGCCATCTATTTCGACTGTGATGCCGACACACTTCTGGTCAAGGTGCACCAGATCGGAGGAGCCGCCTGTCACGAAGGCTTCCGCAGCTGTTTCTTTCGCCGAGTTCATCCTGAATCAAGAGAAGTCACCGTCGAAGGCAGCCGCGTTTTCGACCCGAAATCAGTTTACGGCCAATGAACACAAGCTTACGGGTTGAGACTGCGAATCATCGCAGGGTGAATGGCCTTTTATTGGATTCGGACGGTGGATGACACGTGCATTCTCAGGTGGATGGCACTTGAAATGCACTTGCAGTCTCAGTTGATGGCCCCGTTCAGAATCTTTCCTCGAATTTCCCTGACGAACGGCTTCTTCAACCAGCGAAAACACGGTGAACGGCAGCTGGACAAACACGTGAGACTTGCCCAGTTCATCTCCCGTTATCATGCTTATCCCCCGCCTCCCTGCCAATTCTGATACGGATGCTTTGCACCTGCGAACCATCACGTGAAGGCCACTATTAGAAACTGCCGGTTCTCAGAGGGCTACCCCCGCAACTGCGGTCACACTCACGATGAACGAGCTCTCACTCGAGTGTCACCTGAAAAGCAATACTATGCGCCGTGTCCGTGACAAGAATTTGCCCGTCCCATTTCGGCAATGGATCGATCGCGATTACGCCCTTCCGTCGGACGTTACGGTTCTGCCGAGGGTCATCAGCCCACTCACCGAATTCATGCTTTTCGTCGTTGGTTTAGCCGGATACGGTGCGATGGGAACGCTCCTTTTCACAGTCGTTCCAGAGTTCACATTGTCGAGTGAGAGTTGGATAGCTATCGTCTTGATCGCCGCCGCAATGCTTGGTTATCTGCTTTGGGTTGGTCGAAGACTCTGGACAGCGTTAGTTGCATACCGTGACCGAAAGGCAGGTGATCTAAGGCTCGGTATTCTAGTCGGTCCGGAGGGCGTTTTGGTGCGGATGAATCCAGGCCGCTGTTACCCTGTGCTCACTGATAGGTTCGTACGGGCTGAACCATGGTCAGGCGGTGGAGAAAATGGCAGTGACTACCTGCGAATCGTCACCAAAGATGGGCCCATTGACATTTGGGACCATGACATTGTTGCAGACGCGACGGAGGTGAATCGAGTTGTCGACAGCGTTGTAGCTCCCTTCAAAATCCAACGAGCGGCCACGCGGAAGTGAGCAGAAACGTGTCAGGTCTCAATACGTCAGGTGCCCTGACGCTCTGGTTCCGCTGCAAAACTGCCAATCGGCCAAAAGAATCAGAAAGAAATCAAACCTGACCGCTTTTGGTTTTTTCCCTCAACCGTTTTATTCCTGCTCAAAGACTACGTAGCCAGGACTTTGTTTCTGCCGATCCACCAAACTGTTCGACCAGATCCATCGTCGTCATCACCGAAGACTTCCACGTACCTCCGTGAGCCTGGATTTCGATCGCGCAAGCGAGTCGGTCTGATACACAGCTCCAGCTGAATGCTGTTTCACCACAGTTCGCAACGGCGTTCACATCTGCGCCGTTATTGAGCAAAAACTTTACCATTTTGAGATTACCTCTGGATGCATAACACATCAGCAGGGTCGTCCCATCAGTGAAGGGTAAGTTTGGGTTCACGCCACATGATACTGTTTCTCGCACCGTTTTCGGACTTATGAAGTATGCGTGGGATAGGAGAGAGTCGTCTGCCTCTGAGTATGATCGAAGAGAGGGCACGGTGCCAAGATTTCGCCGAAGCGAATCCCAGTCTTCTTTATCGATGTACCTCTTGAATTGTAAGAACAACCTGTGGATGCGATTTTGGTTCATGTACGACTCATTTGCCTTGGCCAACAACTTTGTTTGAATTTGTACAAGCTTGCTGAGCCAAGACCCAGCAAACAGCGGTTCCCCTGAAAAGTTGGGGCAAGATCCAGCCTGCCAAATCGCGCCGGAGACCAACCAACGAATCAGAGCGTTTTGGTCCGGATCCGCCGGGTGGCAGTGTCGTAAAATGTGGTTTGGTGTGCCACTGGCAATGCCAGTGTTGTTCTACATCTCTTCATTGATTCGCCCTGGCTTTGATTCGCCCTGGCTTTGATTGGTTCCAGCACACCGTAACTGAAACCGTCTCAGCATAGTCACTGACACAGCCAGTGACACACTCACGGAACGAACAGTGACACCCCGCACGCCACGGCTTCATCGCAAAAGGAGGCGGCTCTATGGATGAGACCTGCCCCGTATCGTTCCCAGGTCGTTTTCATGACGCTGCAATTGAAGATCTCGTTCCTTCGGCCTCGTGCCGGCGGAGCAACAACTGACAGCTACAACAAAGACGGCGGCGGCCAGCTCTCCGTCCGGTTTATCCGGGCGGAAGCAGCGAAACGAGCTTGTCATGCGTCTTCTTCGCCGGTTCCGCCTGGGCGAGCCAGACAGAGACTCACCAGAGACATCTTCATCTTCATCGTGTCTGCAGACGTCAGCTATGGGCTCCGCCGACGCAAGGTCGACGGTAGCCGTCAGTCATGATTCCACCGGCGCGAAGCCGTCGCTGACCCCTTTCCTCTTCCGGATCATCGGCACCATCTTTGTGGCCGGTCTCCTGACGAGCCATCCGAGCTGACCGCCACAGTCGCCTGCGCCCGTCTGTCGCGCGATCGATCATTTGAGACCTTCGGTCGAAGCCAGTGCGAGGTCAGGAGACCTGCGCACAGCGGCGGAGGCCTGCGCAAAGCAGCGTCACATCACTCGCAACCCAGATCAATGAGTCCTGCCCCCTTTTCTGCCCGCGGCAGTACCTGCAGATGAAGGATGCACACATTGAGAATGCAGTCACCGGAGTGGTGGGGCACAAGGCAGGCGAAATGACGGAAAATGACATCCCCACCAAAGCAAAGAGCCCCGAAAATCACGAGGATTTTCGGGGCTCTTCGTCTGACTACGCTGTTCTCAGTTACCCCGCAGGGACTCGAATGAATCGGATCTGACCAATGAAAACACTGGGATTTCAGAACAACAGAAAAACGGTGGCCATCCAGGTGGCCAGTTTTGCCCGGATCTGCAAATAGTCATCAAAGCGTGGCCATTTTTCAGCGAGACGACGAGGCGGAAAATTGTTCAACACGCAGAACGAACTCTGAAGTAAACTCCGGGCATCGAACGCGATAGGCTCGGGAGTAGCTACCCGACTGACAAGCGGAAATCCTGATCCGTTTCGCGGCTCGAGTTTTCTTCAGGATCATCCGGACGACAGGAACCCGGAACCATGGACGAACTGCAGGAAATCACGGAGCGGCTGAAAGTCGTTGTGCGCCGCGCTGAAGGTGGTCTGGATGTTCGGCGGCTGATATCGCAGACGCTGCTGAATTCATCGCCGGACGCAACCGGTGGCGACTTGGTCAAGGTTTGGAATCAGCTTGTAGGCACCGACGCTGCGGATGTTCTCGGCAATTCCTTTTCAGCGTTGAACGTACTGTGCGAAAGGCCCGCACCGAAGCTGTTCAGCCGGGTTGGACGGTTCGGAGACGTGACTGACAAACGGGCACGGTTTGAACTTGCCGTGAAACTGCTGGATGGATGCGTGACCGAACTGGAAAAAATGATCGGGGTACCCGCAATGACTGAAGTTGCTGGCACTCTGGACACAAACCCGAACCGCAAAAGAAAGCCAAAGACCTACAGCGAGGAAGTGGACCGGCGGATTGAGGGGATAAACGAGGCGTTCAAAGAGAATCAAACGAACAGCGCGTGCCGAGAAAAGGCGCGGGAACTACTTCAGGCCAATAACTGGCTGGAGGTTTACAGAGTCCTGGGCTACGGGTCAAAAAGATCAATCGAAGGTTCTAAGTGGTGGAAGACCGATCGCCGGAAAGGTCGGGCTGAACTCATGAAAGACACTGTTTCCCCAACGGCGTTCAACGTGGCGAAGAAAGTTCCTAAGCGATAGGCACTAAGTCCCTATCAGCGAAAAAAATCAGACCCTCGAAAATGCAGAGTTTTCGAGGGTTTTTCGTGCGCGATGCAGAAGAATCAGACACCGTAAGCACTCAAAACCGGAGGAATAAGCACTGAACGCCACATTGTGAAGGGACGCGAAACAATCGCGACCCACTTTCAAAACTCACAATGAGGGCGAACGAATGACGACAGCAACACCAGACAATCGGAATCGACATGAACGACGACATCCGGAACAGTCTCAGCCGGAACTGCTGACGAAGAAACAGGCAGCGGAACTGCTGCAGTGTTCTACCCGGCAGATTGAACTTCTGACGCAGCGTGGCCGGATAGCAAAACCGGTCTATCTCGGAGACCGCTCACCGCGATGGCGACGGGATGAACTTCTGGCGAGTCTCGGTCAGTCGGAAGGCGGTGCGGCATGAATCACTACATCCCCGGCGATCTTGAATCAGAGATCCGTGAAGCCTACCGGCAGCACGTTCCAATCGACCAGATTTCAGCCAGAACTGGAATCGATTCGGCGCGACTTCGGGCCATCATCGGATTGCCTGAATGGAAGCCGATTCCTGAATCCTCGGACTGCGACCTGTGGCGGTCTGACGACCTGAAGGAGGTGCTCTGATGAAACATCATCCATTCGCACAACTATTTCCGATGCAGTCAGATGACGAGATTCAAACGCTTGCTGATGACATTCGGGCAAACGGTCTGCGACAGCCGATCGTCATCGACGACAATGACGAGATTCTTGACGGCAGAAACCGCGCAGCAGCATGTGCCATCGCCGGGGTGACACCGGTCTACGAACCATTCATTGGCAGCGATGCAGAGAAGCTTGCTTTCGTCGTCTCGCTTAACCTTCACCGTCGTCACTTGACGACCAGCCAGCTTGCAATGGTGGCTGAAAAACTGGCAGGCTTGAAGCACGGTCAGAAGAAATCAGATAGCGGAGTTCCGCTATCTCAGGCAACGCAAACAGAGGCCGCAACGCTGCTAAATGTGAGTGTGGATTCTGTAAAGCAGGCTCGAAAGGTTCGAAAGAAAGCGACGCCTGAGGTAATCGCAGCCGTCGAACGTGGCGAGCTGTCATTGAATGCGGCGGTGGCGACTGTCAAGCCAGCGGTGGCAAAGCCGTCAACTGCGACAGCAGAACCTGAGGTGGAAAAGAAATCTCCTTCCGTCATTCAGATTCAATGCACGTTGATGAAGATGGGCAAGGATAAGAAACGACATCCGCAACTCATTCAGATTGCACGTGAGGCAGTCCATCGGATGACTGCTGGGGACCGCATTGCATTCCTTGCGTCAACAGTCGTCTGGCTCGAATCAGACCAGCAACGGCAGTTTCAGGATGCCGTGAGAGAAAAGCAGGACGCACTGGACGCTGAAGCGGAATCGTACGCCCAATAAAAAAAGCCCGCTCCGGCGGGAACCGAAACGGACTTTCAGTTTTTTCGTCGCAGCTGGCAGGCGAGCGACACAACAACAACACAAAGGATCTTTCGAATGATTGCCACAGAGGGCAAAATTTGCAACGTCGAAATTCGTGGACTTGATCCGAATTTGATTTATCGGGCAGCTGATCTGCATCAGTTCTTTGAAGTCGATACGGAGATTGCATCGCGGCTCGAAAAACTGCTGACGGTTCCGGGGATTATCGAAAAGCCGGCAGGAGTGCGCGTCGGGCGTCACATCCTTGTGAGTCTGAGAGCCTATCTTTACATATACGACCTCGTCGCGCCACAGGCTGAACGGGCCGGAGGGCAGGGACGATGAGACTCGATGCTGAAGACATTAAACGCAAAGCGGCGGGACGATGGCCGGACATTCTGCGGACCGTCTGCAATTTAGATGATTCTCACCTGAACTCGCGAAATCATGGTCCTTGCCCGGTATGCGGCGGCACGGACCGTTTCCGGGCATTGGATGACGTGGCAGAAACCGGCGCTCTGTTCTGTAACCAATGCCACAACGGTGACACAGTACCTCGAAGTGGCGACGGCATCGCGGCTGTTCAATGGCTCATGAACCTGAGGTTTCCAGATGCACTGCGAAAGATCGCGGACGCACTCGGACAACACCAGTTCAGCCAGACACAGCCAAAAACACCGCAGAAAGCGAAGAAGATTCATGCAACGGCGGACGCTGCGGCCGATGCCATTGCCTACGGCATGGTTAAGGATGGCACTCTATCTGAAAAACGCAGACCGGACGCGGGGTGGAGATATCGCAACGCGGACGGTTCAGACGCTGGAGCAGTTTTTCGATGGAACCTGCCGGGACAAATGAAAGAGATCCGGCAAGCATCAGTAGTGGCTGGCGGCTGGATTACATCCGCTATGCCAGAACCTCGCCCGTTGTATCGCCTGCCGGACATAATTGAAGCTGACGAAGTCTGGATCTGTGAAGGCGAGAAAGCTGCAGACGCGGCGGTGAGTCTTGGAGTGCAGGCGACAACATCGGCCGGCGGCTCGAACGCGGCGGAGAAAAGCGACTGGCGACCGTTGAACGGTAAACGCGTTTACATCCTGCCGGACAATGATTCAGCAGGCGACGGATTCGCGGGGCGAGTTGTTTCCTTGATTCGTCAGCAGGCCCCGAACGCTACGGTTGAAATCAAATTGTTACAAAGCGACTGGCCAGATATTCCGGATGGTGGCGACGTTTACGACTGGCAGGAACACTTTGATTCAGCGGACGCGGAAACGCTGCGGGCGCGACTGCAGGCCCTGCCGGACAGAATCGCGGAATACAACATTCCGGAGATCAAAGCAGAAACGGAAGAACAGTCAGCGACTGAGGCCCCGCGAATCGACTTTGAGATCATGGATTCCCGGGCATTCGCAGAGGCTGACTTCCGGGTCACTTGGGTGATTCAGGAAGTCATGGCAGAGAGTCAACCGCAACTGTATTCCGGGCCGTCAAAGACTCTGAAGACTTCGATACTGGTTGACCAGTGTTTGAGTCTCGCTGCTGCTGAACCATTTCTCGGACGGTTCGAAGTCCCGAAACAGAGACGGGTTTTGCTCCTCAGTTCAGAGTCAGGAACCGCAACGCTGCAGGAAACAGCCAGAAGGATCTGCCGAACGAAGGGAATCGACCTGGCGGAACTGGGCGACCAACTGCACTGGGGATTCAGACCCCCGCAACTGACGGACGCGCAGCACATCGCAACACTGACGAACTTCATTCTGAAAAACAGAATCGACGTTGTCGGAATCGACCCCGCGTATCTGTCGATGAATCTGCAGGGCAACGAGGCGGCGAATCAGTTTGCTGTGGGCGCTGTCCTGATGAGTCTCACGACACTGCAGGCTGAAACCGGATGCACTCCGATTCTCGCCAGTCACATGAGAATGCACATGCTGCCGGGGATTATGCCGACACTCGACCACATCGCCGGAGCTGGTTTCGGCCAGTGGGCTCGGCAATGGGTTCTGTTGAATCGCCGGGAAGAATTCAATCCTGATGAACCCGGAACGCATCGCCTGTTGTTCACGTTCGGCGGTTCTGCCGGACACTGCGGCGCGTACGGACTCGACATTGAAGAGGGACGCGCAGCCGATGGCCGATTCTGGAAAGTCGATCTGAACTCACTCAGCCAGATTCGTGAGGACAGAGAGACCGAGAAAGAAGAACGGAAGCGAGAACAGGAACAGAGGATTTACGAGAACAGGCGGGCGGCTGTTCTTCGCGCTATGAAACGATTTCCCGACGGTGAAACCATGACGGTGATTCGGAGAACAGCCAGTCTGAACCCTGAGAACTTCCAGCCAGTATGGAACGATCTGCTGACGGCAATGGAAGTGGAACCCGTGCGATTCAATCGCGGTGAAACGAGGAAAGACGGAACGCCAAAACTGACGGACGGTTTCCGTTTGGTATCCCTTGAATCACGTTTGAAGAACAGGGGAACACACGAGAACACTCAGGAACACTTTGAACCAGTGTTCTCGGTGTGAGAGGAACAGGAACACCCCCCTATATATAGGGGTGTTCTCTGTTCTTCGAACACATCGCGAAAAAACAAACACCGAATCACATGGCAGGAACTGTTCCTCAAACTGGATGGCGCAACACATGACCGAATCCACATGCGGTATCCGCAGACGGGATCCGACTCCCGAACAGATCGCAGAACAGCGACTCGCGATTCAGGCGACGTGGACACCAGACGAACGATTCAAGCGGATGCGGTGCGATTGGCGACCGTCGTTCAGGCTCGCAGATGGAAGACGTCAGACGATGGCTGAGGAAGTCTATGAGGAGCATCACAGCGAACGTGAGAGGCAATAGGCCCCCGGGGTTTGGGTCCTTCTGACGCTCTCAGCACACGGTGGTGTTATCAACCGCAGGAATTTTCGCTGCAGCAATTTTTGAAAATCGGTGACATCACCACCGCAACGGAATCAGGATCGATGGAAAACGGAACAGAAAAACGGCCGACCGTGAAAACGCTCGAAGATCTGGCGGCGCTGCTTGGCGTTCACCGCCGGACGCTGGGCGAATACGTGAAAGCCGGTTGCCCTGCAATCAAAGCTAAGGCAGGCGGTTATCTCGTTGCTCCGACAGTGGCCTGGTTCGGCCGAATGCTGATGCGGCGACAGATTGCGAAATTCCTGAAACATGACTTGATCAACGAAACATTGACCGAGTCAATCAATCAGGTTCTCGTGGATCATGAGAAAGCCTGGCCAGTATGGCTGCAGCAGGAGCACAAGCCATGAGATGTCCGAAGTGTTCCTGCGAATCGTGGCGAGTTCTGCGAACGATCGACACTCCCGGAAAGATCACCCGGCGGCGATCCTGTCGGCAGTGTGGGCATCGAGTGACAACGGCGGAGAAGATCGTCAGCGGGTCAGTTTCAGCCGAACCGCTACCGGTAGCGGCCCCACTCGAAGCGGCTATCGCTCAGCTGTGTTTATCAATCGGGCTCGGGACTGATTCCGGGCTTCAGAGACTGGTGCGGGAATTACACTGGCTCAAGTCGGCAGATTCACCAAACAACAGTTCACATGGAGGCGATGATGGCAAAGAAAGCAGCAACAATCGAACAACCAACGGCACCGGGACAGGTGTCAGCACTGGATCGAGTGATTTCAGAAACGGCATTGCTCCACGAGGCGGCTCTTGAAGTACTGATCAGGGCAGCGAAGGGAGTTCCCCTGGAGCCCGCGCATTTTCAGGTGGTTCATGCGATCGGAATTGACAACAAGTTCGCACTAGAACGCCGGGTTTCGGAAGTTCGGAATCTTCTCGGCTGGCAAGCTGCAGCAGGGACGCGCGAAGAGCGTGAGACGATTACAACAGAACTCGCAAAAGCGGTTGAAAAGCGGAATGCGGAAGTTCCTGACCTGCAGCGAAGGCTGGATGAGATCGTTCGGGAGATTCAGTCTTCCGTTGACGCTCTGAATGAGCCTGTCGAGACGCTCGAAACGAAACTCAACGCCATGAATCATGCATTGAGTCTGCTTCGAAATCCGGAAAAGCTCCCGGAGCATATTCGAAATCGATTCTATGCGATGCGGGATCAGGTTCTGTCCGGTTTTCGGCCACTGCTTGATGCTCAGGCATCCGAAGAGCATCTCACGAAACGCCTGGAACTTCTCGAGCGGGCGGCAGGTTATGCGGGCCGGTACAACGTCGGATTTCCGAATGAGATTCGGGACTTCATTTCCCGTGAAAACATCTGGGAGCCGGGGCATCACCCAACGCCTTGTGCTCGCAGGTGCGCGGAGCTGAAAGAAAAGCTGCAGACCGAATTGAAGGCGGCTCAGGAAGTTATTTCGCGAGATCTGGACGCATACAACGACGCGATGGCAGACGCCAACAAAGATCTGGATTTCTGGATTCTCTGAATTGGTTCCCCGGGGTGAGGGGCTGGGGCGGCATTCTTCGGAGTGTCACGACTTCCCCCGGCTTCTCTCCCGGCTCTTACAGATCACACTTTCGAAAGATCACAACAATGGCGGAAACGTGGCAGCAATCTTACAACCGAATCCATGGTCAGTCCGGGACGCAATCACCGGGGCGTCAGCACTCTGGCGGGAACCTCCCGCAGACATTCTTCGAGGCTGTTGAATTCGAGATCGCAAAGGCGATGAACAGCGGCCAGACGATCAGCCGAAGTGATGCTGCGATCCGCGCCAACAAAACATTCCCGGCACTCCGGCAGCGACTGATTGCAGCTGCCAATCGATGAAACAATCGGCGGGGCTCGCCCTGTCTATTGCTGAGCTGCTCCCCAACATGGCGAGCCGATCGTGCCAGGGGAAAAGCTCGGAGGTCCTTTCGCCCATACCAAACCTCAGCCGAACCGCGACAACGTCGGCAGTAGAACGGCGACTGAGGGGGTTTTTCAATCGAGATCCGAACGGATGAAAGCGGATGACGTTGAACAACTGATTCGGAGTTTTGCGGAATCACTCGATTCCTGCCTGGATGCCAACGGCGGCGATATCCGCGAACGGATTGTCATCATGAAGGCCAGAGATTCCCTGAGGCGATACAGCGGTCTGCATGACGTTGGACGATGCCGGAAGGTGATTCAGTCACTGCCTGACGAACTCGCTGCCGTCGGCTTCCCTGCGGAGCTGCTGATTGCGGTCAGAAGATCATGTCAGCGGGTGGTGGTTGTTCTGAAACGGGTGTGAAGGGTGTAGCTACTATCTACACCCTCGGCGGCCAGCAGGCGAATGATCTGGTATCACCAGTAGTGACACGAACGACGAACAGCAGGCGGAAGGATATGCACAGTATGCATACGCCCTATGGATCACAGGAAATGCTGGCGAATTTACTGGGGAAATAATTCCCCAAGTAAACGTGATGACTGCGACAGATTCAAAACGACGTCAAAAAAAGAGGAAAACAATTTCCTGATTTCCAAACAGGCACGACAGCAGCGACAGACTCCGAAACGGTCGAGAAATCTGGAAGTCATCCGG
>JBKDKA010000161.1:0-25162 GCA_046345315.1 Planctomyces sp.
TAACTCGTGTCGATAGCAAGGATTTCTCTCAGGAAAGGCTTCGCTGTCTCCCGGATTTATGCCACCAGCGGTTGCGTCGCCTTCACATTCACTGAAAGCAATACGAATTCCCGTCGCCGGATCGTTTCTCAACCCTACAGGAAATAAAGACAACGCAGGCTACCGTCCAGCCATAAGCACCCCACTCTACGCACGTCCGCATCTTTACCCATACTCGTTTCTCGCCATGAATGTGCAGTCTGGAAATGCAATCCGGAGCGGAATCATTCAGACTGCTCTTGGCCAGTTGTCGAATTCGATCGTAACCTTCGCAGAATATGGAACGGCTGCAGTGTTGGCAGCCGTTCGACTGTATGTGCCGGAATGGAATCGGGTGCATTATGAGTTCAAAGAGGGGCGGCTGCGGACTCGTTGCGCTTCTTTTGGGTCTGACGGTGATTGCTGGCTGTCGCGGAAAACAGCACGCGCATGTACTCAATCAGTCCGACAAGGACATGGTTGGCAGTCACACGGCAGGTGCGGAGACCTGGAAGCCGCTGATTGATGAATCCGTCGGACGGCTTCTGGCTCATTCTGCAGCAACCGTACATCAGGCTTCGCACACTGAGAACAGTACCGGGGCTCCTCGGCGAACGGTCTGTTTCGTCGGCGTCGAGAACCGCAGTAGCGAAGAGATCGGCGATTTTCGCGAACAGATCTATGAGCACATCGATTCACTCATCTCCGGTAACGATCAATTCAAAATGATCAGTCGGCGCTACGTTGAGGCCGCGATGGAAGAGTGTCGATGCAAACCGGACCTGCTGGTGCTTCCGGAGCGACAGCGGCAGCTTCAGGCGGCGCTCGAACGAGTTGACCAGCCCTTCGACTATCTGCTCTTCGCCAGCATCACATCCGGGACGACATCAGGAAACGGTGACTATCAGCGAGATTACCTGCTGACTCTGGAACTGCTTGACATTCACACCGGTGAATCGATCAAAGAGAAGGCAATGCTGCGTAAGGGTTACCACAAGAGTGTGTTTGGAAAAATGAAACATTACGGTGACTGAGCTCACAGGTCATCTGATGGTTCTGCGTCCTGGCAAGGTATCTCCATTCTTTCGTTTTCTGAGATCGCTCATCACCGGTGCGATCCTCTGTGGCTCACTCTCCGGATGTCACACCTGGCGGAAGAACCATCTCACCGCGATTCAGCATTTCGATCGAGGCAACCTCGAACAGTCTGAGAAGCATCTCGAAAAGTCGCTTCATCAGATCCGTTCCGAAAAGAACCTTCTGGCCCTTGATCAGGCGATTATTCATCTCGCTTCCGGCGAGCCGGCTGCGGCCGAGAACGGCCTTCGATCGGTCAGGCGGGAACTCGACTATCTGACGCAGAAGGACATCACCGAACAGACCGCATCAATGCTGACTGATGATCGCGCTCAGGCATTCTCCGGTCGCCCGTTCGAGCGACAGATGACACTCAACATGCTGTTGCTCACGAGTCTCATGAATAACGGTCAGGATTCGTTCGCGTACGCCATGCAGGCGACAGAACAATCCGGCGAAAAGAAACAACTGCTTGCGGAAGCGGCTCGCAAAGCAAAATCGGCCGACTCTGCGACCCCCGCAGAGCCGCCTCATGGCGAAGTGATTCCCGCTGGTTTCGAGAAGGCTGGCGGCGAGGAGAAGAAGACCTGGGAACCACCTCCGATTGTGGCGCCGACAGCGGTCGATCAGCCGCTGGCACTTTCCGCCTATCTGTCTGCAGTCGTGAACTCGGAGATTCCGTCCCGTTATCAGGCGACTGAGCAGGCGTTTCGCGACGTAGCCATGTGGAATCCTGAGTTCGCAGAGCGTCAGGAGAACTCCGTTGCCGGCGAATTCGGAACTCGATGCCGACCTGGTCACGGCACTCTGCACGTGATCGTTCTCGCAGGTCACGCTCCGGAATGGGTTCCGGAGGTCGCAGAGCCGACGACGATCTCACTTCTCATCGCCGATCGGATTCTGAGTGTTGCGGGGAAACACACACTGCCGCCAACCATCGCCCCGGTCAAGATCGGCCGGCCAGCTCCCGCCGTTCCGGTTATCCCGGGAGGTGCCGTTCGATGTCGTGTTTCACTGCTGGAGCCGGCAACAACACATGTCATGCAGAGCAACGCTTCAGTCAGCGGCGATGCCTCAACGGGATATGCACGACTGAATCCGGGGAGCAACGACGAACTGCAGGAATCATCGCGTTCACCGTCGGATGTCTCGCTGACGTTTCACACTCTGGTTGACCTTCAGCAGGTCGCCGAAGCTCACTATCAGCAGAATCGCGATCAGGAAATCGGTCGCGCCATCACACGTCGTGTCGTGAAAAAGGGCACCGTCTACGCACTGAAGGAAACGCAGCAGATTCACAACAATACGGCCGTGGATCTGGCCGTCAATCTGGCCGGGATTGCGTGGGAAGCGATGGAGCAACCGGATACGCGATCATGGAGGCTTCTGCCGGCTCGCATTGACGTGGCTCGCATGGAACTGCCTGCCGGAAAGTGGAACACTTCCATTCAGGTCTCCGATATGCTGTCCGGCGGGAGCAGCAGCATCGCGTCCGTTCATGTAGACAGTGGTCGAAACACGCTTCTCGTCTGCTTTATTCCGGACCGAAAGCTCACCGGAACCGTGCTCATCGGGGGCTCCGACAAAGGCGTCATTCCGGTCTCGAACAAATGAGATTCGCGAGTTTCACTGCAATCGCATTCTGAGATATCCGGAAACACTTTCGCGAGCACGAAGCGTTACCGCCGAAACGAAAAGCAGTAATCCGGTATGGACCTCCGGAAGAAGCGTTCCAGCTGCGACTTTGTTTTCGAACTACTTTCCCGGGGTGGGAGCATTCTTTTGCACCAGAATCATGACGGTTGAGGGTGCCACTGCAGCGTCAACTTCTGTCCATTCGAGATTCTTCTCCTCCGATGGCACTACGGCGAAATCCGGGACATGCTGCTTGAGGAACGGCATGGCGTCGGAAATAGGAATGGCCAATCCATACCCCTTGGTAAAGCGATCCGAAAATGTTGTTGCCGAATTGACGCCGACAATTCGGCCGCTGCGGTCACTCAATGGTCCACCACTGTTACCAGGATTAATCTGCACATCGAGGACCAGCATATTCTCCGTATCTTTTGTGGGTAACCCAGTAACAATGCCTCGGGTCGCCTTGATATCGGCGCCAATGACCGAAGCGATAGGAAATCCCAAGGCCAGCACTTCCGTTCCACGAGCGACAGAGGCATCGTTGAGCCTTACCGGGCTGGCCATAAGATTGGGACACTTAAGAATGGCCAGGTCAAATTCTTCGGACTTTTCGACGACCGCACACCGGAGCAATTTTTGGGGATCCTGTGGATCCACGATGACGAGACTATCCGCGTCGTCAATGACATGGCGATTCGTGAGAAGATATTCGGGTGCAACAACGAAACCGGTGCCGTTGCCAACGATCCTTTCGGTGGGGAGTGGCTCGGTCGATTCTTTCGCCTCGCTGCCAGGCAGGCTGAAATCCATCGCGAACAGTTTGCCCGGGTCATACTGTGCTTTTGATGTCGTGCGCAATTCGGCAAAGACCAGCGCGGCTTTGCGTTTCGTACCTGCCGACGCCTTGACCGGCTTACGAGTTCTTCCGCCATGTTCGAAAAGAAACACAAGAGCTCCGAGATTCTGCAAAGTCTGACCGTGATCGGGCGCTAACTTCGCCGCTAGTTCCAAATGCTTGAACGCATCATCGCCCTGCCCCTTCATCGCTTCAGCAACAGCGAGATTGTTCAGGATGGCGATATTCTGTGGATCACGCAGCAGCATCCGGCTCAGTTGCCGTTCTGCATTGGAGGCATTACCGTTCACCAGGGCCCCGACAGCTAACAGGAACAGTGAATCCAGATGTTCCGGATACACTTTGGCTGCTTTTTCGAGCAGCTTATCGGCCTCTTTGAGATTGCCGTTTTGAAGGAGGACTAAACCTTGAACGACCAGTTTGTCCGCCTGTTCACGCATTTCAAGCTCTTCTGCCCTGGGAACCCATTTTTGGCCGACCCGTACGGAATCCTCGCTCGCCAGCTTCTGCCAGATTGTCAGGTATCTTTCTGAATCAGCGCGTTCCTTCGCACTGATCGATTCGTCGGCAAGAAAAATCCTGTAGATCGTTACAGCTTCTTCTGCAGTCCTGCATTTTTGAGCTGATGCTTCCAGTTTCACAACGCGATCACTAATGGCACTACTGGATCGCTTCAAAGACTGCGCTGATGAATTCGCAGCTGCCGCCGACAAGGTTACTAAACATAACCCAATCGTCGCGAGAGAAGTTAGCGACAACCGACGAGCAGAACCTCTTGGGTGCATGGAAGGGATGCCTTCATTGAAATCAACTCGGGGGCAGCTGAGATCATATTACTGTTCAGATGCTCGTCCATCAAGTTTCGAAAGCTGAATTGACTTCCGCCTCGAGTTCGCTGCATGACACCTTACGATCGCCGGATCATTAACCGACGACCGCGACAAGGAGAACCACAAAAGGGGACATTCTACTTTACACGAGGACTGACGTCGATCAGAGTTCGAGAGAACCACAAAAGGGGACATTCTACTTTACACGAGGACTGACGTCGATCAGAGTTCGAGAATGTCACGGGGATCAAGAGTCTGATTTGTTCACCATGTCCTGAACCGGAGCAGTAGCCGAAGTGACGTCCTCCATATCAATGATGACTTCGCCGCGTTCGTGAGTCTGCTGCGGGAGGCTCCCGAAATGGTGCCAATGCGTCTGACGGGTGTTTGTCTGACGTCGAAACATTTCCACCTGCTGCTGTGGCCAGATGGAGATGGAGACCTGAGTCGCTGGATACAGTGGCTCATAACGTTCTGGCTGACATCGACCGTTCATAGCGGTTCCGATGGATTGCTTTGGCGACGGACCGATACTCAAGCACGCTCATTCGACACGCCATGACAACGGGATCGCATCTGAAGCCGAACTCAAGGCCCTTCGACACAGCATTGCCTGCGGAACCCCGTTCAGTGATACTCACTGGCTGACGAAAACGGCGGCATTGCTCGCACCTGAAGCCTCGCTTCGCCCGTCAGGAAGACCAGGACATCGAGCCAAACAGCATGTCTCCGCTTGTACTTCGGACACTCTTGTCGACAGCTTTTTCAGCGCCGTCGCCAGGGCATTACGGCCCATAGGCGAGGCTCACGAAAGCACACTCCAAGCCAGATGAGAACGCCGATGACAATATGCACAGGGAACGGATCGCCGACTCGCCAGTGAGTACAGATCGCGCCGCCCATGTAGCCGGTGAGCAGGATCGCCCCGATCACTGACGTGGGAGGAAAAAGGTAAAAGGCGAGGCAGGTCAGCTCCAGAATTGCCAAAGGGATCCGGATCGATTCCGGCAGGCCCAGTTTCGCAGTCCCTTCAGCAAACTCCGCGCCGCCCTTCAACTTCATCAGGCCGCTCATACCAAACGCTAATGCAAGCAGCCCGGAAATCACTCGCCCCGTCCAGACAAGTTTTCGATTGGCGTTGGCAATGGGCTGCTGTTCCGAAGGGCTCATGGATTTGACTTCAACGACAGTGCGTGAAAGTGAACTTTTGGGATCTTTGATTCGACAAATGCACGTCCCTTGATTGCCGATGATGACGCTGCCGCAATCGCTCCCAGAACGTTCCGAAATCGTTGTTCGTGCGAATTGCAATCCAGGAACCGAGCTGAATCATATTCACCTTGATCTCCTTTGTCTCCTTCAGGTCGACTTTGGCCTTTTCAATGTCGGGCCTGGGAGGAGCGAGCTTTTTGTGATTGCTGAGTCCGATGGGTTCCCTGGTGAAGCCGAGGACGCTTTTGTCGGCTTTTCCATTGTTGTTGCGATCATGGATCACAACGACAACATATTTGGAAGCTGAAAGGTCTATGGAAGTGAGCCGTAGTTGATCAATGTCGACTTTGGCGGAGTGAACGGCTCTAGATGTATCCTCCGGAAACCCATCCGCTTTCTTGAATAACAAGATCAGGAGTTTTCCATCTTTGCCCTTCACATCAGTCAGTTCAACGCTGGCACTTTGGACAAAAGAACGTCGAACGTTGAGTCTGCACGATGCGTTTGATCGTGCTTTTGCCACAGGTCGGACAGGTTTCACCAGCGCGCTGGTAGACCTTGTGGTGGTTCTGATAGCCGCCGTCTTTGTTAAGAGCGTTGCGGTAGGTGCCATCACCAAGTGTCGAGCCTTCGTAGCGGATGGCTTCATTGAGAATGATGTGAGTCGATTCGACAACCCGAGCGACTTGCGGCTTCGTCAAAGCCGATGCGCGGCGTCGAGGTGAGATGCCGGAACGGTGCAGGATCTCGCTGGCGTACAGATTGCCAATTCCTGCGACGAGCGACTGATCCAGCAACGCGACTTTGATGGCTCGACTTGTCTGTTTCAGACGACGGTGCAAGTCGTCCTGATGAATCTCCAAAGCATCGGGGCCAAACTGCTGCTGGAGTGATCCGAGTTGCTCGGGAAACAAAAGGCTGACCGTCCCGAGTCCTCGTCGATCCCAGAACTCCAGTGAGTCTGATCGGCCAGAGACGGGATGGAAACACCAGACAACGCGTCGATGTTCCTGAGTCGGCGGGTTGGAGATCAGCATCAGCCCGGTCATTCTCGGTTCAATGACAAAGGCATGACCGCTGTTTAGCATCAGGACGACTCGTTTAGCGATGCGTCGAACCTGAGACAGCTCGCAACCTTCCGCGATCCTGCTGATTCCTGCCCGATCAGGAGTCACTTGAATCGGCTTCTTTGACGACCGGACGAACTCAACTCCGCGGATGATCCGGCCGGAACAATCCGCACGAATCCCACGGACCATCGTTTCAACTTCTGGAAGTTCTGGCACAGTAACATTTCCCGTGGTGGCTTTCGCAGGAAATCCCCTGTGGCTGCCTTTGAATGGCGACATTCGAAATCTGCATCGAGTTACGGCGAAGATCGGTATCGTTCGCCGGTCGTGATCACAGGCAGAATTCTTGCCTTTTCAGGCGAGAATCGCCAGGGATGCTGTCCCGGTGACATCCCCAAGCAGCGCCCAACGATGGTTATTTCGCTCTCAAATACCCCCTGGACTGCGGCAGACCGCTGCCGCTTTCAACTCAGCAGCCTGCTGCTGAGTTCACTGTTGAGTTTACTGCTGGAACGTTAGAGAACAGAACACTCCACAGCAGGCTGTGGGAGGGGAAAGCTGCAGCGGGCTGCAGCAGTCCAGGTTCACGGTGTGAGGAACGCAACAAAGGCGACATTCTTATTTTTCCATAAAGTAGAATGTCCCCTTTTTGACTCCGCTGCGTTTGACATCGCAGTTGAGGATACGACAATCACCCCGGAAGTCATTTGAAACTCTTTCGATGATCGCCTCCGACGATCATGGGGAACTGTAAATCGAGTCCGGGGATGAAACTGCGGGGGGCAGAATCAGCCACATGAAACGACGAGAATTCATCGAATCCGCCGGAATACTCGCGAGTACCGGCACTTGGCTTTCTGCAAGCATCAAGCCTTTGTTTGGGGCCTCGAACAGCTCAACAGGGAGTAGAACCGCTGAAGTCTCGAGCTTGAAACTCTGCCAATGGAAACGGTCCGAGCAGAATCCCATTTTTGTACCGGAGTCGATGTTTGATCGACGCGGAGCACAGGCTCCCTATGTCGTTCTGCATGACGGTCTGTGGTGGATGTTTTATGCCGGGATCGGGGACGACGGCGTCCAGCGGATCTGCCTGGCAACAGCTCGTCCTGAAAAACCGAAGGAGTGGAATCGAATCGGACCGATCCTGCCCTCCGGAGCTGCGGGAAGCTTTGATGAACGGAGTGCGACGTATCCGCGAATTCATCGATTCGGCGATCGATGGCATCTTTATTATTCCGGCCGAAGTCGTCGACGCGGGCCGCAGCATTTTTCGGAATACTATGGAATCGGGCTCGCACGAAGCTTCGACCTGAAACATTGGGAGAAGTACTCCGACAAACCGGTCCTCGACGGGACAGGAATTGCCGAATACCCTGAGAACCAGGCACTCGTCGGGCTCGGCAACATTCTTGACCCGGACATCATCAGCGACGGCACTGCGACGACTTCAGCAAAGTTCCGAATGTATTACACACTGCTTCCCGGGAAAGAAGATCCTGACTGGAAGAAGAACGGAACCTGGCACGTCATTGAACACAAACTGATCGCTTCAGCGGAATCGGTCGACGGGATTCAATGGACAGATCGCCGTGTCGTCATGGAACGTCGCCGTGACATTGCTGAGGAGAACATTGCCGTTGTGGGCATGAATGTCTGGAAAACACCCAACCATTTTCACGCAATCTATACAGGGTTGGGCACGGGCTCCGGGTCCTACGTTCTCGCAGAAGCAGTCAGTCACGATGGGCTCAACTGGGATCGTGGCACTGGAAATAACATTTCGATGACACCACCATCGGCAGACGACTCAGGCACCAGGCCTGACCAACCGCAAAACGTGCCATCGAATACAATGCCGCATCCATCCTTCTGGGAACGCGAGATGATCGGATATCCGAGCATCCTTCACGAAGGAGAACTCCTGCGGATGTTTTACAATGGCTCCTCCGGTGGATCCACGGGCATCGGAATGGCCACTACCGCATTGTGAGTCATGGAATGATGGAAGGCAAAAGTTGGTTCCTGTGTGCCACTGGCTCTGCCAGTGCTTCGTCAGAACTTCGAAAAGGACTTTTCCTGGAACACGGGTTTTCTGTCATTCCCGCGCAGGCGGGAATCCAGATTATGGCGCTGGATTCCCGCCTGCGCGGGAATGACGGAACCCCAAAATGAAGCTTTGACAAAGAACTATCGCTGTTGGCTGGAAAACACTGCTCACTTCAAAATCGGTACAGTGCCCCTGCCGTTGCAGGTCCCGCATAAAACACCGAGTCAGCCGGGAGCCAATCTGGATTCAGAAACCACCGCTACTCGTTCGAAGATGCCAGTCGGCTGAGTCGCCTCTCAGCCGACTGACTATCGTTCATCTGAGTGCCACAGGCTGGTTCAAGACCCAGCCTGCTGTCCTATTTCCCTGCAGTGCCGCTTTCGCAACAGCTTCCCGTACTGCAGCAGGCAGCTTCGCATTCACAGTTGCCTCCCGTGCTGCACGTGCAACCATCAAGGTCACAGGAACAGTCCGTACATTCGCAGTCGCGGCAGCACGAACATGGAGTTGAGCTGCTCGCAGCTGAACGAGTCTGCAGGGCCGCGACAGCCAATGGAGCAGCGACAAAGAGCGCCAGGATGGCAAAAACGATTCGTTTCATGAGAAATCTCCAGCGGAAAAACAATGGGATACCAAAATGTTCAGAGACAGATCGTTCCGAACATCCGCTGGTTAATTCCTCCAGACACAGAGATACGCCTGCCGGCGATTGTGAGCCATCAGATTGGCATCTGCGCCAGTTTCCGCGACTCCACGTGACTTGAGATCAACAATCGCAGGGCGTACCGCCTCAGCCGTTGCCAGATCATCAAGCCGCAGCTCTTCGTGAGATCGATCCCTGTTCTGATCGACGCCTGTCAGAAGTGACTTCTGAATGCAGCATTCGCAGTCCGCTGACGGGCGCAGCGATGTCGCTGCCCCGGACCAGCCGGTGGCACAGCAGCATCGAGCAGACGCCAGATGGACTGCACAACAGGCTTTCTCCGAAGATACTGTCGGCAAATTCCCCGACGAACTCTGAGCCTCACAGCAGCAGGGAGCGGCCTGAAGAATCGGAACAATCAGCAGAAGGCATGACAGAAGAGTCTGTCGAATTCCTTTCCTGCTGTGAGTCCGAATATCCGCCATTGAAACGCTCCAGAGCAATTGACATACGAATCATCTCTCGGAGAGTGATGACTACCCTTGATGTCACTCGATTGTACGTCACTCCCCAATATTAGTAAGGGGGCGTTTCCAGCATGTTTTGGTGGCACGATTAACCGGCGGCCAGATTTTCTCGAATTGAGGTTCCGGCTGCCGCACGCACAGGAAACGCGGAGGCCAGAGTTCCGGCCAATGCAACGATGCCAAGCGTTATGGCAAGTTCCACCCACGGAACGTCGGCTCCGGTGCTCAGCAGATGTGGCAGCATTGCAATCAGAGCCGATGCGCTGCCGGTTACAATTCCCCAGAAAAGCAGCACGCAGTTTTCGGTCAGAATCAGACGAATGATCCGAATCGTTCTGAAACCCAGCGCTTTCATCAGTGCAATTTCACGCCTGCGTTCCATCACGTTTCTCATCATCACGACCGTGAGCCCGAACGTACCAACAAGCAGTCCCAGTCCACCGAGAATCTGGAATGTGGACAGATAGGTGTTCTGCACAGCGAGAAAACTGGCAAGTCTCTGATTGACCGGTTCCGTGTCGACTCCCCAGGAGCTCAGCGCTGTTTCGAGTGCTTCCGCAGCCTTTCGAATTGTCGCCGAATCGGAGGGTGTTTCCGCAAGAAAATAACGTTGCCCGAACACTTCGGGGGCGATGCGTTTCAGATTGCTGTCAGAACAGACGAGCACTCCCTGAAAAATGCTGCTGTCGAGCATTCCGACAATTTTCAGATAGAACTCCGGGTTCTCCGGATCCGGACCGGCAATGGTTCCTCCGATGCCTTTCTTCAGACTGAACTGAAGAGTGTTCATGTCGCCAATAACGGGGATGACCGGCCGCCCGTTTTCGTCAGGCAGTACCTGTTCGATGTTCTTCCATGGTTCCGCACCGGGTGTATCCGCGAAACGAAAACCACCGCGACGCATGAACTCCGGAGTCGCCCCGAGCAGCGTCGGCACTGTGGCCTGATAAAGATTCAGGCAACTGGCATCCTGGCCGGGCTTCATGCTGAACCCGTAGACATAAGTTTTCTGCGGAAGTGTTGTCGCGGGATCCCGATTCAGACCGAGCTTTTCTCGCCCTTCGGTCGAATTGAGGTCTCCAAGGATCGGCTGTGATGATTCAGCCACCAGCGTAAAGCCACCGTTTCCGGAACGAATGTCCGGGAGTTCCGTGACGGGGTTTCGGCGACCTGCACCGACGGCCACAATGACGAACGTCGCAAATGCAATGAGCGCCGTGGTCAGCAGACTGCGTTCCGGACGTCTTGCAGCATTCGCCATGGCCAGAGAAAAAATCCCGTTGATCGGGCTGGTCTCCAGAATCTCTTTGTTGCGCTTCTTCAGAGTGCGGCTGAGAAAAAGCAGGCCGCATGCGAGCCAGGAGAATCCCGACAGGAAGAAACACACAATTCGCCATGACATCCCGCCGAAGGCCTCTCCGGAAGGTATGACTCCGGCAATGAGAGCCCATGGCAACCCTACCGCCACCAGCAAGGTCGCAGGAAACATCAATCCACCGACCGTTCGTCGAAGAGTTCCACTTCGACGATCCACATTCTCCGAATCCTGACTCCCGGACAACAGATCACGCACCGTTCGTCGAGTGCTCAATGTGAGCGAACGATGAATCACCGCAATACTCATCGCCAGTGAGATCATCGCTGCAATGATCAGCTTCAGGGGCTGAACGTCCGGATGCAGAAACGTGGTGCCGATGGCTCCGATCCACCATGTGGTTAACCCGTGAATCATCAACTGTGCGAATCCCACAGCCGCAAACATTCCGACGATGCAGCCACCGAGCGACACGAGCAGGCCTTCACTGAGGAAGAACCACAGGATCCGACGTTCCGGAAATCCCAGTGCTCCCAGCAATCCAGCCTGCGAAAGTCGTCGCTGAATACCAAGGCGAAACATCAGCGAGGCCAGCAGGATGGCAGAAAGAATCAGGAAGAAGCTGAACCCGAGGAACAGCTGAGTAAAATCATTCGCCCCCGAGGACGCTCGCAGCCCTTCCGCTCGAATCGGACGGAATCCCAGTCCTGCATCCACGGGATTGATCGCTTTCAGAATATCTGCACTCAGTCGGCTGCTCAGAGTCTGCAGTTGTTCCTCGTTGAGCAGCGCGCCGGACGGAGCGATCCGGATGGAAGTCATTTCCCGAACCGGCTCTGCCAGAGCTTTTGCGCCGTGTCGAATGAGACAAACGCCTTCGGTGTCGCTCGACGCTCGTCCCAGTAATCATCATCGCGGCTGGTGATCCGGTCCATTTCCATTCTAAATGGCTGATCCCAGTCACTGAACGAGTTCACGTTGGTAACACCATCAACGAACGGCGTCAGATCCTGATCGATCGAAATCGGGTCGGATTCTTTCAGGATACCACGGACAGTGAAGCGGCGATGGATCTCGGGCAGGTTGCCATCACTTCCGACTTCATGCCAGCGAGCCGCCACAACGTTCCCCAGGCCTGCCTGCAGGTCCTGACTCAACCAGTGCGACAGAATGATCTCGTCATCTTTCAGGACCGGAACCGGAGACTCATCGTTCAGCAGAAACGGCCCTAACGGCGAAAGTCGATCAAACGGAAGTCCGGCAACAATCGAATACATCGAATACCGTTTACTGCCGGCATCTGCACCATTCTCACCGTCCTTCTTTTGTTCTTCAGCAGTCCCCTTGTCTGTATTTGTGTTTGTGTCGTCAGAAGCGAACCGAATCTCGTTGATCAGATAGACCAGCGTCGGCACGGATTCCATTCCGAGGCTCTTCGCAGCCTGCTGGACAGCATCAGCAATGGATTCAGAAAGAATCATGCTGTCGCTTTCAGCAGAAAGGTAGCCTCGATCCTTTACCGCACGAAGCAGGAGTCCGATATCTTCCAACTGCACGGCCTTCTTCAGGTCAGCAGTTAACTGATCCTGAACGGAAAGATCTCGACTGACCATCCCGGAAACCCGGGCTGCAGATCCCGAAAAAGCAGCGGCAACACTTAACGGTGCCACCCCAGCAGATGCCTGGCTGCTGCCAGCAATCAGTGCATTGACGCGGGCCGGTTTCTCAACAGGATTGCGTCGTGTGGCTGCCACCTGCTGCACTCCAAGACGCTCCTGCAGTGTGGATAATGAGACGAACGCGTTGTGTGGAAGCTGCTGTGCCGGGTTCAGCGAAAATCGTGACGCGCCCGCATCCTCCGGAAGAACTGCTTCGACCTTCAGCACGATTTCCAGGTTTACATCTTCACGTTCACCGAGCAGACTGTCGCGTGGAATACTTGATGGACGTTCAATCCACAGTGATACCTCGTCACCGGCCGACGCTTCCAGTTCTGTTGCTGTTCGATAGCCGAGCACGATTCCGGCGGGTGATGGCTGCGGTATCTCAGAGCTTTTTTCCAGAAGTCCCCACGTTTCCGAAGTCACTCCAAGAATCGTGACGGAACTGGCTCGCAGACGACTGCTGACTGTCGGAGACCGTTCGACACTTCCCGTCAGAATAATCGCCGGATAGACATTCTGAGCATCATCGGATGCCGATGTGTCGTCAGAAGCGGCAGGACCAGTGGCATTAGAAACAGAGGCCGACTTCGAGAGATCTGCTGCCAGCTGCTGTCGAAAGAATCGAGGTGCGTGCAGCACGTGAGTCATGCCGCCCAGACGCCGAAGCGTCATCTGCTGAAGGCTCGTCCGGACTGAATCACCGACAATGAGTGAGCCACCAATGACTGCGGTCGCAATTGCGACCGCCAGCAGTACGATCAGATTGGTTCGTCGATAGTACCAGATACTGCGCAGGATAATTCCGAGCATACTCAAAGCGTTCTTCAGGCAAGCACTGCGTGGATCGGTACGCCAAAGTCCATATCGAGACGTTTTCTGCCCGGGATCTCCAGCCGTCGTGGATCCAGCCCCAGCTGGTGCATGACGGTCGCATGCAGGTCGGTCACGTAATGTCGGTCTTCGACCGCGTGGAACCCGATCTCATCCGTTGCACCATGAGTCATTCCGCCACGAACACCGCCACCGGCAAGGGCAATTGAGAAACCGTAAGGATGGTGGTCGCGTCCGTCAGATCCCTGAGCTCCCGGAGTTCTGCCGAATTCTGTGCCGATGACGACGAGCGTCTCATCAAGCATTCCGCGCTGCTTGAGGTCCTGAATCAGTGCAGCGATCGGCTGGTCAACCTGAGAACACAGGGTCGTATGGTTGGCTTTCAGACCGCCGTGAGCATCCCAGGCACCGGCGCCGCCGTTGCTGCCGTGAAACAGCTGCACGAATCTCACACCGGATTCCACGAGCCTTCGGGCGACCAGACACTGCTGACCGAAGGTTTTTGTCGGTTCCTGATCCAGGCCATAAAGCGACTGCGTGGCTGCGGTCTCCGCCCCGAACTGAATCACATTCGGCAGAGCAGACTGCATTCGGAAGGCGAGCTCATACGACTTAATGCGAGCCTGAAGAGTTGCATCCAGAGGACGGCGTGCCGATGACATTCGGTTCAGCTTCCCCAGCAGCTCAAACTCTGCCTTCTGTTCTTCGCGATAGACATCCGATCCGGGACTCGCGAATGGCAGAGGATTCACGGGGTCAACATTCAGCTGGATTCCGGCATGCTCCGGGCCGAGATAATTGGCACCATGAGCACCCAGACCACCGCAGCAGTCAGCGATCGGGGTTCCGATGACGCAGAAACTCGGCAGGTCATCATTCAGCGAACCAAGTCCATAATGAACCCAGGATCCGATGGTTGGAAACTGCCCCTCCAGAGCATGACGGCCGGTGTGAAACTGCAGCTGAGCTCCATGGTTATTGTCAGTTGTCCACATCGAACGCACGATGGCCACATCGTCGATCACACCACCGAGATGCGGCCACCAGTCACTGATATCCAGCCCGCTCTGACCACGTCGGCTGTGACCGACCTGCATGGGATAGAGTTTTGGGTGAGCCTGATGCAGTCCCGGAACAAACTCACGGAGATTTCTCTTGAGCCAGGGAGATTCGAGAACACTTTTAAACGGCGTTTCGTCGATCGTTTTTCCTGCGTATTGGTTGAGTGCCGGCTTGGGGTCAAATGACTCCATCTGCGACATTCCACCGACCAGAAAAATCCAGATCACGTTCTTTGCTTTTGCCGGAAAATGATGCTGTCCGTCCGGTGCACGGTAAACCGAACCGGCCGCTTCTCCTCGTGCGATTCCATCACGATGGAGCATGGCCCCCAGTGCAAGTGACGGAAAGCCCATCCCGATCTCGGAAAGAAATGCTCGCCGACCTTTTCGCATATCAACCAGTTCAAGATCAGACATCTGCTGAATTCCTGACAGTGTGATCATTCACAGTGTGATCAGTGGATGGTAAAAAAATCGTGATGGTTCAGAAGCACATGTACCAGGTTCTCTCGAGCTCGCTGCATCGGATCAGCCGACGGCTTCACAATGGCATCCGATCCTCCCGTGAAGGCCGTTAACGCAGCACCGGACGAAAACACGGCGGACTGCTGATCGAGAAAGGATAGACACTCCTGTCGTTCTTCCGAAGACGGTTTCCGACAAAGGATATGCTGAAACGCCGCATCCACAAAAAGCTCAGAAGCCGGTGGCTTCGATGATGCAGCAGTACCAGCTGTCGCGGACGGCACTTCCTGCTGCTGAGTTGCTGCCGGTGATCCAGCGACTGGACCCGAGTTATCAGGCCCGGTCGAGGGGGCGAGAGCCGTTGGCACAGAGGCCAGTTCGTTTGCTCTCACCGGAGACAATTGCGACACCAACCGCCCTGCAAGTATCCGGCTTTGCGAAAGCGTCAGCGGACTGTTGCTCATCGCCAGCGACTGCTGAGGAGAAATGCTTTCCGCTCGACGATAACACTCGACCGGGTTCGCACTGTCGAACGTCGCGAGGAATGTCATCTTCTTTTCTTTGGAGTTCCGGAAATAGACACTCCGACGTCCGGATGTCAGCCCCGCATTCGGATCCAGGTCTGCGCCATACATCGCAGCATCAAGACTTCCTGCCAGAAACAATGTGGCATCCCGGATGAGCTCCGCTTCCATGCGGCGCGGGTTCTGACGCCAGTACAAGCGGTTATCGGGGTCGGCGGAAACCGAAGCCTCCGCTGCAGTGGTTCCTGCCGGTTCTGACGAAGAGGATGCCGTTCGATAAGTCTGACTGGTGACCATCAGGCGATGGATCGCCTTCATCTTCCATCCGGACGCCACGAGCTCACTCGCCAGCCAGTCAAGAAGCTCCGGATGCGTCGCGGGCTTGCCATTCATTCCGAAGTCAAACACCGTCGGCACCAGAGGCTGATGGAAATGACGCAACCAGAGATGATTGACTGCGACGCGCGCCGTAAGCGGGTTCTCCGAACTCGCGATCCATTTCGCGAAGGCGAGCCGTCGACCGGTACTGACTGCGGGATACACCGGAGTGAGCCTTGTGTACGTTTCGGATGGTTCATCCTTCGCTTTGTCCGCAGCCTGGTAAGCTTCCGTTGCTTTCGCGAGAGCGGTTTCGGCATCCTTGACGGCTTTGGCGAGTGCCGCATCATCGGGCTTCAGTGCCGTTCGCGCATCGGTCAGTTTCTTTTCCGCTTCCAGAACCTTCAGCCGCGTCTGTCGAAAATTCTGCATTCGTTCTGCTGCGCTCGCTGCCAGCGCCAGTGACTTCGCCTCGGCGGAAGGCGGAACAGCAAAAGCCGCAGCATCAGCGGCAATTCGAGCTTCGACAAAGGCGAGCGCCGCGGAGGCAGCCGCCACGCGACCTTCCTCCACAGTTGTCTGTCCGCCGGCCTTCTGTGCACTGACCAATGCCTCTGTGGCGGACGCGAGTTCCTGCCGCGCTGCAGTTCGAGTCTCTTCGACAACAAACGGCTTCATTCCGGGATTGACGGATTCCGCATTGAGTGTGACCGACTGAAGGCTCAGCTGGAGATCTCCGAACATCTTCGGATATGCCGGTACAACAGGTCGATCTTTCAGCGGATTCTTCTCATCGCCTCGGACAAAAAGAAACGTCTCCGCTGCGGGATTGGAATCGTAAACTCGCACGAGCCCGTCTTTTGCCGTGTCGCTGACTCCCGGGATCCGATCAGTGCGGATGTCATGCGGTTCGAAGAACGCTCGCAGCTGATAATATTCCGTCTGACGAACAGGGTCGTACATGTGATCATGACAGCGAGCACAGTTGAAGGTCACCCCCATGAATGCCTTGCCGGTGTGTTCAACAATGTTGTCCAGCCAGACGTTTCGATTGAAGGTGTACCAGTTTCTGACAAGAAATCCGGTTGCACGAAGAGTGTCGGGATCCGTCGGAGCAACTTCATCGCCCGCGAGCATTTCGATCACCATCTGATCGTACGGCTTGTCCTCGTTCAGTGACTCAATGATCCAGTCGCGCCATCGCCAGATATGTGGTTTGCTTTCGCGTACTTCGGCACCGTAACCGTCCCAGTCACTGTAGCGCCAGACATCCATCCAGTGACGGCCCCAACGTTCACCGTAGTGCTGACTTTCCAGCAGACGGTCGACGACTTTTTCGTAGGCATCTTCCGATTCATCGTTCAGGAATGCCTGAAGCTGTTCCGGAGACGGCGGAAGACCGACCAGATCCAGCGAAGCGCGACGAAGCAGAGTTGCTTTGTCGGCCGGTGGCAATGGCTGCAGAGCATGCCGTTCATGTTCTTTTGCTATGAATGCGTCAATCGGATTCAGCACCCATGCAGCGTTCTGAACAGATGGCACCTCCGGTCGATTTGGTTTCAGGAATGACCAGTGAGTGACCACAGTCTCATCAGCCGGGGCCACTGCCCCCTGATCAATCCAGCGTCGGAGAATATCAATCTGTTCCGCAGAAAGCGGAGCTCCTTCCGGAGGCATCTTCACGTCCGACGTCTGAAGCACCGCCTGAATGAGCAGACTTTCGGAGGCTTTTCCCGGGATGAGCACAGGGCCGCTGGCGCCGCCTTTTTTCATTTCCACTGCATCGTCAAGACGGAGCGAACCTTCGTTCTCGACAGAATTATGACATCGCGAACATCGGGCCATCAGGATCGGTTTGACCTGACGGAGATAGTCGATGGATTCACCTGACTGATCAGCGTCTGCAGGAACATCACCTATGGCTCTGCCTTGAAGCAGACATGAGGCGAGCAGAATCAACGCAGTCGGCAGGACAAAAAAATGTCGGACCGGGCTCATGGAGGTCTCCGTGAGTGAAGGTCGAGAGGCGGGAGTACAGATGAATCGTACCCGCAGTCCTGCTCAGGAACCACACCTGCAAAGCGGAAACACAGACTTTCCCGTGGGAATTCGACCGGGATTCTGCATAGAGCGACTGGTCAGCGAATCACGAAGGCGTGTCCGGAGACTCAGTTGCTGAAAGCGGTGCTGACATCGAGCGTGTAATCATCTCGAAACACTTTTTCGAAGTCGTAAACTCCGAAGAAGTCGGTCAGATGATCATCATCGGTCTTTCGCATTTCGCCGCATTCAATCAGCTCGAAGACGATTCGACCGATGTCGTCCGTGCCCTGAATGCCCCAGCTTCGAAATACCGGAATCGCCATCATGCCAAAATGCTGTAAACCCAGCAGTCGGACACCGTCCAGAAGTTCACGCCCGGAAATATGTCCAGTTGTCTCTGAGGAGCTGTTCCGCCCCAGCTGCTGCTGCGTGAACCGCAGAGCAGAAAAGACAAACTGATAGGCGTTTGCGTGGAACGTTCGCTTCCCCGAACGATTCTTGACGGTTGTCATTGTTCAGCAGTCCACTCTGCGTTGTTGCGAAAATGATGCATTTTCTAAACGAATGGTGCGATTCTACAACGAGTCGTCATCTGAATGAAGCCCCTCTTCCGGATTATTTCCATCATCGTCCCGTGATTTGGGCCGATTCTTCGCTCCACGCGAAATGACCGTAACAATTTCCGCTTCCGTCGTCATCACTCGCCGACCGTCTTCGTAACTGACGACCAGCATTCTGGCGAGCAGTTCCTGGGAGAGCACTCGTCCCGTGCCGTTCTTCGTGACCACGACAGAACCGATGGCAGGGAGTTCCCGCCGGTGAGCTTCGTAGGTGTCGTATTCGTAGCGAAGACAGCACTTCAGACGTCCACAACGGCCCGAGATTTTGTTGGGATCGAGCGTTGCCTTCTGCAGCTTGGCCATCTTCATGGAGACAGGTGGCATTTCCTGCAGATGGGTGTTACAGCATAGAGGCTTTCCGCAGTCACCGTAGTCGGCGAGGAGTTTCGCTTCGTCTCGAATCCCGATCTGCCGCATCTCAATGCGAGCATTGAAATCGCGAGCCATCAGTTTGACGAGGTCCCGGAAGTCGACACGCTTCTCGGAGAGGTAGTACAGAATCACCCGTTCGCCACCGAAAACATGTTCGATATCGATCAGCTGCATCTGCATCTGGCGCTCAGTGATGAGCTCCACCGCGCGATTAAAGAAAGACTTCTCCCGTTCGATTGATTCCGAACGCGAACGGCGATCGTCGTCGGTCGCGGTTCGAATGATTCGACCTCCGCCGGATCGCGTGGCACCAAGATATTCCGCCGTCCGGTCAGTTGCCGGACAGAGAACTGTGCCCCACTCCACACCTCGATCAGATCGAACGATCACTTCGTCGCCGCGCTGAAGATTCATCGCTCGCCGCGATTCGAAATCTCCCAGCAGACGCATGATCCCGTAACGCACGATGTAGGACGAAGGAATCTGTTCGGGTACTTCTTCAATCATCGGCAGTGACTTTAATCAAGTGAACTGGACATCGCGATGTTCCGCAGCAATTGTCCCAATTAAGGCAGCTGGGCGCGAGCCCACCGTGCGATTGGTGTTGGATATCACCGGACGGCGAGTGCTTTGTCAGCACTAAGGACAGGGGTTTCTTGTCATTCCCGCGCAGGCGGGAATCCAAAGCCGAATCTGGATTCCCGCCTGCGCGGGAATGACGGAACCTCAAAATCAAGGTTTGACAAAGCACCGGCGCTATTCCGCTGGAGAATGCTACAATCCGGGATCGTTTTCCAGAATCGATCCGGAAGCCTGTGTCGCAGAATCCGTCGGGAAATTATCGAGTGACCTCCCTGAATGTAAATGAGTTCACGGTAACTTCGGAAACTGCGGGAGCCGTGCTTGCTGCTCTTCGTCGTCACCAGCCGGGCCTCTCCTGGTCGGAAGCTCGACGATTTCTTGCCGATCGCAGGATCTCAATCAATGGCATTCTGTGCGTTGATGAAGGACGTCGTGTCGTTCCGGCAGACATTCTCCAGCTTCGAACAAAGTCCCTGCCGGCTCCCCCGCGAGACGACAACGTCCGGATCCTCCATCTGGATGACTTTCTAGTCGTCGTCGACAAACCGCCGGGAATGCTGGCTCTGCGTCATCCCGGTGATACCGGATGGCGACAGCAGCGGAAAGATCTCGCGCCTTCTCTCGAAGAATGCCTGCAGAGGCTGATTCAAAGACGAAGAGATGCGACGGCGGGCCGCAGGCGCTCGGAAGGGGAAAGGCGACACGGGAATACGTCGCGTGAAATTACACTCCTGCCGGTCCATCGCATTGATCGCGAAACCAGCGGAATTCTGGTCTTCGCACTTCGGGAGGACGCTCAGGAGAAACTCATTGCCCAGTTTGCTTCCCACACCACACTGCGGCGTTATTTCTGCATCGTCCCCGGCAAAGTGGAAGCTCAGACCATCCGAAATCGGCTGATTCGAGACCGCGGTGATGGGCTTCGAGGCATTTGCCCCGACAACACTCACGGTAAGCGAGCGGTCACTCATCTGACACCCATCCGATCGATCCGCGATTACACGGAGCTCGAATGCCGCCTCGAAACCGGACGCACGAATCAGATTCGCATTCACCTTGCTGAAATGAATCATCCGATCTGCGGCGACGTCAAGTACCGCGGAAAATTCGGCGCCCCGCCCGTTCCCGATACCAGTGGCGCCCCGCGTCTGGCACTCCATGCGGCGGAGCTCGGATTCATCCATCCGGACACCGGGAAGGAAATGCGTTTCGAAGTCTCCTGGCCATCCGACCTGCTGCGATTCCGAAAAACTCTGGAATCATCAGAATCCAGATCTGAATCCGCTCGAACGGCGACATCGAAACATCGCAGCGACAAACGCCGTGGTGGCACAGTCGGGTGATAAATCAGGTAATGAATACTGATGGATTCCGGGTAGGGCTGTGTGCCACTGGCTATGCCAGTGTGTGTTTCAAGTGGCGATGGGACTCCTGATTGGCGCTAGTGGCACACTGAGTTGCGCGGGTGCCATGCCCTCGCTTGCGTGGGCATGCGTTCGAGATCAGTCGAATAGTTTCGAACTGAACAGTTCTGAACTGATATGATTTAGAAGCTCTGCCACAAACTCACGATCAATTGAATTCGGGAGTTCTGAACCGGTGACTCACGATCCTGCACTGGACATTTTCGTTCCACCCACAGTTTTCACACTTGCAGGAGATTCACACACCTGATTCCGAACGCTTCATACGCCCCGATTCGGGTTCCACTGAAAGCTGCACTGGCATAGCCAGTGGCACACTAAATTGAAGAATCTTCAACAAGGTTCGATCATTTGACTGTGCCACCCTGCCGCGAGCTTTTGGACTATGCCTCGAGCCGGTCGACAGGATCTCTGATGAGATCAGCCGCGAGGTTCAACCGTGGTTCCGTGATCAGTCTCGGATGGAATGGTTTCGAGTAGTCGGCGGCCCACTGGAATCTGGCTGGCAACTCGCAGCGATGCTTTATTGCCTGCTCCACCTGAAGCAGGTCGCGAAGAGTAGATTTCGTTGCGGACATCTGGTGGCGAGGATCGAACACGAGCCGAGAATCAGAATTCATTGGGCGAATCGTTAGAAGCGAAGGTTTCATACGCCCCGATTCCGGTTCCTCAGAAAGCTGCACTGGCATAGCCAGTGGCACACAGAGTTGCAGAATCTTTAACAAGGTTCGATCAATTGACTGTGCCACCCTGCCGTCGGCTTCCGTCCGGCTTGCCCGGGCGGAGCCCCCAATTGACGGCTACTGAGAACACTCTCAATCAGAACTGATCTCCGTCGGGCTTGCCCCGGCGGAATCCACGATTCGACTCGCTGCGTCCGCCGGGACGAGCCCGACGGAGCGCCCACCCTGAGTATTATTCGCACGCTCTCTTGCAGCCTGTAGTTGCCACTTGAGTCCTCCGCCGAGATGAACTCGACGGAAGGATTTCAGCAAGGGCATGGCACCCGACACCACGTATGGCACCCAGGCTCAGAGGTAACGATTGACGATATTCTCGAGCATCTCCTGACGGCCGCTGGTATTGGGAGCTGAATCACCTTTTTCGATGATGTACGCTTCGAGATCGCTCAGACTGACGGCGCCGGTTTCGATCTTCTTTCCGATCCCGGAATCGTAACTGCTGTATCGCTCGCGAACGAATGACGAGAGTACGCCATCAGCGCGAATCGCGGCTGCGATTTTCAGTCCTCGAGCAAATGCGTCCATGCCACCGATGTGTGCGTGGAACAGATCGACCGGGTCGATGCTTTCGCGCCGAACTTTGGCGTCGAAATTCGTGCCACCAGGAGCCAGTCCGCCCTGTTTCATGATCACCAGCATCACCTGTGTGGTCAGATAAATGTCCGTCGGGAACTGGTCTGTATCCCATCCCAGCAGCAGGTCACCCGTGTTGGCGTCAATGCTTCCCAGGACTCCCTGGATCGACGCATATTCCAGTTCGTGCATCATCGTATGACCAGCCAGTGTGGCATGGTTCGTTTCGATGTTCAGTTTGACGGTGTCCATCAGGTCATACTGTCGCAGAAAATTGAGACAGGCCGCCGCATCGAAATCGTACTGATGCTTGGTTGGCTCTTTCGGCTTTGGTTCGAACAGAAACTGACCATGGAATCCGATCTGTCGAGCATAATCACGAGCGAGGTGCATGAATCGGGCAAGGTGATCCAGTTCGCGTTTCATGTCCGTATTGTACGAACACATGTAGCCTTCACGGCCGCCCCAGAAGACGTAGTTCTCGCCCCCGAGTTCGTGCGTGATCTCGAGCGCCTTCTTCACCTGAGCTCCAGCAAAGGCAAACACTTCTGCGTTCGGACTGGTGGCAGCTCCATGCATGAAGCGAGGATTCGAGAACAGATTTGCCGTTCCCCACAACAGTTTGATTCCCGTGCGCTGCTGTGATTCCTTCAGACGAGCAACGATCTGATCAAGAACCGCGTTGGTTTCTTTCAGTGTCTTTCGTTCCGGAGCAATATCACGATCGTGGAAACAATAGTATGGCACCCCGAGCTTCGACATGAACTCAAACGCCACGTCGACTCGGCGAAGAGCGTTCTCCACAGATTCCGAGCCGTCATCCCACGGTCGGTGCAGAGTTGGAGATCCGAATGGATCCGTTCCATTCGCTCGAAACGTGTGCCAGTAACACACACTGAAACGAAGCCAGTCGCGCATCGTGCGCCCCTCGACCACTTCGTCCGCGTTGTAATGGCGAAACGCGAGCAGATTCTTCGATGCCGGGCCTTCGTACGCAATTCGATCAATTTCCGGAAACCATGAAGTCATCAGAGTGTACTCCGTTCACTGTGAAATGGATCTGGATCACTGGGGATCCGGACCACAGGGTATTGGTTACAGCGGCAATGGCCGCTCGCTGTTGAGTTCGGGGCAATGGGTTCCCGCCTTCGCGAGAATGACGAATGCTGATGATGACGGATCTTTATTTCGAATACGGCGTTGTCAGTCGATGAGCCGGGTGCTGATCCAGCCATTTCGTGATTCGGTCGGTGCGTCCGATGGCGACGGGGAGGAAATCCAGAGCCTGTTTCAGGCGATCGTTTGGTTCCGCACAACTGAATCGCAGGAATCCGCCACCAGCCTCACCGAAACACTCGCCTCCCAGACACGCAACACCGAACTGATCATCCGCTCCTTCCAGCATGTACAGAGCGAGTCCATGACTGGTGATTCCCAGTCGATTGCAGACCGGGGCCACGTTCGGGAAGACATAGAATGTGGCGGTCGGATCCAGAGCATGAAATCCCGGGATCTTGTTCAATCCACTGGTCAGCAGTTCGACCTTTTCGCGAAACTTCAGCATGACCGCATCACGTTCGACGGTATCTTTTTCGAGTGCAGCTTTCCCGGCGAGCTGAACGATCGGCGGCGTGCAGGACAGTGTCGTATTGATCATCTTTCCGATGGCATCAATGATCGCCGGGGATGACACACAGAATCCCAGACGCCAGCCGCTCATCGAATACGACTTGCTGAACGTATACGCCGCGACACACTGATCCATCATTCCGGGCTGAGCCAGCAGGGAATGATGTTTCCCCTTCCAGATCATGTGACAGTAAGGCTCGTCACTGAAAATCGCGACGTTCTTTCCACGAACCAGATCGGCAATGTCTCGCAGATCCTGCTCGGTGGTCACTCCCCCCGTCGGGTTGTGAGGCGAATTCAGAAAGATCGCCCGTGGCGAAGGATCCGTCTTCAGAAAATGCTCAATGTCTGAAACCTGCGGTCGAAACTCATGTTCCTGTCGGAGCGGCTTCAGGACGGCTCGAGCAGATCGCCGTTCAATGTTCGGCAGGTAGGTTGGGAAATACGGGCTGAAGACCAGACATCCGTCGCCGGGATTCAGAAAGGCTTCACAGAAGAACTGTTCAAAAACCTTCGCACCGGGAGCCACCGCGACATTCGCACCCGTGGCCGGAATGGCGAATTCCGTTGCAACGAACTTCGCAGCAGCTTCACGAAACTCCGGCAGACCCGGAGACGGACAATAATGCGACTGATTGTCATGGATGGCCTGCAGACCAGACTGGCGAGCTGACTCAGTGCTGTTGAACGGGCTGTCACCGATTTCCAGTTCCACGACATCTTTGCCCTGAGCCTTCAGGCGCCGAGCAGCAGCAAGCACCGTGAAAGCCGTTTCAACATTCAGAGACTTCGCAAACTCACTGAGGACAGCAGACATAAATTCCGGTTCCGCGAATCATAATCGTCAGGTTGTTGTGAACGCTTGACGAGGGATTAGACAGAACTCCGCCGGACTTTCAATCGTCAGCCTGGTAAACCAGGTTCACGTGCGATAATGATACGGAGACATCGACAGACACAATTGTGTGAGACATCAGGACTGAAATTCGTCATTCCCGCGCAGGCGGGAATCCAGCCTCGCAATCTGGATTCCCGCCTGCGCGGGACTGACGACCAATGCGATATATCCTCTGGGTTTGT
>JBKDKA010000162.1:0-14849 GCA_046345315.1 Planctomyces sp.
GAATTTAAAGTCATGGACGGGCTCCACAAAATATGCAGGAGCCACCTCTGTTTCAGAATCAGTCTGATTTCAGAATATCAGCAACACGATTCAGCTGAGATGAAGCCCCAAAGAGAAAAGAACTCCTGAACCTGCAGTTCGGCTGCGTCAGGAGACGGTCCTCTCGGAGCAATGATATGTCTGAGTCGATTAAGCTGATCTGATCCATCGCAAAGAACAATCCATTCGGGGTCAGGCGGGGGGTCATCGGTGGGCGGTCCGCGAGACAGGACGAAATACCTCACCCACTGACGGGCAATCTGGGCCGAAAGCCCATTTTGCAATTCCATTTCCCTGGTAATTACTTCGTCCGCTGGCTGAACACTGTTCTGCATCCTTGAGCCCGAATACCGAGCTTTCAGTGCTTTCCAGTACCGATGCAGAAGCCGGAAGATCTTTTCGTAACGTGCACTGGATGAGGAAGCGGCCTGAGAGTTTGCCTCCTGATTAAACTCCTGCCTGCGCACAGTTGTCAGAGTCGTGGAAGAAGACCCATTGATTCCTGCCTTTTCCTGATTCAGCATGCCTGAGATCGAGGAGCCCTGAGGAAGTCTGGTCGTCATCGACGTCGTGAACAGGCCGTTTTGGTCAACTCGATCTGAAGGAATCGGAAGCAATCGCGGACTGCGTGCACTCCCTGACAACGGAGACGAAAGTTTCTGTAAACGTTCCGACAGCGAGCCGAGGCCCGACGTCATCAAGCGATCAGGTGATGAATTGGCCCAGCGATCATCGTTCATCACGGCCAGAAAAGCGATGCCATCCGAAGCAACACTGGATGCACCGGACGTTACTGACGCAACGCTTCGAAATGTCGGGTCGATACTCTCATCAGCCTCACGAAGATAAGTCGAGCCGGCCCGATTGTCTGCTCGAGGATCCACCGGGTCAGCAAGATCACCGGTGAGGCCGGCGTCAAGCGGCGAAGCGAACTCCACGAGGCTGTCGACTGTCTTCGAGGAACCAGAAACATCACGAACTTCAGAAAATGTCAGGTGCTTCCCGCCCATTTCCATCTGATTGGGTGCATGCTGATCCTCGGTGCCATGAGCAACCTCGACGCCATTTTCAGCGTGGTGCAAAGACGAATTGTCATGATGGACACCATTTTCAGATGAGTTGTGGTCTGAGCTGACAGAAGATTCATTGAGGTAAGGAAGCGGCCTCCCATAGAGCCTTCTGAGCGTATCATTCCAGAGCCGTAACAGATCAACGGTGGGATCTTTCAGATCAACGCTTGAAAAGACGTTTGACCACTCTGCGAGAATGGCGTCCCGATTCAAATAATACCATCGTTCGAAATCACTGCTGAAGGTGAGGTTCGGATCGACGGTATCCGTGAGTCCGGTATCGATGTTTTTCGATATTGCCGTGTCATCAGTCTGCGCCGGAACATCAACGCGGGTTTGATCGCGACCGAGGTCAGGTGAGACAATCGTTTCGGTGCCGTCGGGGGCGACAATGACTGTCTGAGTCTCGTAATAAATTCCGATCCGTGTATTCGGGAAAGACAGCGTCAGGTCAGTTCCGGTTGAACCATTGGCTGCGGGCAGAATAACTTCGACTTTGTAATTGGTCGGGAAAGACAACTCATTGAGAGCTTCATCGCCGGAAGCCCAGGACTGAATCTTCGCATAGTAAGTCAGGGAAAGAGCTCGATTCAGGAATCCAATTCCCTCGGAAGGATTAACCGGAAGGACCCACTGTCCCTGTTTGTCGATGGAATAACCGGTGATCCCATAGTACTTCAGCATTGGAGTCAGATCACCATCCGACCGCAGCGTCAGCGACGAAGGCAGGAGGTACTGACTGCCGTTATGGCGATCCAGCAGTAAGGGGGCGGAGATCAGTTGACCGAAGTCATCATAAACCGCCGCAGAAGTTTCAATCAGCTCGCCAGCCACGCCACCATAACTGCCATCTGCAGGCGTCGGGTTGAGGATGTAGACAACCTGTTGCAGCCTGGTGTAGTTCTGATTGACTGTTTCAGTAAACCAGTTCCCGAGGTCTTCGACAACAGTCTCATCAACCTGAGTGACTTCCTCCGAGACCACACCGTCATTCTCGATATCTGTCTGACTTTCCCAGGGCAGTTGAGCACCGTAGAGGTTTCGAAGAGTGTCATTCCAGAGCCGCGACAATGCGCTCGTCTGATCCACCGTGGGGTCGGACAGATCCACTTCTGAAAATGCATTCATCCATGCCGCGAGGACCCTGTCCTGATTACTGTAGTACCACAGACCAAAATCGCTGCTGCCCGTCAGTGCTTGAGGGCCCGACGGACTACTGCCCGCAACCCAGTCTGAATTGTCAGAACTGACGGTTCCTGCTGAATCGATTCCAACCGTGACATCTGCGTTCGATCCACTGTCCAACCAGGAGAGAATGGCGTCATCTGACAAAGAAGAACTGACTCCGGCTTCAGCAGGCATTGCCCCTGACAATCCCGGGCCCCCCGAAGCTGCATCAACGACATATGCAGTTTTCAGCGACGTCAGAGGATCTGAGAAGCACTCGCTCAGCGGATCTCCGCTCAGAACGACCCGCGTCTCAAAAGACTGCACTTCATAAAGACAGGACCTTCGCGACCTGCGTCGTCGCAGAGCCGAAGTGGTCGCCTCCCTCAGCGCGTTAATCAACTCAGAATCCAGAAGTAAATACTTCCGGATCGATTCCTTGATTAATCTGCGAAGAGAAGGAAACCTCAAATCAACACTCCACCACGAATCATCTCGACTTTTAAAAAAACCTTACGTTTAAGTTCTTCGAATCAGAAGCCCGAACGTTCACAAACCCAAACGGTGCGGACAGACTTTTCAGGTCTGCCCGCATCACGGCAAGAAATCAGAGAAACTCAGGATTCTCAAACAGTCTGTCAAGCAACGCCAGATCTCCGCTTTCAAAGACTGAATCAGAGGCAACCGGAGCTAATCCCAGGGTCAGAGAATCGGCTGAGTCCTTAACAGATACCTCATCGAGGCCGACTGAGAACCCTTCCGTGAACTCCAATTCCGCAGGTCTCTCAGAAGACGAGACAGACAAAGGAATCTGATCCGTCTCGATATCGAGCCCTTCGGTCATCCACATCGACTCGGTCGACATGTCCAGCGGCTTGAAAGCCAGACTGGAGGTGTCGCTCTCATCACCGACGAACTGCTCTGAAGATGTGGAAATTACCGATCGTGTCTCAATGGTGATCGTCTCAATGCTGTCATCAGCCGGAGACACCGCATCGCCAATCTCTTCAGCGGGCTGAGAATAATCAGCCACCTCCTCTTCAGTCAACAAAGTTCCGACATCTTCCGAACCTGATTCGATCAATGTCTCGTCAATTCGGACGTTGTCTTCAGTCACCACAACGGCATTATCGTTAAGTGTCTCATTTTCCCATGGCAGCTCAGCCCCATAGAGGTTTCGGAGTGTGTCATTCCAGAGCTGTGCCAGATCAACGGTGGGATCGTTCAGATCAACGCTTGAAAAGACTTTTGACCACTCTGCGAGAATGGCGTCCCGGTTCGTGTAGTACCACTGATCAAAGTCACTCGTGAACGCAACGGTCGTGTCAGAGACTTCTGCGGCCACTGCATCAGACCCCGAAGTCGTGACTTCTTCCGCGACAGAAGCATCGCTGACTGTCTCATCAACTCGGACTGTGTCTTCAGTCACCACACCGCCATCTTCGGTATCGGTCTGATCGTCATATGGCAACTCAGCTCCGTAGAGGTTTCGGAGTGTGTCATTCCAGAGCTGAGTCAGATCAACGGTGGGATCGTTCAGATCCACGCCGGAAATGGCGTTTGACCACTCTGCGAGAATGGCGTCCCGATTCGTGTAGTACCACTGATCAAACTCACTCGTGAACGCAACGGTGGTGTCAGAGACTTCTGCGGCCATTGCATCAGGCACAGGGTTTCTGATTTCTTCGACAGCGACAGAGGCATCGACGACTGTCTCAGCGACTTGCACGGTGTCTTCTGTCACATCAATGTCTGACTCGGTGACGGTCTCACCAGCCCACGGCAACTCAGCCCCGTAAAGACTCTGGAGCGTATCGTTCCAGACCTGTGAAAGATCGACGGTACTGTCACTCAGATCGAGCCCCGAGATTGTGCTTGTCCATGCCGCAAGAATTGCATCCTGATTCTTATAGTACCACTGATCAAAGTCACTGGTCGCTGAGACCACGGCCTCAGAAACTTCCGTGACTTCTTCACCAGACAGCAAGGTTTCGACTTCCCTCGCGACACGATCGTTTCCAACCACAACATCGTTGCCGGGTTGACTTTCCGAATCGCTCTGTTTGTCGGGCAGATTCGAAACGCCTTCGACTGCTGAAGCGATTTCGAGGGCGTCAACTGATGGGTTGACTGCAGAAAGCAGCGATCTTGATTCGCAGCTCTCAGTTCTCACGACGATTCGTTTTGTGTACCTGCGTCCAGTAATTCTTCGTCGAGCAAACGACATGACAGACCTTTCCGGCAGCCGAGTGATCAGCTGTTATCTTGAGACCACACGTGCAGCAACGCTGACAGGGTAGCATTTGCAGCAAGCAGACTTCCGATGTATGCCCTGACATCCGAAACTCGGACGACGAAGAGTCTCAGTAACGCCAATTCCGTTCAGACGCTCGGTGAATTAGAAAATCGAGGGGCCAGAAAGATCTTTTTTTGCGGTGTTTGCAGGCAAAACCGGGGGAAACCGGGATCCGGATAAGCAGGTAACTCGGATTGTTTCCGGATTGTTTACAAATAGGCGTTTTGGTCGTGTTTTCAGTCATTCGCCGCCACAGAGCCTGCAGATGTGTTCGAGATATCTTCCATGAACCTCGCGAACTCGACGTCGAGCCTGGCGACGTCCCCGAATACAGACTGAAAATCCTTAAGCCGCTGTTCTGCCGTATGGGGTCTTTCAGACATTCCGGCCTGTGCTTTTTTAAGGTACGCAACGAACTGGCGTGCGCGAAGTGGGGACTCAGTGAGAAAGTAAGTGATCGCCCAGGCCTGACTGTAGGCGTCGAGGGTGCGAGTTTTGAAGAGTTCGTCGGACGCGATCATCCCGGCAAGGTCTCCGATCTGACGGCGCGGCGCGAGTTTTTCTCGGAACCAGTCGAGCCGTTCCTGATTCACCCGTGACCTGAGTGTGCTTTGGGGAGATGATTTTCTCATCCCGGGTGCTTCGAGTACTGTCGCAAGTCCCTCAATTACCCAGGTGGGCGTCGGAGACATACGCGAATGAATCCCAATATTGTGCGCGATCTGATGAGTTGCTTCGTGGATCAGCGTCGCTGCAGTGGCGGCATGGAGAGACCCGACTGATGCAGCGAAATGACTCCGATGATCGGAAGATATTTCGGGGACTCTGAACGGAGAACGAAACAGATCTGCCTCCTTGTTCGAAACACCCTTGTCAATCTGTGAAGTGCGAGCGCTCGTCGCCTCATCGTAAAGCGCGATCCTGTTTGATTTTTGCGAATAGTATCCTCGAAGCCCCGGCGACCAGTCGACTCCGTCCTTACGACAGTATTCAGCAAACTCTTTCGATGAACTGAATACGATTGCGACCAGCAGCGATTCAGGTTCGTGGGTATCGAACCCATGAACCCGGAAGTATCGTTCCACCTCCCGATAGGCGGTCTGCAGCAAATGATGATAGGCGTCGGTCTTTCCCGGTACGCCGCAGACAATATACCTGTTACCAACCCTGATCTCAGAGGCCTTTGAAGTCTCTGTCCTGAGGTGAGTGCGGAAATCAGATGTGCCGGCGAAGCGAAACCTCTGATTGATGATGCGCTGCGAAACGATGGTGCTGGCCGTCAGAATCTCAAGGCGACCGTATCGATCAACAAGGCAGATTCCGCTTTGATCGGATGCGACGAGTTTACCCGTTAACACCTGAGTCTTCGTGCGAACCTCAGTCGTCGGATGTGCTGGCTCTCCAGCTGCAGCGGCAGCGACACTGAGCGTCCATGCGCTCAGCAGCAGCCCCGTCCACGTCAGTCGCTGAAAGCTCTTCGCTCGCGAGTGTGCTCCTGCAGTGTCCCGGTTCACGTGTCCGACCGAGCGTAAAACAATGAAGCGGCGCATACTGTTCATAGATGTCAACTGAGCCTCAGAATGTGTCGCGATCCTCGCTCGGACTTGGTTTTCCCGATGGACTGGACCCGCTGGGAAGTCTGCCTGATCAAGGGAATCCGGCTTCCGATGATGACCTCCCAGCCTGCTGATGAACCATTCTCATCCCCGCGAACGCGGGCATGAGGGGCGACGAAGCTCGCAACGCGTCGATTCCCGCCTGCATGGGAATGACACGACCAGAAATTGTCAGTCGACGAGCTGTTCCAGCGGACTGCTGGCGGAAGCTGTCTGCATGTTCTGAATGTGTGTCACGGTTGCGTGCACTTCGGTTGAAAAACGGCATGAATTCCGTTGCTGCATCTCCGTCTCGCCGTCTGAAGCGACGCGTGATGTTCTGTCACCATGTGTTGCATTTCAGCTGGACGCAGAACAACAAAATGTTGCCATGATGCAGCATCTGGATTGATGACCCGAGTCACTGGTGGATCTCTTTTGAAGTGACGCGTTACTCCCGGTCGCATTTCTTAAAAGCATTGGCCTGAGCAGCGTTATGTTCAGCAAAACGTCTTGTATTCTGATGGTCAGCCGAAGCACGCCAGCGTCCGTCTCCTGCAGGTTTCTTCAGTATCTCAGGCAGTTTTTTTCATTCTCCCTCTGACTCTTGTCTTCAGACCATGGCGATGTCGGCACCAGGTGTCACATCCCGGATCGGGAAATCGAAGCTCTGCAGACAATCCAGCGGGTTGAGGAAATTTGTTTGCAATGATCTGTTGAATGAACTAAGAGTAATGGAGAAATCTGCTTCGGCAATTTCAGAAAAAAGTCGCGACAGACCGCGGAGTTCTGCCCAGTTGACCTTCCGTCAGCCTGAAGAAAGGCCGTGATTTATGAAAGACAGGAATGTCGTCACCGTTACTCCCGGTCGCATCCTGAGGCGATTTTCCGAGGATGAAACGGCTCCGGTAGTGGCGGAATGGCTGGAGGTATACGGCAGGAATCGAAAAGGCATTGATACGAAATCGTATCTCTGGCATATCTTCAGCGGAGACCGTTATCCCTGCATGAAAGGACAGGAGGCACTCGAACAGTACCGCAAGCAGACCGGAGCGGAATTCATCGTGCTGTCCAATGATCGAGTGTCCGCCCTGGTCACTGACCATCTGCCTGAGTCGTCATCTCTGAGCGATTACTATGTTTTTCCGCGAAATCTGGCGTGGACAATGGCGTTCACTCACGAAGACGGATGGCTCGGTCCGTGGTTCGCACTTCATCCGGACTTCAGGCATCTCAATCGAGAAAATCAGTCCGAGTTACTGAAGCGGGCTCAGGCGTCGCAGGCTCGACAGAATGGATGGAGTTGAAGCCGATCGTCATGTTGACTCGAGCACATTGGCAAAAGTGATGCCTCTGCGGTCTTCACACACCCGGTCACACAGAGCATGCCGGAAAGCTCGGGAAATCAAATCCGAAAACTTCCTCTTCGGCTTCAACCGTAAGCGTACTCGGCGAGCACGTACATGAACCCATCGCTGCTGACGAGAAGGATGAAGTACTCGAGCTGTCCTCCGCCACTCAGCCGAAACTCCGAAGGTCGTCCAAACAGCCCCCATGCCTCCGTGAAACGATCTTTCTCGAGGCCCGCATCTCGAAGGATGAAGTCACGTTGAGCGGCATCGCTCGCATCGGCATCCATCGAACGAAGGCCGAAGGTTTTGATAATCTGAGCAACCTTCTCCGGGGAATGCTCAACGATCACGTAGCCGCTGCGAGACCAGGGGCTCTGGGAGACGCGAAGAGGCACAATCCTGATTTGTTTGTTCTCGAAATGGCGGACCAGACTCTCGGAGAGTCCGCCATGGCGATCACACCCGGACAAAGAGATCAGAACGCAGAGGAAAATCAGCTGACGTCCAGGCGACTGCCTCATGCCCAAATCTCGCATGTGTAAAGGTTACGACGATGGCTGTCAGGGAATGCGGATGACAAAATTGCGATCAGATCGCCGGAAGATCTGCCCTCGGATTGCGGGTGATTCCGGCGCTCAGAAATTCGCGCAGCCGACCGGCAATCGATGAAGCCAACCGCTGCAGAGCGATCATAAGAGCCGTGAAGGTGATTAAAAAAAGAATGACGAGCAGGGCGCAGTCGGCCGGATGATTGGTTCCGTCTCCGTTGTCTCTGCCTCGGTATAGCGGAGTCATATTGAGGCACGCGAAGACGAACAGCGACAAAAACCACGCCACCATGGATCCACGATGGAGCCGTCGGTATCTGATTTCCCGCGAATAACCCCTTCGACAATCCTCGCAGAATAAAATCCGATGAACGAACTGCCCGACAGAAGTGCAGCACTCGTGAGGCTGCAGACCGAGAGGCCTCAAAACCACATTGAGTCAGGGGCGTTTCAAAACCGGCACTGGCTCCCGACGGAACTGGAAGCGTGCCTGTCCCCGTTTTGAACTCAGAAAATTGTAGCTCCTCTTTCCGTCGAATGAGGAACATGAAGTGTGTATTTGATTCAGAGTCTGCAAAGTGGCTTCAACAGATTCCGATTCTGACAGGTAAGCCTTTTTATGTCGGACTGCTGTTGATTCCTCGCATCATCAACAGGACTGCCAGGATGATGCTGGAGCTGTGGTACTGATCTCCGGATTGACCGGTCCGAATTGACAGCGTGTCGAATTCCGAAGATGATATTTCGAGGAATTGGCTCGATGGTACCCCTGCACTGTCGCGGTGTGTTTTCGATACTCCGCTCAGCACGACGATGTTTTTCGGAAAATTCTGAGATCCGGAGGTGATTGTGAGTGAGATACCTCGAGCCACCGAATCGGAACAACCGTGGGAACCGGTGTTCAACGAACGCCTCGGTCGAACGATGTTTCGGAAGGAATTGTTTTCTGATCCCGATACCGGAATGATGGTGCGCCTCGTGCGTTATCCATCAGGCTTTGTAACTCCCAGCCATACTCACCCATGCGGGCACGGGATGTACATTCTGGAAGGTACCCTGGTTACGCAGAAAGGGTCATTCGGCCCCGGCCAGTTCGTCTGGTTCCCGGAGGGCGAAATCATGGAGCACGGCGCAAGCACGGAGGGAGATGTTACCGCCGTGTTTATCACGAACAAGCCATTCCGGCTCGATTACGTCTGACTCCTGTCCCGGCTTCAGGTGGAGGGTGATCGTCGACGAAGACGATCATGTCACTGTGGCCGATGAAGCCGCTGCGGGCGATCGCCCATGCTGTTGCAGAATGGCTTCCACCGGCCAGTCACCTCACTACCCACCGCCGGGGCTGCAATCTCAGTTCAGACGCTGACGACCGAAGGATGCTGTTCAATCCCGAGGTCGGACTGGCGGTATGCGGAGACTGGCCCGCCGGCTGGCGGGTTGAAGGTGCATTACCGTCAGGTGTCAGAGTTGCTGACGCGATTTGCGATTCGAAGGGCTTCACATCGGGGGGAGCCGGGGTCGTGATCACAACCTTGAAACATCCGAAAAAGATCTATGATCGCTTTCATCAAGAGCGAAGAATCAATCTCTCGAACTCACACTCAAAGACGTGCTGGCATTCGAAGGTCTGGCGTCTGCTCCGACGCCGCCATACTCGATTTCGCGAATCCGCCCGCAGGCTTCTCATGGACGATAAGATTTTCTTTTACCGGAAGAGCTTAGCTGATCAAAGGGGATGCTGTTGACTCGATCCGTAGCCGTCTGGTGGGTCAAGGGCGATGCTCGATTGACCGATAACGCATGCCTTGCCGAGACGAAGAGACTCGTCCTTGAGGTGTTCCCGTTTTTCTGTTTTGAGCCCTCTTTGCTGGCAGCAGACGACACATCCGATATGCACACCAACGCTCAATGGCAGGCACTGTCTGGATTGCGGGCACTGTCTGGATTGCGAACGACTGCCTGCAATTCATCAGTCCGACGCAATCCGCCAACTGGCAGCCGCGATAACGTTCCCAAAGCTCCGGGCCTTCTCGATGAATAGCTGATCGCAGTCCGTCAGTGAGGCGCACGGCCTCGCAACGCTCATTGCCTTCCTCACTCATCGCGGGCGGTCCTATCCGGGCGGCATCAGTTCACCGAACACTGCGTTGACCGCGGGCTCGCGACTGAGTGTCCATCTTGCCCGGGGAAGACTCACGGCCCGGGAAGTGTGGCACGCATTCCGCGAACAGGTTGCGGCACTCGACCCTGACGACTCGCAGTCTTCGAGGTGGAAGCAGAGTCTCCAGACGTTTCTGAGTCGGTTGAATTGGAGAGATCACTTCGCACAGCGACTGGAATCTGAGCCAGCGCTCGAGTTCCAAACTCTTCATCCATGCTGCCGCGACTTGCCGTTCGAGAACAACGAGCAGCTGCACATGTCATGGCGCGACGGCTTCACCGGTTATCCGCTGGTTGACGCTGTGGTTCGTTGTCTGGCGGACACTGGCTTTGTCAATTTTCGCATGCGGGCGATGGTGGTGAGCTTCGCATGTCACGTGCTCCATCTCGACTGGCGACTCATCCACCCGCATCCTGCTCAAGTGTTCAGAGACTACGATCCCGGCATTCATTTAAATCAGCTTCAGATGCGAGCGGGCGTCGTCGGATGGAACGCATTTCGCGTCTACAACCCGACTAAGCAACTCATCCACATCGAGAGCAAACGGGGCCATCTGGAGAGAACGGGAGCAAACGGCGAGAGCAAACGGGGCCATCCAAAAAAAAGACACGTGTCCAGAGTTTCCTTACATGAAGAGCAAATGGAAGAGCAAATGGGGCCATCCAAAAATGATCCATGATCCATAGTTTCCTGCGTGATTCCCTGCCATCCTCTCTCCGAGCCTACTGAACGGCCACTGGTTGAGCAGCAAGCCTTGCGGTGGCGTTGAATCTTGACGCCGACGTCGGGCGGTTGGCGGCCCGGCGTTTGCCGAAGTGTTCGACGGCGTGCAACCAGAGTTCGGGCGACAGATTCAGCCGATCCAGAATCGGTGGAGCATTCTTCGGGATCGCTCCACGTTTGCCAGGGTTCAACTGGCGGCCGGTCCAGTCGAGCAACTGCAGGTACTCGGTCAGCGTCATGAACACGCAGCCCTTGTTCGAAGCCCTGCGGTTCGAACACTTCTCGCGAACCTTCTTCCGCTTCGGTTCCAGTTCTACAGGAGCCAACCAGCCGGCTTTCTGTCCCTGTTCGATCCGCACGTTCTTCGCGTCCGGCGTTGACACTTCGTCCGCTGACTTCAGATCGGCAATGCGTTCCTGAGCACTTGTGAAGTCGCTCTTCTCGGGCGTTGCGGCAAGCCCTGCTCGAATCGGATTCAAGTCCACATACGCCATGCACGCCGCGATGGCCGACTCATCCGGTAGAACAGTGGCCTTGAATCGCCCTTCCCAGAATCGGCCGGTGCATTCATCCTCAGCGTTCGCCATGCGAGCGATCACTTCCGACGTGCAACGCATGAACCACGAAATGCTGGACAGACGAGCCCGCAGTTCGGCCAGAGTTTTTGCATCGGCCATCAGATGATTGAGGTCCGTTTCTGCAGGCTCCGCTGGGGAACCGTCCTCGTTTCGACGTTGAGGAAACAGGCTCCACCATCGACGAGCGACTTCTTCGTCCGACCACGTTTTCACAACATCCGGTCGGTTTCTCAGGATCACATGGAGGTGATTTGACATCACGGAAAAACCGAGCACATCAACGGCGAAGATTCCCGCCAGAAACTCCAGCCGATTCCGCATCCACTGGCGACGATGCTCATAGTTCTTTCCGGTGAGTTCATCCACCCCGCAGAGAAATCCCCGTCTCACGCAGCGATTGATGCAGTGCACCACCTGAATCTCACCTTCCGACAACAACTCACGACGATTCATGCGTGCCATGGCTCAGGTCTCCTGAATTTCCCGGAATCTTTGAAAACGGCTTAGCTTGACGAGGCGTAGGATAGTGGTCATGCTTCATCGGTCAAGTAACTATGGCTGGCCCCTTGTCTCCCCCATTTTTTTTTGCCGAAACGCAGGCTCGGTTGTTCAGTGGCTGTCGGACGGCGGATGCCGTCAGCGCGGAGCTCCTCGGCGACACATCGAGATGACTGAAGCCGCGACACAGAGAAGCCGGTCCGAGCCACGCACGATGTGCAATCGGGGTGTGTTCCGGAGATTTCTGACGATCTGAGCGGAGACGGCTGCAGAGAATGCAGCCGTCATCGTCTTCCTGAAAAGCGGCTGTCAGAGTCTCGCTTAAAGGTCGGCGTGTCAGAAAAACAATTCAGGGGTTCGCGTACTGATTTCAGCCTGATTGGATCAGCCATTTTCCGAAAGCTCGCCTGTTTCCGGGCCTGTGATCATCCCTCGCGGAAGTGGAATCGCTGAGTGTCGAACGACGAGCAACAGCACACCCGAGATGATCACGAGGAGAGGTACCTCAACGTCCAGTGAAAGTCGATTCGTCTGGCGGAGAACGGTCAGATAACTCGCAATCAGAAAAAACGGTCCCGTGACGGCAGTGACCTTATTGATACCACCAATCACGAAGATCAGCAGTCCCGTGATGGCGAGCGTCGGGGCCCAGGCAAAGTCGATCCATGATGCGACAGCAGGTGATGCGAGAAGTGAGAAAGCACCGATGGCAATCAGCAGTGAAGGCAGCAGAGATTTTTTCCACACGTTCGTAATCAGGCACATTGTCAGACTCCTCAGCAGGTGAAATCGGGTTGGCTGGTGATCCCCCCGTCTGAGCATAGCCCCGTTTAACGAACACGATGTCGCAAATGCTGAAAAATGCGAGCGGAACCTGCGCAGAATCCTTACGATCGAAATGATTGTCATCTCGCGATCGCGTTTCCCGGGATGAAGATTCTCCCGGGAAGACCTTCGAGTCACTGCCGAATGCGGTTTTGGTAAAACCAGAACGAACGCGGGAATCACACCACGTTGCAGAAACGCAACAGAGCCGGACTGTTGTCACAAATGAAACGGCCGGTGCGCTGGCGACGATCGATACTCAGACGTTTACCGTGTCAGTGACACCGACAGTTGACGGACCGGTTTCAGTTTCACTAACCGGCGACACGGCTGCTGTTCTGGTGACTCCTCGAACTGCCACAGTCACCTATGATACCGTCCGACCGCAGCTGACGATCGCACCCAATAACGGCATCATGATGGCTCAGTCAGTTCTGTTTACGTTCCGGTTCTCGGAGCCGGTCACCGGATTTACAGTCGATGATGTGGTGCTGACCAATGGTACTGCTCTCGGCTTCGCGGCGACTTCAGCCTTCCAGTATACACTGCAGGTCAGGCCTGTTTCTGACGGGATCGTGGGTGTTGCTGTTGCGAACGGTGTTGCGACGGATGCTGCAGGAAATCTCAGTTTGAGTCGCTCGGCGACGATGACCATGCCGCTGCACGCTCCGACTGCGGTTGCACCACCTCCGCTCACTCCGGAAGTTCGGCCGTTGATGTCATGGACCAGCATCGTCGGGGCGGTCACCTATGAAGTATCGGTGTCCAATGTCAGTACCGGAGTCACTGGGTTTCATGCGGCAGTCGTCAGTGGTACCAATTACACGCCGCCCGTGGATTCAGGGATCGAGCGTTATCGGTTGTCCGTGCGAGCCGTCAATGGGTCGGGCCAGAGGTCCGCATGGAGTAGTGCTCGTACGTTTCAGATCAACCGCAACCCGTCTCTGATTTCGCTGGCTCGAAATCAAAATACGGCTCGCCCGACCATCAGCTGGAATGCACTGCTCGGTGCCGTTTCTTACGACGTCCGGATCGATAACCGGACGACTCGACAGGTCCAGTATATTCGTGATCAGAGTGTTGAAGGTACCGGCTGGACACCGACATCGAATCTGCCGATGGGAACCTGCCGGATCTGGGTGCGAGGTGTGGATGGCGGGGGTATTGTTTCCACCTGGTCACAATTCTCCGAGTTTGTTGTGATTCCCGCACCGGTGGCAGCAGCACCGGTTCAGCCGGCATTTCAGCGCCGCCCCGCGTTCGTATGGAATGTGGTGCGAGGTGCGGTCAGTTATGAAGTGTCTGTGATGAATCTCACGACACGTGCGACGGTCATTAACCAGACGAATATTCGAGCGACGACATGGACACCTGCCGGAAATCTTGCCGACGGAAATTACCGCTGGTGGGTTCGAGGACGATCAGCCAACAATGTCTGCACGTTCTGGAGCATTCCCGTGGATTTCTCCACCGGCGGTCGCACGTCGATCCTGTCACCCACAGGCACGACGTCAGATACAACTCCCACATTCACCTCGATTCCCGTCACGGATGCCGCACGTTATGAGCTTTGGGTAACCCATGTGGCGTCGAATACGCGGGTCATCAATCAGACACAGCTGACAGCAACGTCCTTCACGGCCGCCAATCCGCTCGCGGCAGGCGTCTATCGAATCTGGGTACGAGCCGTCAGCCCCGGCGGTGAGCTTTCTGTCTGGAGTGCCGTGGTGGAGTTCACCGTCAGTTGATGCATCGATGTGCCAGTCGTGGTGTGACTGCAATTGGCAAACGGGGCCATCCAAAAACGATACGTGATACCTGCGATGAGTTATTAACAGCGATCCACACGGAAGTGTAAACGGTTCTTCTGGGAATTTCGTGGCTACAGAATTTGAGGTTTGAGGCTGAGTTTTCCGCATAAGAAGAGAACTCGGATTCGATAGTGCTGGAAGAGACGAAACCCTCTGGCTGCGGACTTAATGGACTGGATCCTGCTG
>JBKDKA010000163.1:0-3310 GCA_046345315.1 Planctomyces sp.
ACCTTCGACGCAGTTGACTTCCCAGCCCCATGAGCCGTTGCCGTCAACCGGACGCTCGCCGAGCAGGAAGGTGTTCGATGTTCCGTCTGTGCACATTGCGATTGTAACGCGTGTGCAGGTTCCGAACATCCCGTTGTACTCTGTCCAGGGCACGAAGTCCGATGCACCGAGGCGGTCGCCTGGAGCAGCAGGTGTCGTCGTCCCGTTGTAAAGCCCTGTTGCACGATGGCGACTGTTTGGTCCGCTGGTCACACCACCACGAGCATTGGAGTCGACGTTTCCGCAGACTGCAAAGTAGTTCTGGAACACAGCGTCGTTAGAACCGTTTGAAGCGTAAGGAGCTGGCGTTCCACTGCGAGGGTCACTCGGGCAGTTGAAGACAGACTTGTTGACAGAAGCATAGTTCTTGCCACCAGCAAGTGTGGTCTGGTAAGTCTGATACTGCATTGTGTAGCAGGTCGTCAACCCGGATCGGCAGAAGTTCGGGGAGAAGCCGTCAGGCTGCACGTTGTTAGACATGTTGATCTGATTGTACAGATTTCCCTGATCGATGAACGGATAAATGTACTGCTTCCAGCCGATCAACGACGCGTCTGCACCCATCGGGAAGACACCATAAGAACTCTCGTAGTTATGGCATCCGAGTGCAAGCTGCTTGAAATTGTTTCGGCACTGTGTTCGGCGAGCAGCTTCTCGGGCCTGCTGAACTGCAGGAAGAAGGAGGCTCACCAGAACTGCGATGATGGCGATGACCACCAGCAGTTCAATCAATGTAAAACCACGACGTCCACGACGAATCATAAATCACTCCTCAAGAAACAAGTTACACAATCGAAAAACACTTTCAGAACCACTCAACACTTCTCAAACATCACTCAACTCAGAAAAAGCCTCACCTCCTTTTCTCAGTCAGCCGCATTTGAGATCACCCAGGAACTTCGGTCATGTATGAATCATGAAACCGAATTTCTCAGCAACTCTGCCCGTCAGTTCGGCTCGACGGCAAAGTCAATCTTCTGATCCGGCGTGTCAGTCACCTCAGCATCAAGCTGATAACCACCAGGCTGGATCGGCTTTTTGAAACGATCGTCAGGAAGAATCGGGGCGTCGTTCTTCTTCCCGACGTAGGTCTTGTCATAGTTTGGGTCTACAGTGACCGTGACCTTATACTTCCCAAGAGGAACGCCATCTTCTTCGGTGAACGCATACTGGCCGTCTCTAACCATTGCCAGAGCAGCCGGACCATCGTTGACTGGAACGAAGCTGACACTACCGGAGTCAACCGGGATGCCTTCACGAGTCACAGCGCCCTTGATCGCGAAACGCTTCGGACCAGCTGGACCACCGCCACCGCATCCTGAAATCAGGGTCAGGCAAATTGCGGCACAAGAGCTGTAAACCAGAAAAGAACGAACTGAACCCCCTCGTTCCGTCGTCCCACAAGACACAAATGACCCGATACGCCCCAAGAATGTCATAAGCCCCCTCCAACTCGTGTCTCTCAGCAATCGCACTGAGCCACAACCACCAAACCCAATTCAACTCTGCAGGCAGTCACACACTCCGGCAGTTATTTCCAATCAATCGAACATCACATCGTGAACACGTAACGCAAACACGAGAAGCAAATCCTGATCCATGTGTTGAAATAAACTCAACTTTTGGGGAGCACTTTGGCAATCCCGGCCTGAATTTGGCTGAAAAAAAATCAATAACCTTCAGTATCACAGACAAGAAAAGTGAAGATCCTGAGAATCGTTCGAAATCACTGCATGATGATCGCACAACAACGTGCAGAAATGACGCAAATTCCGAATCAGAAAAACAAGAGTTTGAACCGGGCGTCCTGGAGTCATGCCATGTCTGTCATCACGCTGGTGGATTCAGACATCAAGCCATTCAAAATTAAAAAAACATCAACGAATGTTTTCTGAATCTCGTAAGCTCAAACATTCAAACTACGGGACAAATTTGCCGGGGCCTGATCTTCGAGAGTTCACAGAGATATTGAAAAACAGAGATACTGAAAACTTGACTTCAGAATTACGAAAGACAGGGATGTGAAAGGAAAGGATGTTCACGTGGTGAGGATCTCCACTTCTTCAGACATGAAACGCCTGCCACAGCGGAACCGTCGATTGAAGAAACTAAGCTCAGAGAGACCTGTTATCGGCGTTTCACGGCGCGGACGATCATGGATGATCCTTCACCAGACAAAATCCAGTGAAATCTTCATTCACCACCTTGGATTTTAAGAGTGACATGTTTCAAATGTCAATCAGATGTCCCATAGACGGGAAAAATTTGTTTCTTTTTTTTTCCGCCAGCTCCAATCGTTGAAAGTCTGAATATTTTTCTGCATCGACAAGCTCCCTGCAGACTTTTCCAGGCTCAGGATCGCTCGCGTCATCGACGAGCATTCCAACAACACTCTCCGTAGTCTCCGTCGACGCCGATCATAAGGGTCGGCAACGCTTCTGCTGAGCCGCTGCCACCATGCCGCCCCATCCGTGATGAAAGGACTGCTGGGAGTCTCCGATAATCGAATCTCGTTGCCGATGATGCGTCACGAAACACCTGCCGGGAACTTTTAAAAAAAATCGCTCTCCGGGTTCACCCACGGCCGTTGGATGTTACTCTCATGTCCTGTCGGCACACGCAACCGATAAGCCACAGGCACCTGCTCGTTCCGAAGGTCGTCCTTCGTGGGGTCGATCAGCTGGATGACGTTAGACATGCCGTTCAGACCGCAGTCATTTTCGATTCTTCAGCCCGATCCCGTTTGCTATTCGCCCCTGATTCATCATCAATCCTGTACCTGACAGCTGCACTATCAAAATCCTGATCTACGGGGAACCTCATGACCACAAACCACCAGAATCACTCAGACAATTCCGCTTCCTCCGGAGCAAGTTCCACAAAAACTTTGCTGTACATCATCGTAGGGACTCTCGGTTTCGGCATCCTGTTTATAGTCGGATCTGCTGTCCTTCACGAACAGGATATCGAATCCAGACGACGAGCGATCGCCGTTGCGGGAGGAAAGTCTGAATTGATTCGGGTGGTGCCCGGATGGTTGAAATCGATCGCAGGTGAAGACTTTCACAGCTTTCTGGATCAGACAACAATTTCCAAAATCACCATGACGGGAGAAAAAATCGGAGATGAACAAGTAAAGGCTCTGGCGGCGGTTTCGACAGTTCCAACACTCACAGAACTCGATCTCGAAGCGTCCAACATTACCTCCGAGGGACTGGCATCGGTGATTCTGCTGAAGGAGCTGCGAATTCTCAATCTGTCTCAGACTGAC
>JBKDKA010000164.1:0-30651 GCA_046345315.1 Planctomyces sp.
GTTGACGCTCGGATTTGCTGTGGCATTGCTCATTGCGGCCTTCTTCTTTCCTGCCACAAGAAACGTCAGAGAGGCAGGTCGCAGAACACAGTGCAGGAACAATCTGAAACAGATTGCCCTGGCACTGCACAACTACCATGACTTTTATGGTTCATTTCCACCTGCGTTCACTGTTGACGAAGCCGGGCAGCCACTGCACAGCTGGAGAACGCTGATACTGCCCTTCACAGAGAACGCGGAGCTCTACAAAACGATCGACCTTTCGAAACCCTGGAACGATCCGGTCAACCGTAAGGCATTTAATACCGCGGTCGCAGCTTATCGTTGTCCATCAGCACAGATCGAAAACAATCAGACCAATTACCTCGGAGTATCCGGAGAACACTCGTTCTTCTTCCAGAATCAGTCGCGACAGCTCACTGATATCAAGGACGGTTCGTCCAATACGCTCATGATTGTTGATGCGCCACCGGACCTCGCCATTCCGTGGATGATGCCTCAGGATGCCGATCTTGCCGCCATTCAGAAGATTCGTGCATCGAAAACGCTGGCTCATTCCGGCGTATTTCAAGGTACCCTCTGCGACGGGTCAGTTCGATCCATCAGTATACAGACGGAGCATGCCACGCTGAACGCTCTGGTCACGATTGATGGCGGGGAGACGGTTGGGGAGTTCTGATCGAGCCACCCTGCCGCAAGTGTTCTGTCAATTCCAGAAGTAACAGAGGACAGAGCCAGCAGGCCCAGGCTGATGCTGGATAGATCCATTCCGCATCGAGACCAAGCACCAGGGACGATCCAGCAATGACTCTGAGAACGACCGCAGAACTCAGCAGCACGAAGCATCGCATCATCCAGCGACGATGATCTGCAAAGCGTCTGCGAACGGCGGAACGCCAACCCTGAGCACAACAGATTCCTGTCGCAACCGCCAGGGCTGCAAACCCGGTCGCTGCGATCACTCCTCCTTCAGAACGAACGGCCATTCCAAGCCCGCTCGGGACGATCAGCAAAAGCACGTTCATGGCCTGAATGCGTCCCAGAATGCGGTGCCATTCTGGCCATCTCATTCGAAGCCTGTTGTTCAGCAGCAGCATTCCGAGGATCAGAGAACAGGGGCCGGAGACGAGGTGCAGGTAGAACGCGTATTGGTAGATTCCGAAGAAGTAGGATTCTCGCCCGTGCAGAAAATCGGAGGAAAAATCCGGTGGCAGATAACTTCGGTAGTTCCACACAATCGACACGGTGACCTTGATGATCAGTGCGCAGGTCAGATATCGGATGACCTTCAGGAGCGTCCCGGTAGTGCGGTCTTTTGCTTGATTCATCTGCCCGGGATCCTGTTCTCTGAAAGAGCAGTCAGGCATTCATTCAAGAGCCGAAACAGTGATTCGGGGAATTCCATGATGAGTCACAGTGGCCTCGCCAGTTCCACAAAAAAACACCCGATTCGGCTTTTCGGCAAGCCGCTCATCGTATCGTTTCGCCAGTTATCTGTCGTCTGAACCTGATTCAGAACAAATCGGGAGGGCGAAGCAACTGCCGAGCTGCCGTGGAGGAGGACGCCAATGTTTTCAGCGGCTCAGCAGGAGCTTCGCCCTCCCGACACGTGGTCAGACTCAGACGCCAGGAAAACGAGAGTCCCCCAATCGTGTCTGGCGCCCGTTTTTACAGGCCCTTCTGAGATACAGTCTCATTTTTACATTTTTGGCACTGCTAATTGCCAAAAATATTCCACCGACTAGAATCGGACGATGTTGCACTGGGTGCTAGGTGTCTGAGCGAACAAAAGCGGAACAGGCACCCTTCTCCCGGAGAGTGTGCGAAATTTTCAGAAGTGTTCGGGAGCCAGTCTCGGTTTCGTTCGCTGTTTTGAGTCAACATTCTGTCTTTGGATAAACCTTCATGCAGCCGATTGATCAGCGAGATCGTGAGATTCTCCAGCATCTGCATGATGAGGGAGTGGCCGACATTCAGGAGCTCTGCGAGCTGCTGAGTGTGACTCGCAATGCAATCCGTCAGCGGATCAGCAGGCTGGAAACAGCAGGATTTCTGAAATCGGAACTTCAGAGTCAGACGCGTGGACGGCCTCGAAATGTATACAGCGTCACTCCGGAGGGCTTGCATGCTCTGGGTGAAAACTACCGTCAGCTTGCGGTTGTTCTGTGGGAGACTATCGTCGGCTTCGAGAATCCGGAAATTCGCCAGCAGTTGATTCAGCGTGTTCAGGCGTCACTGGTGAATCGGTTTCGAAGGCAGAGTGGATCGGAGTCGTTTGACCAGCGAGTGGATCATCTGGCCAGCGACATGAAAGCCAATGGTTTCAACGTGCAGAGTCAGCATTCGGGCGAACTGCACATTCTGCGGGAGACATCCTGCCCTTTTCCCATCCTGGCGGAGATGGACGACACGATCTGTCAGCTGGAACGAGGTGTACTGGAGCAGGTGCTGGGAGCGCCTGTGGAATTTCATGGTCGGTGTCGGGACGGGCAGAGTTGCTGCGAGTTTCACGTGAGTTCACCAGTTCAGGGAATTCCTGCGGAGGGATGGTGAAGCGTTGACGGGCTCGATTGAAACAAATCATGGGGCTGATAGAGTTTGCGGCTGCACTTTCTCCGCTTTGGCAGGCAGAGAATTCAGTCAGTGCTGATTCACAGGAAGAACTCAAGAGGACGGTTGGGTTGTGATTGTCTGCAGCCCGGCACAGGAAAACAGGATCGAATGAAATGACATGGATTGAAGGTCGATTTGAAGAGAACGTCATTACGACGACCGTTGAACAGGCTCTGAACTGGGGTCAGCAGTCGAGCATCTGGCCGATGACCTTTGGTCTGGCCTGTTGTGCGATTGAGATGATGGCCACTGGTGCCAGCAAGTACGACATCGACCGATTTGGTGCTGGTGCGTTTCGCGCCACGCCAAGACAGGCTGACCTGATGATTGTGGCCGGTACCGTCACATTCAAGATGGCAAGCCGTGTTCGGCGTCTTTACGAGCAGATGCCGGATCCGAAGTATGTGATCGCCATGGGTGCATGCACCGTCGGTGGTGGACCTTATTTCAAACATGGTTATCACGTTGTGAAGGGTGTCGACCTTGTGGTACCGGTTGACGTCTATGTTCCTGGCTGTCCGCCTCGTCCGGAAGCGCTGCTGGAAGGCCTGATGCGGATTCAGGACAAGATCAAGGCGCGAAAAGTAACTCGTGGTGATTCCACGATTCCGGTTCCGCATCATTCGGGCGTTTCAGCTCTGAATGTCTGACCGACACTGCCAATGTTGGTCCTGTGAATTGTGTGTTCGATAACTGACTGAATTTTTCTGATTTCCTGAGTGTGAAGATCTGTATCCGGATGTCCGCATTTCCCTCTGTTGAGGGGGAGTGTCTGACATGGGTGCGTCGAGGAAGTGCTCAAGCAATGAACGCGGTTCTGAAAATTTCCAATCTCCATGTCTCCGTTGGTGAAACCCCGATTCTGAAGGGTGTGAATCTGGAGATTCGTCAGGGCGAAATTCATGCTCTGATGGGCCCGAACGGTTCCGGCAAGAGCACTCTCGCTTACGCTCTGGCGGGTCACCCGAATTACTCGGTTACAGAAGGCTCCATCGAGATCGATGGGGTCAACGTGACTGAGCTCGAAGCAGACGCACGAGCTCGCATGGGGATGTTTCTAGCATTCCAGTACCCAGTGGTGATCCCGGGCGTGAAAGTCGCTGACTTCATCCGCCACGCGGTTTCCAACATTCGTAATCCGGATCGCAAGGAAGGCGAAGGGCTCATCGGGATGCGCGAGTTCCGCAAGGAAATCCGCGACCGCATGAATGAACTGGGAATGGACCCTGAGTTCGCTCGCCGATATCTGAACGACGGCTTTTCCGGCGGCGAAAAGAAGCGGATGGAGATCCTTCAGCTTGCGATGCTGCAGCCGCGATTCGCGATCCTGGACGAAACGGACAGTGGGCTGGACAGCGACGCCGTGCGAGTTGTCAGTGAGGGGCTTTCTAAGCTCTCCGGACCCCAGATGGGCGTACTGATCATCACTCATCATGAACGTCTTCTGGAAATCAATCCGCCGCAGTACACCCATGTGATGCTGGGCGGAAGGATTGTAGAAACCGGCGATGCTTCACTGGCTCATGATCTTCATGCCAATGGATATGCAGGCGTGAGGTCTCGCCATCCGGAAGCGGCTGCAGAGAACGCGAAGGCGGAAGCTGCAGCAACTGTCTGAGTATTCTGGAGCTGCATGATGAATGTCACTATCGACTTATCAGACGAGCAGTTCCGTAAGCTCTCTGTTAAAGCGGAATCGATGAACCTGTCGCCTGAGAATCTGATTGTGCAATTGGTACATGAATTTGCCAGTGATTCCGCAGCAGATAGCTTTGAGTCAGCCAGGAACTATGTATTGAGGAAGAACAAGGAACTGTACGAGCGACTGGCCAGATGAGATATCTGGTTTGGGAAGAGCTTCTGGAACTGCATGAATGTCTCACAAAGCAGTCTGGCGGTTCCTCCGGATTGCGAGATCAAGGTCTTGCGGAATCATCACTCGCTCAGCCAATGGCAACGTTTGGAGGAGTTGAGCTCTACAATGATCTTTCGGAAAAGGCCGCGAACCTTTGTTTTTCTTTGGTAATGAATCATCCATTCGTTGATGGAAACAAACGAATTGGTCACGCGGCAATGGAAGTAATGTTGATTCTGAATGGCTACGAACTCGATTGTGATGTCGACGAAGCAGAGTCGACCATCCTGCGACTGGCATCTGGCAATCTTTCGCGAAACGAACTAACAACCTGGGTTAGATCAAAGCTTCGAAAACTTCCCGAATCGATTCGGGCGACGTAAATCGAGATCATCTTTCGAGAATAAAGAGTTGAAGAACGAACAATGAGCACCGATACACCAGTCAAAACAGATAAGTCCGATGTTGAGTTTGGAGCCTACAAATACGGCTTTCATGATTCGACAGACAATTACGCGTTCAAGAGCCGGAAGGGTCTGGATGCTGAGATTGTGCGGCAGATCTCGGAAATGAAGAACGAACCGTCCTGGATGACGGAGTTCCGCCTGGATTCGCTCGCCATCTTCGAAAGCCGCCCAATGCCGAATTGGGGTGGCGACATGAGCGAACTGCACTTTCAGGACATCTTCTATTACATGAAGGCTGCCAATGAGCAGGGAAAATCATGGGATGATGTACCGGAAGATATTCGACGAACTTACGACAAGCTGGGAATTCCGGAAGCAGAAAAGAAGTATCTGGCCGGCGTGAAGGCTCAGTACGAATCTGAAGTTGTTTACGGCAGTCTGCAGGAAGACCTTGCCAAGCAGGGAGTGCTCTTCACCGATACCGATTCGGCACTTCACGAGCACCCGGAGTTGTTTCGGGAATACTTCGGCACCGTGATTCCTCCCGGTGACAACAAATTCGCAGCTCTGAATTCGGCAGTGTGGTCCGGCGGCTCGTTCATCTACGTCCCGAAGGGCGTGAAGATTGAATTTCCTCTTCAGGCCTACTTCCGAATCAACAGCCAGAACATGGGTCAGTTCGAAAGAACTCTGATCATTGTCGATGAAGGGGCTTCGGTCCACTACGTCGAAGGATGCACAGCGCCCACCTACAGCAGCGACAGTCTGCACTCGGCTGTCGTTGAGATCATCGTCAAACGTGGTGCTCGATGTCGCTACACCACGATCCAGAACTGGTCGAACAACGTCTATAACCTCGTGACGAAGCGAGCCATGGCTTATGGCGATTCACTGATGGAATGGATCGACGGAAACATCGGTTCAAAACTGACCATGAAGTATCCGGCCATCTGGCTGATGGAACCGGGAGCTCGTGGCGAAACGCTGTCGATTGCATTCGCAGGGGCTGGTCAGCATCAGGATGCGGGAGCCAAAATGGTGCATTGTGCACCGAACACCTCCAGCCGAATCATCAGCAAGAGTATCTCCCGAGGCGGCGGTCGATCCAGTTATCGCGGACTCGTGAAGGTTCAGAAGGATGCGGTCAACTGCCGGTCAAACGTGGTCTGTGATGCGTTGATTCTCGACCCGGCAAGTCGCAGTGATACGTATCCATACATTGAAGTTGAAGAAGAGAACGTTGCGATTGAACACGAAGCCAGTGTTTCGAAAATCGCGGAAGAGCAGCTGTTCTATCTGATGAGCCGTGGGCTTTCGGAAGCGGAAGCATCCGCGATGATCGTCACCGGGTTCATCGAACCGCTGGTGAAAGAGCTGCCGATGGAGTACGCCGTTGAACTGAACCGTCTGATTGAACTTCAGATGGAAGGCTCAGTCGGTTAGTGCATTGTCAGTCAGTCATCAATTGATAGAAAACGAAAGGTGTTTCTTGTGTGCCACTGGCTATGCCAGTGCTGTTGGTTCAGAAACACTGGCATAGCCAGTGGCACACATCAATGGATTGTTGACAGAGCACTGGTTCGAAAAACATCAGGGTGTTTCAAATTCGTCGGTCTGCGCGATTTTTCACGGCAGAAATTGTCATCAGTATCCGGGAAGCCATTGCCCTGAATGGGTGCCATCGGGCAGAGAATGATCATGTCATCTACAATTGTCGATATTTCTCGTATTGGCTTCTCCGCAGAAGTCTTTGAACAGTTCCTTGCGACTCGCGTCGAACCAGCCTGGATCACGAATGCTCGCAAGGCTGCGTTCGAACAGTATCAGTCTCTCCTTCAGAGCGAACTTGACCCGGAAGAGTTCAAGCGCGTTGACCTGCGAGTGTTCAATGCGGGGCGATTCCGCCCCGCAGCCGGGGCTGCTGATTCCTCGTCGATCGCAACACTGCTCAGCGACAAAACAGAGTTCGGGGGCTCGATCGCTCATGTGAACGGTCAGCTCACCCAGTCTTCATTTGTTGATGAAATCAAGGCTCAGGGAGTGCTCTTCGGCGAGCTGACGGAACTGCTCACCAGCCACCGGGAACTCCTGGAACCGTATTTCATGACGCGAGCCGTTCGGCCGGATGCGGACCGATTCTCGGCATGGCATGCGGCATTCTGGACCGGCGGCACACTTCTGTATGTGCCGCGAAATGTGGAAGTCAGTCTGCCGCTTCACAGCCTGATCGCTCACACGCGAGACGGTGTCGCCGACTTCAGCCACACACTGATCATTCTTGAAGATGGTGCTCGGGCGACGCTGCTTGAAGAGACCACATCCGCGACACAAGACACGCAGGGTCTTCATGTTGGTTGTGTTGAGTTGATCGTCGGACGTGATGCCAATCTGCGTTATGTCCAGTTACAGAACTGGAACCAGAAGAGCTGGCATTTCGCTCATCAGGCCGGAATCGTCGGAGCGAATTCGTCTCTCCAGTGGACTGTCGTCGGACTCGGCAGCCGGTTGTCTCACATCCATCAGGACATTAACCTCGAAGGCCGAGCAGCGACAGCCGAAGTCAACGGCGTGACCTTTGCGAGCGATCGTCAGAAGATCAGCTATTACACTCAGCAGCACCACAAACAGCAGGGTACTCACAGTGACCTGCTGTACAAGGAAGTTCTGCGGGATCAGTCACGAGTGATCTGGCGAGGCATGATCAAGGTGGATCCGGCGGCTCAGCAGACTGACGGTTATCAGCGGAGCGACGCTCTGATGCTGAGCGATGATGCGCGATGTGATTCGATCCCGGGTCTGGAAATTGAAGCAGACGACGTGCGATGTACTCACGGGGCGACCACCGGTCGAGTTGACCGCGATCAGATCTTTTACTGCATGAGCCGTGGAATGTCGCGGAAGGAAGCCATGCACATGATCGTCGAAGGCTTCTTCCAGTCGGTTTACGATCGAATCCCCGTTGAGATTGTCCGCGAGACACTCAGTCGAACAGTCCAGGGTAAACTTGGGATCGAAACCGTCGCCGTCTGATCACGATAGCCTCGCTTCGGATCATCATGCCGCATCGATTGATGTCAGAATTCCGCCTTCAGAAATAATGAATTCATGGAACGGGTTATTGGAATCAGTGAACTGAAGTCCGGCGAACGCAGAAGTGTGTTTGTCGATGATGTTCCATCTCTGGTCATTCGAATCGAAGATCAGTACTTCGTCATTGAGGACGTCTGCACGCATGATGGTCAGCCACTGAGCGATGGCGCCATCGACGGATGCGCGATTTCGTGTCCGCGACATGCGGCAAAGTTCGATCTGAAGAGCGGTAAGGCGCTCTGCATGCCGGCCACTGAACCGATCCGCGTTTTTCGAACGGAGATTCGTGACGGTGCTGTCTGGGCAGATATCGATGCCTGACGCGTCGTCGCGTCATTCGTTCGAGACCGATGAAATTCTGAAGGAAAGCCGAGATGTCGACTGAAATCGAACTGATTGAAACACTCAAGCAGGTGATTGACCCGGAGCTGATGGTCAATATTGTCGATCTTGGTCTGGTGTATTCGGTCAATCAGGAAGAGCGAAAAGTTTCGGTGGAGATGACGCTCACCAGCCCCGCCTGTCCCGCCGGGCCGCAGATCATTCAGCAGGCCAAGATGGCGCTGGAGCGGCTTGAGGATGTTGACGAAGCCTGTATTCGGCTCACCATGACACCGCCATGGACTCCCGACCGCATGACCGACGATGCCAAAGATCAGCTGGGAATCTTCTGAGGATTGCCGTGGAAGATTCCAGTAAGTAACGACTGCTCAGTACGGTGCAAGCAGCGCCAGAAGCACCACGAACGCGAACGCCAGCAGCATCAGTCCGGATGTCAGAACGCCCGCCAGTGCCAGTCGACTTTGTCCGACGGTCTGAATCCAACCCGCAGCTGAAAGCGCCAGAGCCACCACATTCAGCAGCAGCGCACTGCCCGCTGTCAGCATGATGCGCATCAGTACCGGGGTGTTTGTGCTCAGCTTGAGCAGTTCCTGCTGAGTGTTCGGCAGTTCCCTGGCGAAAAAAAAGAGTGTGGCGTAAAGCAGCAGTGCCATGCAGGCGATCGCCAGTCCGGCAACTGCCATGGAGTTCATTCCGTCGTCTGCGGTCGACGAACTCTGAGTGTTCGTCGTGCTGATCGAAGAAAGACTCCCGGAACCATCTCGTCGCCCGGAGCCGGCATCGGAAGACTGTGTCCCGGACATAGCGGCCCCCTTATCTGTGGTCAGAAGCGTCATCACGGCCCCAGAGCGCATCCGCGATCCAGTTCAGATCGTCATCAAGGATCGTGGTTGATACTGACGTCCGACCAGCTCCGGCAGAATTCAGCGCATTGGCCACAAGGATCCGCAGCACGCTGGCAAGCGGACTACTGGTTTTCTGCTGCAGAACTCGTGCCACGAGTCGATGTTCCCGATTCAGAATCACTTCATTGCGCCCGGTCGGGGCCTGCTGAAAATGAGCATCAATGAGACGCTGAAAACCGGATGGAATATCGCCTCCTTTTTTCAGATCCTCAAATGTGCGAGCAAGCTCGTAGCGTTCATTCAGAAATGCCATCACCGGCAGACCGGACTGAAAGTTTGCCAGCAGAATCTTTGCCCCGGCAGATCCAAGGAACTCTGCCCACTGCGTCGGAGCATCTTCGATGTCCGACATTCGGAGAACGCTCGCGGCAAAATTCTGAGACGACGGACTTGCTGATCGAAGATCGATCGCCTGATCCGAAGTGTCCGAAATCATGGCGGCGAGAAGTGACTCTTCAAAGCTTCTCAGAGTGTGAACACAGGGAACCGTCACTCCGGAGAACACTTCATCGATGGAGCGTTCCTGACGTCGATCGGCGTTATACCAGATGACAGCATCCGCTTCGTCTTCGAACAACGGGTCGGCCTGGCTTTCTGACAGCAGCTGCTGGAATGTCATCGGACCGCGGGATGTCTGCCATCGATAAGCGTTTCGGAGAATACTGCGAAGACGCGGTTCGGCCAGAGCAGCACCGGTGAGTGTATAGCGATGCCAGTTGATGATGGCTTCGAGACGACCACTGTCTTCCTGCGCCAGCGTTTCGAAATGGTCAAACAGAAATTCATTCAGAGCCATCTGAACAGAACGGAACACATCGTCGCGAACCAGATCTTCCCGGCTTGCTGTCGGCGAGCAGTCTTCCAGTTCGAGAACCCCGCGAAGGAAGCTGGCCCAGGGAGGCACGAGGTCCCTGATTCGGCGGGAGATCACCATTCGACGAACAGTGACCGCCATCGTGGCATCATCGGCAAATCCCGGCGTTCGCTGTGGAGACACATAAAGTGCACCGGCGATGGACACCGGACGTTCAATCCGCACCGGAATGACATCCAGCGGCGATTCATTGAAATAAGCCGCCAGCTCCAGTTCTACATCTTCCTGATCCGGTGTTGTCTGAAACCATGCCGCGTGAATGCGATTGACTCGTACCGCACCGTCGTTGATGAAAACAGGAACTGTGATGAAGTCGGCATAGTCGCGAACGGCCGCCTCCAGTCGTTCCACATCAGATGCCAGCGAATGAAATTCCGGACGGAGCACCAGCGTGACTGTTGTGCCGACGTCCTTTCGGTCTGACTGAGACAGTCGAATGGAAGTGCCAGCCCCTGCTTCCCAGCGGACGGCGTCGGCCTCATGTTCCTTCCGGCTTTCGACGATCAGCCTTTCAGCCAGCATGAAGGCACTGAAAAGACCGATCCCGAACATCCCGATCAGGCCGTCACCATCACCGGTGACCTGACGCCGCTGCTCATCGGTGCCTCGCCCTTTGAGCAGGCCTGTCACACTTGCACCCAGCGTGCCGAGAAACTCTTCCGCTTCGTCAACACTTAACCCGATCCCGTCATCACTGAATGAGATCGTCTGCTGGTCTTTGTTCTGACAAATCTCGATGCGACCGCGAAAATCGAGATCTTTTCGGCGTCGCCGGAGAACGGCGTCGTTCGCATTCTGAATCAGCTCACGGATCGGCGTGTCGGACCGACTGTAGAGAGACGATCCCATGATCTCAATGATGCCGGAAATGTCGACCCGGAACGGGATCTCACGACTCCACACGTTGCCATCATCCTTTTTGCTCACTCGTTGCCTTTTTCCCCGAATGGGTCTGATCGGGCAGAATCAATTTCGATTGAGCCGACGTCGCTCGGGATCTGACAAAATCGGGACAGGCACCCCTGGAGGTCACCTTTCTCAATGATTTCAGAATCTCGGCGGGAGCCAGTCCCGTTTCGACAGGCGTTCCTGGTTTCACAGCACCACAGTTTGAGAATCCGCTTCCCGGAGAACAACCGAAGGAACCCGGCAGCCGGGGAATTCGGGGGAAATGTCTCCCGGTTTTGCGGGAATTTGCTCGTCTGCCGACTCAAAAATCTCGCCGCGACACGTACACGCATCCCAGAGTCAGCATGACCGCAATGAAGAGCACATTCTCCACGATCGGGCGGGTCAGGTTGACTCGGATTTTTTCCTGTGGCAGATTTCGATTTCCGCCGAAGTTGAAGAGCGATCCGTCACTGCCATCTGCACTGACATATTCTTCTCCAGTCACCAGATATGTCACGACAGAATTCAGCTCCGACGGTTTCGGAAGAACCTTGTAGATTGGTTTCAGGAAGTAGTGATCAATAAAGCTGACCCAGTCCTGAGGCGGTCCGATGGTCAGTTCAGGCACAGAATCCTCAGTGCCGAAGTTTCGATAAAAATGCAGAAGTCTTGTCTGATCCGCCACGATGAGCCGATGATCAGAACCGAAAGCGATTGCCGTGATTTCGCCGTGCAACTTCGGTTTCCAGCGGGATGTTTTTCTGCTTTTCTCATCATAGACCTGAACCACACCATCGCTCGTCAGAACAGCAATGGCAGAACCATCGGATGCTGCACAGGCTGACAACGTCCGCGTCTCTGAGGGCAGTGGAATGGATTCAAAACTCTGCAGTGACTGACCGTCAATCACATTCAGAATGCCATCTTCTGATGCAATCATCACCGAAGTGGCGGAGGATATCATTGTCGCAGGTTGGCGAATGCCGATGTCATGCGACGGGCCATGTTTCCAGAGCCCGTCGGCTGTTCTGTCAATCCGATGCAGCACACCCTGATCCAGAATGAACAGCGCATTGCCTGTCGTATTCATCGTGGCGATCGCCTCCGCTGTCCAGGAAGGCAGACGCCCCTCAACACGGCTGGGAAACGCATCCTTCACCGATGACGTCATCAGTCTGCCGAAAATGCCACCGATGTATTTCTGAGCTTTCTTCTGCTCCGGAGACTGGCCGCGAAACTCATAAACACCTCGTCGCCCCGCCAGAATGACACGCGATTCCGAATCGATCGCCATTGCCAGGATGCTTTCAGGGGCCAGGCCTTCGACTTCACGTTCCCAGCTTCCCTCGGACGTACCGCTCACCAGCGTCGGAGCCCCCCCGAGAAACCGATTCGGTTCGGGCTGCAGCAGCAGAATTCGATCGGAAACGCTGTCGTATACGGGACGCATCTTCGTGCCGGCAAACAGAACGCGTCGCACCACCGGGGGAAGCCGCTGTCCATGCTGGATCAGCACTTCTCGCCATTGTTTCCGATCCGGAGTCCAGCGACGAACGGCATAACTTCCATCCACAATCAGAAAATCATCGCCCGCCTGAATGATTTCCGTAATCTTTCGTGTTCGCACAACATTCTGTTCGATCACCGACCTCGCCGTCCCGACGGTGAACAGAACAATCCAGAAGAGAGTTGCCAGAATCAGCGAGACGATCGAATTTCGCCAGATCACGCCTGCGACTGCTGATACAGCAAAATAGACGGCAAAGAGAAAGACATAGATCGGAATACACCACAGAAGCTCGATTCTCCAGAAATGAAGCCGAAGACCAAGCAGCAGCCATACACCGACGACCAGAAACGAAACACAGACAAACGTGAAGGAACAGCCACCCAGAAATCGGGTCAGAAACAGCAGGCTTCTGCTGATCGGTTTGCTCAGCAGTAAGGAGATCTCTCCGGTTTCCCACGTTCTCGGGATCACAGACGCAGAAACCAGGAGTGCTCCGAAGAGGCCGAAGAACCCGAGAAATACTGTCAGCACGCCGATGACAACTTCATCGACGGCTCGACGAAATTCACTGAACATCGTATCGATAGGGCCGAACAGCTCGGTGGTCCCGTAAACAAGGCTGATCGCAGGGTCATTCTGGAGCCCGATTGAGCCGGGAAAAGCCGCCGCCAGCAGTTTGAGATTTCGAGACTGAATTCGGGATTCATCGCTCCGGCTGAGCTCAATCAGTTCTCTGGTCTCAGCGTCCAGATCCAGATCATCCCACACGCCGGCGTCATAGAATTCGGCTCGTGGCAGAATTTCATTGATCAGTTTTACGATCTGACGCGGAATGGAATCCGTCCGTCGAGGACCGCCGGCTGCATCCCGGTTCTCCGGAGGTGCAGGCAGTTGCTGCCAGCTTCGGATTCGATTCTTCTGATCGTCTGAAAGGATGTTCCACAGATGCTGACGAGCCTTTGTCACACGGTCTTCGGCGGTTGACGATGGGCTCTGCTCTCCGTCTTTCTTCGGCAGGATTGAAAGCAGAAATTCTTCAGGATCAGTGACCTCATGCTGCCGCAGGCGATCCGATTTCTCAGTACGAATACCGAACGGCGCCAGAACCAGCAGCAGCATCAGGATTCCGAACAGTGCCACCCAGAGAACACGAGACACCAGTGCTTCACGGAATGAATCTTTCAGAATCGCGATGTAGGGACGAAACGCAGCAGACAGTTTCATGATTGCTGTCCCCCGACAATCTCCATGAATGCCTCTTCCAGCGTCAGTTCGCGACGACCGACCGACCAGATACTGATCCCCGCAGCACGCAGTTCATCGATCATCTGATCCTGAGCCGACTGAGACGGCAGTCGAACCTCCAATTCAAAGGCATCGTCAGTGACTCGCCGCAGCACGGCCTGCTCCCGTGTCTCCACCAGTTTCCGAACCGCCGATTCAGCGCCCGTCACCTGAAAGATTGCTGCCGAATTCGAATACTCCTTTTTCAGGTCACGAACTGTTCCTGTGCGCCGAACAACGCCGCTGGTGAGAATCGCGATGTGTTCACAGATCAGTTCAACCTCCTGGAGCAGGTGGCTGTTCAGAAAAATTGTGGTGCCGGAATCTGCAAGTTCCTTCAGGACCTGCCGAATCTCACGCCGGCCCACCGGGTCAACGCCGTCTGTCGGTTCATCGAGAATGATGAGTTCCGGGCGGTGCAGCACTGCCTGAGCAATTCCCAGACGCTGAAGCATCCCTTTTGAATAACGGGAAACACGTTCCCGTCCACGGTCGGCCAGACCGACAAGCCTCAGCAGTTCCGGCCGACGGCGACGAATTTCACTCACCGAAAGCCCGTTGAGCGCACCGTAATACTCGAGTGCAGTATCGCCCGTCAGGTGTGCAGGAATCCGATGGTTTTCCGGCAGATAGCCGATGCGACTTCGCGCCACTTGAGAACCGGCAGGAAATCCCATCACGGATGCATCACCGGAGGTCCGTTTCACAATCCCGAGAAGAATCTTGATGAGCGTCGTTTTGCCGGCGCCGTTCGGCCCGAGAAGCCCGTAAACGACTCCGCGCGGAACTTCGAGCGTTACGCCGTCAAGAGCACGGAAATCACGTCTGCGGAACAGACCTGTGCGATAAGTCTTGCAGACCTGAGTGACAGAAATCATCGGCACGTGGGAATTCAAGCGAACTTTTTCCGATGTTCCAGCGAAAGAATCAGTCGTGCCATTGATGGTGGCTCAAAGGATTCTGAAGGCTTTCGATAACCACTGAATTGACGATAACAACTCCTGAACGGAGATTATACCATCAGGTGTCTGATTGTTCTGCTTTGGAGTTTTATCGGAATGCTGCAGCTTGTTCAGTTCTTTGTGCCTGCTTTCGGAAGGCGTGTCGGATTGCTCCGGAACAATCGCGTAATCGACCTGACTTCGGTGAATCCGAAAATCAGCACGGTCTTCAGTCTCGCACAGGAAGCATTCTTCCGGAATATCTCCGTCGGGGATCTGGCAGAGTCATATGCGGCATCCTGTTCTGGCCCGGACTACTCCTGGCTGGAACTGTCGAGCGGACCGCTGTCATCGGAGCATCTGCATCTGCTTCCGCCGTTTGACCATCCGGAGCCATCTCGTCTGCTCATCACCGGTACGGGGCTGACACATCTTGGCAGCGTTAAGTCTCGCGATCAGATGCACGGTGGCGCTCAGACTCCGGAACCCGCAACAGATTCTGCTCGAATGTTCGCGATGGGACTACAGGGTGGTCGTCCGGAACCGGGTGCTCGCGGTGTTTCTCCGGAGTGGTTCTACAAAGGGAACGGAAATTCGCTGAAGGGCCCCGGGGCGGAACTGGAGATTCCTGAATACGCACTGGATGGTGGCGAGGAACCGGAAATCGCAGGGTGCTACCTGATCGATCCCGGCGGACGCCCCAGAAGGCTCGGCTTTGTGCTGGCGAATGAATGGTCCGATCACGCGACTGAAAAGATCAATTACCTTTATCTCGCCCCATCAAAGCTCCGAAGCTGTTCGATCGGCCCGACGCTTCAGGTGACGGAAGAGTTCGCAGAGGTTCGACTGCGGTGCACAGTCACGCGCGGGGATCAGGTCATTTATGACAGCGGCGACCTCTGGTCCGGAGAACAGCATATGTGCCATTCTCTTCGAAATCTCGAAGATCATCACTTCAAGTACGCATCTCACCGAACACCGGGAGATGCGCACGTTCATTTCTTTGGCACCAGCCAGCTCAGCTTCAGTACCCGCAACTGGAAGTATCAGACTGGTGACGTTATTCGAATCGAATCACCAGGATTTTCGGAACCGCTCACAAATGTGGTTCATCAGGAGAAGGCAGATTCAGTGCCCATCGGAATTGTCACACCGGCGTAACACCGACACGTGATGACCGACTGGAATCAGAACTCTCCGATGACTTCACCATCAGCTCGAGCACCCAGCCGCTTCCATGTTTTCAGATCGACATTCTCGCTGATGGAACGTACGGATCCGTCCATCAGGAGTGAATTGACGCTGCCTGTATGAAAGCTTCTGCTGGTGAATGCTGCGTAAGTGGCAACAGAAGCACTGGCGCCTTCCCGAGTGCTGACGAAATCGATGTCGCGCTCAGTGCCTGCGTCGTTGTGAACGCACTTTGTATTTGGCCCGAACAGTGTGGTGAACCCCGTCTGATTTGTCCGAGCATCCACCCACTCGGCGTGACCGGAATCGCGAAGTGCGCCTCCAAGGCTGCTCAACGCCACAGGAGCAGTCGGTGCTGCTGGAGTTCCACCGACGTCCCGAAGGTAGTGCTGAAACGCCTTCACCTCAGACATTCCGATCGTGTTGCTGCTGCCATCAGTGAAATCGCGAAGAGATGTTCTGGAATTCGGACCGAAAGCACCCGTTCCGAACTGGTTGGTGACCGGATTCCAGATCAGCCATTCCCCGACATTCGCAGCGTAATTCAGCGGATAATGAGTCAAAGCGCCATCCGCGAAACTCCGATCATTGACCTCACTCGGACACATGAAAACCGGAACGCGTGTCGATGTCACGTTCGGCTGAACATTGTAACTGCGACTGAAGTCGATCAGATTCTGGAGATTGGCCTGCTCGATGTAGGGAAGTATTCGTGACTGAAGTGACCAGCCGGCGGGCTGAACCAGACTGGTCTGGTAGGTGCCCGACGGAGGAAAGACGCTGTACGAATCGAGATAGTTGTGCAGCGCGAGCCCGAGCTGTTTGAGGTTGTTGCGACACTGAGTGCGGCGAGCTGCTTCTCGTGCCTGCTGAACCGCAGGCAGCAGCAATGACACCAGAATTGCGATGATTGCGATCACCACGAGCAGCTCGATCAGAGTGAACCCGCGTCGAGCAGACAGGGATACTGTGGTTTTGTTCATATCATTGTCCATGATTGAATCTGACGTTTTCAAGATCTCGGCCAAGAGCAAATCCGAACCGCTCTCACGGCGACACGAGCCACTGAATCGCCTGCGATTGAGATTCAGTCTCACATTAATCTACTCACGATCGGGCCGAAAGGCAAGGGCTTCCGCTCGATTTTTCTTCCTGAACAACCTGGAACTCCGATCAATGAAGACTGGGATTGTCGGAAATCATTGCAATTTCTAGTCTTCCGACAGAATCCCTGAACTGAAAGCGCTTCGTCGAGTGGTATTTGCGACTGCTGCCTGGCTGAATTTCATGGATACCAGTGAATCTCAGTCAGAAAAATGAGGGATTCTCGGATTTTTCGGATCGGGAAGGCTGGGTTTCAGCAGTTCGTCCGATGTGGCGGCTCGACGAAATCTCGCTGGAATGGAATCGAACGCTCCTGAAGCCGATCTGGCTTCTGCGAGGCGACTGCACAGGCAATGACGGATCGGTGACTGACGGTGAAGCTGCTTCAACGGTACATCATGGCGGAACTGATGCGTGTGTTCACGCTTCTAGCCGTGGTGCTCACCGTGATGCTGGTTTTTGTCGGAGTCTTCCGCGAAGCGACGGAACGCGGTCTCGGAGCCGTGCAGATTCTGCAGATCATGCCGTATATCGTGCCCAGTATGCTGCCGTTTACGATCCCGGCCACACTTCTGCTTTCTGTCTGTGTGATTTACGGCCGAATTTCCGGCGACCTCGAAGTCGTTGCCGCGAAGGCCGCGGGCATCAGCGCCATGCAGATGCTGGCCCCGGCTTTCCTTCTCGGTTTTCTGCTTTCCGTCGGATCCTATGGGCTGACGAATTACGCGATCCCCTGGGCGATGGTCAATATTGAGCGGATTGTCTCAGAGGGCATGGAAGACATCTTTCTGGAGATGCTGGCTTCACAGAATCTGATCAGTCAGCCCGAACGAGGGTTCTCGATCAACGTGAGAGAAGTACGCAATCGAACACTGATTGATGCGACTTTCAAAAAGAGAGCGAAGAACCATCAGCAGATTACAGTGCGAGCTGCAAAGGCTCAGATTCGGTTTGACCTCGAACGCCAGCAGATGCGGCTGATTCTGATGGATGTTGAGGGCAGTGTCCCGGGGTCCGACCGTTCCGGAGGTGGAGACCGGCAGGAGATTGCGTTTCCCCTTCCTCAGGCGATCGGCAGAGTCAAAGCTCGTCACCTGACTGCCGGTCAGCTTCGGGAGGGAAATCGGGCAGCGATCGCTGATGAGGCTCTCTCGCGTCAGCAGCAGCTGCAGCATGCCGCCATGCTCCTGATGACCGGGGATTTTGGTCAGCTTGGTGCAGACTCCTCGTCAGATGAGAACAGTGATGTTTCGCTCAGCGATTATCAACTGCGGCACAGCACGGCGATTCACAACCATCACAGATTCACCACGGAGATTCACAGTCGAATTGCCATGGCGGCAAGCTGCTTCTTCTTCACGCTCGTCGGTGGGCCATTCAGCATGCTTCAGGCTCGCCGGCAGTTCATCACCAGTTTCATCATGTGCTTCCTGCCAATTCTGATCATCTACTATCCGGTGATGTTCCTGATGCTGAATCTCTGCAAATCAGGAACCCTGGACCCCTGGTGGGCAATGTGGACTCCCAATCTGATTCTCACATTGGCAAGTTTAGTTGCCCTCCGAAAAATCATCCAGCACTGACAGCACTGACAGCACTGATGCGGATGGGGTCAGATCTCCGCTTTCTGCGTCTTCAGCCTGGCCAGTCAGATCGGGATGGTTTTTCGCAGCGATCCGATCTCAGGCGATTCAGGTGCCGAAACCGCTGTCGGGATTGTGCCAGAGACAGTGCAGGCCTTACCATACGGCAGAGACTGCCGTAGACCGAATGCCCCGGGATAATCTGTCTGCAGTGGATTTCGATCGTGGCACCGGTAACCTTTATCGCATGATCGCACGACTGATTCGTATAACACTGAGAGTTCGCATGACACCGAGAGGTACCGCGCGAGGTCTCGGTTCTGCGCGTGTGCGGAATACTGAACCTGAAGGAATTTTTGATGAGATATGAAACGTGGTTTGCTGCGCTGACGGTGCTTCTGTTCGCTGTCGGTTGTGGCGGCAACGGAACCCCGGCCACGCAGTCTGAAGCAGATGGCGGTTCAGCCACAGAGCCGGTTGCTGCAGAACCGGCACCGGTGAAGGTTGCAGCCGATTCAGAGACTCAGGCAGAAACGCCGGTAGCACCTGCAGGCGACGCAGTGGCGGAAACGAAGAGCCAGACCGAGGCAGATCCGGCTGCCGAGCCGGCTTCAGCTGCCGCTCAGGATGAGACTGCGAAAGCGGGCGAGACTGATCCGGGGAAACCAGCCGCGCCGGCGGATCCGCTCGTGGAAGGGCTCGAGTTTCCGAACGTCAACATTCAGGAAGTGTTTGCAGAGCGCAAAGCAGCGCTGGAGAAATCTCCCGAGGATCCTGAAGCCGTCAGCCGATTTGTCAGTCTCCTTTCGGAGCTGTCAACAATTCATTCGGATCAGGGGAGTTCTGAAAAAGCTCAGTCTGCGATGACACAGGCCGAGGAACTCTACGCAAAAGCGACTGCAGCAAAGGTTGCTGTTCCTGCTGAGCTGGGTGCATTCGTCAATTACAACAGTGCCTGTATCCTGTCGAAGGCCGGCAAGCCGGAAGAAGCAATGTCCCGGCTCATCACCGCTGTCGACACGGGAATGTTCAATCTGGAATATCTTCGAGGTGACCCGTCACTGGAAGCAGTGCGAGCTCTCCCCGCATTCGAAGAGAAGATGAAGGTCTGGGAAGAAAACGCGCGGCTGGCGATGGTGGAATCAGCAAAGAAGGATCTCGCAGCTGCTGAAGCGTTCCCGCTCAATTTCACGGTCAATGATGTGACGGGAAAGCCCGTGGCTCTTTCTTCGATGAAGGGCAAAGTCTGTATCGTTGATCTCTGGGGCACCTGGTGCCCTCCGTGTCGTGAAGAGATCCCTTCATTCATCCGCCTTCAGGACAAATACGGTCCTGCCGGATTCCAGATGATCGGGCTGAACGAGGAACGCGGCTCGGATATGGAGCAGAATGTTGCGAAAGTTACGGCATTCATCGCAAAGAGCGGCATCAATTATCCATGTGCGATGCTGAACGACGAAATTCGAGCCATGCTGCCCGAGATTCAGGGGTTTCCAACGACTCTGTTTCTTGATCGTTCCGGCAAAGTTCGACTCGTCGCAGTCGGAGCTCACCCTTACGAATATCTGGAAGCAGTCGTTGAGACGCTGATGGCTGAAGAGCAGACTGCAGAGACGTCGGCACCAGCAGAATCCACAACTGCCGAAACTCCCGCATCTTCTGAGACAGCGCCAGCTGAAGCAGCACAGACGGAAACAGCACCTGCCGAAACAGCACCTGCCGAAGCAGCGACGGATGCTGCGGCTTCCGGCGAGACAGAGAAAAAGGAATAGAGTCGTCGTCAGCTGTCGAAAGCTGCACAGTGTCGTTCTCCGGCATCATGATGCCTCATGTTCAACTGTGTGAATTTCGTTGTATTCAACCTGTCAGAGTGCAATGCTGTTCAGATCCGGATTTTCCGGATCTGCGTAAAAATCAGAATTCCCATCCTGAAGACTGATTGTTTAGATGGATCTACGTTTCTGTTCTGCTTGCGGCCAGTCGGTACTGGATGATGAAGCCACGATCTGTCCTTTCTGCGGTAAGGCGATGGACGGGTCTGGTGGTGGGCGCAGTGCGCGCCCTGCCCCTGGAAAACCAGCTTCCGCACCGGGATTTCCGCGACGGAAGGACACTGCTGCCGCTGAAGGAATTCCTCCAGCCGGGCGTGCTGGCTCTCGACAAAGTGCAGATGCTCCCTCGAGCCGCCCCGGTAGTTCCGGCTCGTCAGCGGCTTCAGGCAATAGCCAGACTGGTCGTCCCGGAACTCCACCGAATCAGAAGAGTGCTGGGGAGTCACGTCCGATTCAGGCCGGCATTTCCGCCAAAAAGTCGTCGGCGGATGAAGACGATCCATTTGATCTTGGAGCCGGAATTCAGCAGAAGGATGTCATTCAGGCACTCAAGAAGCCGGAAAAAGGTCGACTTCTTCGAGTCGTCTGCCCGATGTGCGAACAGGCCGGCTTTGTTTCCAAAGCAGCCATCGGTCGTCAGGCGAGATGCGCCAACGAAAAGTGTATGGTGCCGATCTTCACAGTTCAGGATCCGACACAGCCTGCCGAGCCTGACCGTCTTGCGCGAGCTCGCTCGTCTGCAGCACCGAGTGCTGATGCTCAGGCGCAGTCCCGATCGCGTCAGAAGAACCCTCTGATTATCTACGGGATCGCCGGGGCTCTGCTTCTGGTTCTTGTGATTGGCCTGTCAGCATACCTGAATCGAACACCAGAGGTGCCGTCAGACCTGACGAAGCCGATCTACACCGGGACATCAGGTAATAACGCTCCGGAAGAAGTCCCGGAAGTGAAAGAAGCACCTCCGGAACAGGTGGTTGCGACGCCGGAATCGGAAGCAGCGAGACTGGTGAAACGGATGATCGCTACCGCTCGTCACGCTGCAAATCGCGATAAGGGAATGGCGCGGCGAATGACTTCTGACATCATGCTTCGGCTCAACGATCGTCAGCTCGCAGCACAGGAGTTATCGCAGCTGCTGACTGTCAGTCGGCAGTCGGCCTACTATGAAATTGTGCCGCTGGTGATGGAGTACTTTCGTCATCCGGAAGCAGATCACAAGGAATTTCTCGAACGAATCAGGAAAGACGCCGCCGGGATTCCGGGGAGTGGTCGAACGGCCCTCGAGAGCGTGATGGCAATGGCGACAATTTATCTTGTCAGCGGTGATACGGATGCCGCAAAGAAGCTCATTGAATCGCACCAGCGAGATCTCAGTGTCAGCCAGAATCGGGATGCAGTCAGCTGTGCTGCCTGGTACTTTGCCTCTGCCTGCCGTCTTGAGGCTGGTCTCCCCCCGCTTCCGATGCTGGACGTGATCACGTTCAACGATCCGCTCCGTGCCGGAGTGACCATCAATCTGTGTTGCCAGAATCGTTGGACTGAAGCACTCGCCTGGAGCCAGGAATCGGGGGACCCTTCGGTCACCGGTGATCTCCTGATGGTTATTGCGAGTCATGCCATTGAGCGAAAGGCCGAACCGGAGGTGATCGCTCGAATCGAGCAGGCGGCTGATCCTGTTCATGAGATGGTGGCTCTTCGAGTTCGTGCTCGGGTTGCGGGAGGAATGAAGGATTCAGAACGCCTGAAGAAGGTGGAAGAACTGACAGTTGCGTTGCCGGAACGACCGCCTGTGTCACTGAAGAATTTCAGTGCGGTGCTGGATGGAAACTTCCCGGATCGCACATCTCCGCTGCTGACGGTGACTGCTCTTACGGAAGTCGCGATTGCAGCACATCTCAATAACAGGCCGGAACTGTGCAGTGATGCTGTGCGACGAATGCTGAATGCCATTCTTTCACTCGCTCCATCCACCGCCGAAACGAGAACGGCACAGAACAAAATTGAACGTCAGCCGGATGCTGTCAGGAAACCACTGGCTGCAGAACGACAGCTCACCACTGAAACCGACATCGACAATGCGTTTCGCAGCTACCGTCGCAAGCTCGACCGATACAGCAAGATGGCCGAAGACGGTCGGTTGCTGCTGATCTCAATGCTTTGCCGCATCGTACGTTTCGGCGGCGCGGACAGTGTTCGCACCGTTTTCGATGATGAGGCGTCGCAGCTGAAAGAAGAGCTTCTGGTGGATGGGGCATCTCGTCTGATCATGGTGGAAGCCAGAATAGCAGGCCAGAATCTCGATGCGCTGTTCGCAAAGTCAGAGGAATTCGCAGTCCCTATGGCCGTTCGAGCTGTTGACACGCCGGAAGTCGAAGTTCTTCCACTCATCGCGGAGGCATGGCTGCAGGCAATCAATGGCACGCCGTTGAATTCAATCAGCGAAATCAAGAAGACCAATGAACTTCCGGGGCTGTGTGAATGTGCTCTGCAGGAGATACTCCAGTTCGTTGCAGCAAAAGCGAAAAAGCCTGACGCGGTGTATCAGGTCATCTGGAAAGTCAGTAATGCCGTCTGGCGAGAAGATCTGCTGATCAGTGCCGGTCGGACTCTTGCTGCTCGCAATCTGGCAGTTGAGGCGGAGAAGTGGCTCAATGAACAGTCGAGAACCATGCCTCCATCTGAGCAGGTCAGTGCTCTCTACGGCATCGCCAGCGGACTCCTGATCAACAGCGACGGCAAGTGACCTCCTGCGAACAATCCGGCGATCGCGTCTCAGCACCGGGATCTCAGGCACCGGGATCCGGGACGTCATCATTCCCGCTCAGACAGGAATCCTGCGCAAGTCGCTGGATTCACCCTCTTCGTGTTCCGAAGGTAAAGTGATCCCGATCGCAAGGAGATCTTCGATGAAAGCTGCTCGCATGTTTTCCTGCTGCCGTGCACGCTCATTCAGTGCAGCCCGCCTGCTGACATCAGCGATGAGTGCGTTTCTGATGCTGCTGGTTCTGGTGGCGTGTGGTGATCGATGCAGCGCTCTGGCAGAATCGCAGGCGATCACTGCCGAGGGTGTGAAGACGGTCGAGTTTTACGGATACCGGTCGGCCATTGAAATTCGAAATCCGCGACATCGAGTCGTCTTATGTCCGGAGGTTGGCGGACGGATTCTCGAGTATTCCGTCGATGAGAAGAACATCCTGATGATCTCCGAGGCGGAGAAGAACTGGGAACCCGGCGATCCGGCTCCCAATTCGGCTGGACGTTTCGACATCGGTCCGGAACTCGTTGTTCCACCAAGAGACGTGCACTGGACTCAATCATGGTCGCCGAAGGTTGTCGGCCCTCGATCGGTGGAACTGACGAGTCAGGATTGTCCGTCCACCGGAGTTCGACTTGTTCGGACATTTACCCTTGATGTCGTTTCGTCGCGTCTGCTTTGTACGCAGAAGATCGTGAACGTTTCTGATCAGCCGAAGGAATACTGCCACTGGAGTCGCACGTTTGTTGTGGGGCAGGGAATCTGTCTGATTCCGCTCACGGAACCCAGTCGGTTTCCATCGTCCTACGTTCTGTATGAAGATCATACGGTCATCAACATGAAACCGGAGGATCCGAAAATCCGTCGGCGAGGTGATGTGCTTGAGATCACCGGTGCCCCGCGGAAGCCGAAACTGGGATTCGACAGCAGCGCTGGCGTGATTGCCTACATTGCTCCGAACGATCTGCTTTTCGTGAAGCGATTTCATGTTGATCAGAATCGAGTCTACAACGAGGCCGCCGGATTGACGATTTCGGTCTGGTATCCTGATCGCGAAATGGTGGAGCTTGAACCGATCGGCCCTCGGGAGCATCTCGAGCCAGGAAAAGCTGCGGATTTTACGGAAGAGTGGTGGCTTGAGCCGATGGAGTTTCCGACCGATCCGAATGCGATTCACCACGAGGAGCTGAAAAAGCGGATTCAGCAGCTGAAAACGAAGGACTGACACATTGTCATGCAGGGATCTTTGGAATTGATCGTCGATTTTTGGATTCATCGTCATTCTCGCGCAGGCGGGAATCCAGTGCCCCGGTGTGGATTCCCGCCTCCGCGGGAATGACACGAGCCCTCTGTTTTAAGTGCTGACAATGCTTCGGGGAATCGGTGTAGACCGGGAGTCGAGGCAGTATCGTCTGCGGGAAAACGAAGCGTCAACAGCGGGGAGATGCTTCGAACAATTGCAATTCGAGTGACTCCCTTCATACTGCACAGCAGCGTAGAGGATTACGTGTCACCATTGAAAGATCCGGTTTATGACTTCCGCTTCTTCGTTCCCGGTTCCCGTCCATGAATACCGAGCGATTGCTCTCGACCCGTCGAAGCCACAGCTGACGAGTGAGCAGCGGGAGATTCTGAAAAAGAACATTCAGATCTGCCGTGATGCAATCATTTTCTTCACTGCGATTGCGGATGCAAAGGGCCTGGGAGGCCACACTGGCGGCCCATACGATACGGTACCGGAAGTCTGCATCATGCATGCCATGATGCAGCATTCAAAAAAGGGAGGCACGCCGGATGTGCTTCCGATATTCTTTGATGAAGCGGGGCATCGCGTTGCCACTCAGTACCTCATGGCGGTTCTCGACGGGGAACTTCCGGTCGAACGGTTGTACCACTATCGCGAATACATGTCGCATCTTCCCGGTCATCCGGAACGCGGCTTTACTCCGGGAGTGAAATTCTCCTCAGGTCGCCTCGGACACATGTGGCCGTTCGTCAACGGCGTGGCGATTGCGAATCCGGGCAAAGTCGTCTTCATGCTCGGCTCCGATGGTTCGCAGATGGAAGGCAACGATGCGGAAGCAGCTCGCCTGGCTGTCGCGCAGAAGCTCAATATCAAGCTGCTGATCGACGACAATGACGTCACCATTGCCGGCCATCCGTCCGATTATCTTCAGGGATTCGACGTCTCCCGAACGCTGGAGGGTCACGGCCTGAAAATGAATATCGGCGACGGCGAAGATCTGGATTCTCTTTATGCTCGGATGTGCGCCGCTGTAACATCGCCCGGTCCGATTGCACTCATCAATCGCCGTAAAATGTGCGTGGGGATCAAAGGGCTTGAAGGCAGTGCTCATGGCCACGACGTCATCAAGGTCAGTGTCGCGAAGGAATACCTCACAGCACGTGGTCTGACAGCTGCGGTTGACTACCTCAACAACGTGAAGAAGGGTCCCTCAGGTCCGACTTACGAAGGAAGCTGCACAAAGAGCAACGGCAAGAATCGTGACCTGTTTGGAAAGATTCTGAACGAGATTCTCGACGGCATTCCTGCGGAGAAGCGAGTTTCCACTGTCCGTGTCTTCGACAGCGATCTCGAAGGATCCTGTGGTCTGAACCACGTCAGAGCATCTCATCCCGAAGTGTTTGTTCGCGGCGGGATCATGGAACGCGGCAATTACTCCGCGGCGGCCGGTTTCGGCTATGAAGCCGGCAAGCAGGGGGTTTTTGCGACGTTCTCCGCGTTTCTGGAGATGGTGGTTTCCGAAATCACAATGGCTCGCCTGAATCAGTCGAACGTGCTGGCTCACTTTTCTCACGCCGGCTGTGATGACATGGCAGACAACACCTGCCACTTCGGTCTGAACAATATGTACGCGGCGAATGGGCTGCCGGATGACGGCAAAGACACAACGCGGCTCTACTTCCCAGCGGATCAGCATCAGTTCAAAGCCTGTCTGAAAAAGATCTACGGCGATGCCGGGCTTCGGTTCATCTTTTCTACGCGTTCCGGCGTTCCCGACCTGCTGACCGAATCCGGGGAACGGCTCTATCCGGAGAGTTACCAGTTTGTGTCCGGAAAGGATGACGTGATTCGAGAAGGAACGGCCGGGTACATCGTCACCTTTGGGGAGACCGTGTACCGAGCTGTTGATGCAGTCACCAAACTGAAGGCAAAGGGCATCAGTGTCGGCGTCATCAACAAGGCAACGCTGAACGTTTATGACGAAGTGATGATGAAGAAGCTGGCCGCGGCACCGATGGTGCTGGTGGCAGAATCATTCAATGTGAATACCGGACTGGGATCGCGGTTTGGCACGGAACTGCTGAAACGCGGATTCCGTGGACGCTACAACCATATCGGTACCAACCGTGAGGGTTCCGGCGGACTCTGGCAGCAGATGGGTCATCAGGGGATCGACACTGACGGAATTCAGGAAGCTGTGGGACGACTGATTTCCTGAGTTGCCGAATCAAGGCGTAGAACATCATGCTGAAAGACGGATTTCTTGGTTACCAGACATCGTTCATGCTGGACTTTGTCGTGGTGGCCCTCGTCGTCATCGTTCCCATTCTGCTCTACAGTCTCTGGGTTGTCAGATTTCGACGGCAGTATTCCCGGCATCGCGGACTTCAGATTCTTCTGGGTGTCGTGCTGTTAATTGCTGTGGGATTATTTGAAATCGATCTTCAGCTGGTGCACGGTGGCTGGGAGAATATCGTTGCCAAAAGATATCCGGATGCTGCTGAATTGAGCCGGAAGGTCAGCGAAGTTCGGCCTTATCTCTGGGTTCATCTCGTGTTTGCCGTCACGACACCGATCTTCTGGATCCTCACGCTGGCCATGGCAATCCGGCGATTCGGCAATCCCCCGATACCGGGACAGCACAGTGCCGTCCATCGGAAACTCGGCTGGATCTCAACGATCGACATCACACTGACTTCCGTAACGGGCCTGATTTTCTACTACGTGGCGTTTATTCGCTGAGGAGATTTCCGAAATGAGTGACTCCGCAGGTTCGAGCTCTGCAACGCGGGACTCTGTTCATCACATTGCCATCGAAGTCAAAGACATTGCAGCCTCCGTCGAATGGTATCGGTCGACGTTTCGATGTGATATCGCTTATCAGGATCCGACGTGGGCGTTCCTGAGGTTTGACAACGTCTACCTCGCCCTGGTCCTTCCCGGGCATCATCCGCCTCACCTTGCTTTTGTCACGCCGAAGGCTGACCAGTTCGGCGAACTGAAAGCTCATCGAGACGGCACTCGTTCGATTTACATCAGTGACAATGCCGGAAATGCCGTGGAACTGATGGACCCGAACAGCATGGAAGCTTACAAGTGATTTCAAAACCAGGACTGGCTCCCGTCAGCCATCAGGATTCCCTGCAGCGTCTAATCTGCAAGGGTGCTTGCGCCGGTTTTGAGATGCTCTGCAGGAACTGAGTCATTCTCAGAAAGTCGATCGAATGCTTGGCTGGCGAATCGCTGTCTCCGTCGTCCTGATCCCAGCCCTGATTTCGATCTTCTGGCTGGATGCGACGCAGGGTCGTTCAGCGTTTCCTCTTCTGGCATTTTGTGCCATTGTGGGTCTGCGAAGCACCTGGGAAATGACGTCACTGCTTCGCACACGCAACATGTCGCCCTCGACGGGGCTGTGTGCGGCTGGCAGTCTCGTGGTGGTCGCTTCCGGATGGCTTCACCAACTCGGTTCAGGCGCATCCGTGCTCACTTCACTTGGCTGGATCTGCTCCGCGATCACCCTGGTTTTCTGCGTGATGCTGGTTCATTACGCCGCAGCATTCCATGAGCCCGGAAATACCATGGAGGCTCTGGGTGCCAGTCTGGTCAGCATCGTTTACGGCGCGATGCTGCTCACCGTGACAGCGCAGTTCCGCTGGTTCCCGGATGAGCGGATCGGTTACTTCGCCATCGGATCGATGATCATAGCTGTGAAGAGCGGTGACATCGGGGCGTATACATTCGGACGTCTCTGGGGAAAACGAAAGATGGTCCCCAGATTGAGTCCTGGAAAAACAGGAATGGGTTTTGTCGGAGCAATCGTCGGGAGTGTGCTCGGAGGTACCCTCTGGATTTGTTTCGGCGGAAGTCTCTTTGATGCAAAACCGGTCGCAGCGAGCCTGCTCATCGTGGTGAGCTATTCCGCGTTCATGGGCCTTGTCGGGCTTACTGGAGACCTCTGTGAATCGCTCATCAAGCGAGACGTCGGTAGCAAGGATTCTGCCAGCCTGATGCCCGGATTCGGCGGGCTGCTGGACTTGCTGGACAGCCCACTGTTTGCCGGCCCGTTTGCACTCGCCTGGTGGCACTTCCTGCCTCCGGCGATCGTTCCCGGTTAGACGGGTTTCTCACCATACCACGGAGCGTCTTCAATCAGGCATGTGCTCTGAGTTCGATTGGATAGAAGATTCTGTTTCGTGTCGAGGTGTGCATGAATTCCGCTGATATGAGTGGTTCGGCAGCTGTGAGACGCCTCTGGAGCCGCATTCGACTTGCATTCCTCGCGAGTCTGTTCCTTGTTCTGGCCAGCGGGCTGGATGAATTAGCGCACGCAGCCGTCTCCAGCAACCAATCCAGTGCGGAAGAGCGAACTCTGGTCGTTCCCGGATTGCCGGTCGCAAACTCGACCGTTGATCTGCCTGGTCAGGAATGGCCACTTCGACCGGGGCCGCGAAACTTTCGCGCGCTGATTCACTATCCGGGTGGATCTCTTCAGAACGTCAATGCCGACACCGGCATCATGCTCACGCTTCACAACTGGGGTGGTCAGAACTGTGTTGGAACAGCGTCACCGGAAGTGCTTGCAGAATCACTGAACGTCATTGCTGTCTGTGTGAATTATCTTCAGAGCGGCCGTCAGGACGCGATTGATTCGAAGGAAGCGTACGACTTCGGTCACCTGCAGGCCATCGATGCTCTTCGAACACTCTGGTATGTCCGGCAGGGACTCAAGACTGAGCAGATCGCGTACGACGATACGCGGTTGTACTGCACTGGCGGTTCCGGTGGCGGTAACGTCACGCTCATGGCCTGCAGGTTCGCGCCGAGAACGTTCGCCTGCGTGATCGATCTCTGCGGAATGAAGAAACTCTCTGACGATATCGCCTTTGATCTGCCCGGGGGAAGTAAGCTGAATGCTCGCTGGAGCCGTGACCCGGCCAGTCCGAACTATCTTTCGATGGATCAACAGGAGATCCGGTTCATAGGTCATCCTGTTCATCTACAGGAAATGAAGTCCCTGACGCCAACGGCTCGGATTTTGATTGTTCACGGTACGGAGGATGACGTCTGTCCGTGGGCTGACGCGGAAGACCTGATCCGGCGAATGCAGGAGGTCGGCCTCGATGTGGAACCTCATCCGGTGACACCGGACCGAGTTGACGGCAAGGTGTTTTCGAGCGCCGGGCATTCACTGGGAGACCGAACTCAGATCGTTCTTCAGACGACTGGTCACTACCTGAAACCGGACAGTCCCCGATTGCTACGGAGAAATGGAGACACTGATTTCGATCGTCGGGAAACGATTCGTTACACGACCCGAAACGGTCAGTTTCTCGTTGACTACTCCGATGGATACCCCGTGAGCCGATTCGAACCGGCGGCGGAGATACCGGACTATCAGGATCATCATTCGCTGAACTATGTGCTTAACACAACAGGTCAGTCATCCGAAATCAAAACGACCGGCGACTGGAATCTGCGCCGTCAGCACATCGTTCGCCATTTCGAAAAGGTCACCGGTCCGCTCCCGTCGGAAGTCAGTCGAGTCCCGCTGAAGATCGAAGTTGCTGACGAGAGCGTGCTGATGCCGGCAGAGGTTCAGCGAGTCATCACGCGTCGGAAGATTACTTATCAGTCTGATGAGAATGACCGAGTTCCGGCGTGGGTGTTCATTCCTGCGGTATCAATTTCGGAAAGTGTGAGCACGGAATCAGCGGTGAAACCATCACCAGACGGCCGACTTCCGGCTGTACTTTGCCTGCAGCAGACGACGGAGTTCGGAAAGGATGAACCTGCCGGAATCCGGGGCGATCCGACGATGAAATATGCTCTGGAACTCGCGGAGCTGGGCTTCGTCACGATTGCGCCGGACTATCCATCTTTCGGTGAGCATTCCTACGACTTTGCTCCCGAACGGGGTTATGTGAGCGGCACGATGAAGGCCGTCTGGGACAACATCCGGGCGATCGATGTTCTGGAGACGATGCCGGAAGTGGATCCTGAGCGAATCGGATGCATTGGGCATTCGCTCGGAGGGCACTCTGCGATCTTCACAGCGGTGTTCGAACCACGCCTGCGTGCCGTCGTGACCAGCTGCGGATTCACCAGCCTGCAGAAGGATGACGTTCCGAGCTGGACCGGGAACCGCTACATGCCCCTCATTTCGTCTCGGTATCTCAATGATCCGGCAAAGCTGCCTTTCGATTTTCACGAACTCATCGGATGCATTGC
>JBKDKA010000165.1:0-18127 GCA_046345315.1 Planctomyces sp.
CTGACAGCTACAAAACAGGAAAGGTCTGCGATGGTCAGCTCTCCGCCCGGTTCATCCGGGCGGAAGCCGCGAGTCGAACGCGTCATGCGGGTAATACGTCTATGTCGCCGGCTCCGCCTGGACAAGCCAGCCGGAGACCCAACAGAGAAGACGATCTTCATCGTGTGGGTAGCTGTCAGTTATAGCTCCGCCGGCACAAGGCCGACGGTAGCTGGCAATTACATCCCCGGCGGCACAAGGCCGACGGTAATTGGATGAACCCTGATTGCGAGAATCACAAATCGTTTTTCTCCAGCACCACATTCTCCGGTCGTAACCAGTACGAAAACTCCGGAGCCGTAAATGCCTGACGAACCGCGTTGTCCGTGAGATTCAGTACGTTGACATTCCGGACACCCGGCAAAAACTGCACGTCGTAAATTTCAGTGCAGCCTGCTGTGAACTCAAACATCCCGACCAGCTGACCTGTCGGCAGATCAATCACCGCCAGTCCGCTTAAGAGATTCTGATGTCGCTGCTGAACCGGCAAGCCGCCGAAGATGTGCTTCTCACGAATCTGACACATACCGACAACCGCGAACCGACCGATCAGACACAGGCCTCGCAAATACGCCGGCAGACTACACACAACTCCGGCAGAACCTTTTGCGGGATCAAAACACAGCAGCTCACCAGCGCCGGAATTCAAGAGCCATAACCGACCCTGATGCCAGCGAGGAGAATGAGGCATCGACAGCCCGCGGAGTACCACCTGGCCCGATTCCATATCGATCAACACTCCGCCCGTCGCCTTGTTCGCTCGCCAGCCACCGACGGAATCCGTTTCACCCAGTGCCGTGACATACTTCGGTTTTCCATCCACCACCGCCAGACCATTCAGATGGCACCGATCTTCCGGAACGATTTCCGAAATAAACGATGGCTTCCAGCGCGGCACAAATGAGAAATCTTTGCTGAGTGCTGATAAACAGCTGAACCGCGAATTCACGAACCACAGTCCGTCCTCAGCAAATGCCACGTCATGCACATTGACGTCACCGGTGTGACAAGTAGCTCGCGGCAGATACAGAGCGTCGTATTTGCCTCGCTGATCGGGCAACAAATCTGGAGCAAGCAGCGGTGCATTCGTGAATAAAGTGATTTCGTCTTTGGTGGCCAGAGCTAGTTTGCCAGACCCGACCGCCAGTCCCATGGGCTTTGTAAACTGCCGCATCAGCAGCGAACCCTGAGCCCCCCGCCATCCCAGCAGGGCCAACTTTCCCGCCTGATACGTCGTGACGGCCAGCGATCCCGGTAGTTCGGATAACCAACTGGAGAAAGTTTCGGAGCTGCGGGATTCAATCCGAACCTCTGGCACCGGCGAAGCAGAAATCGAGTTGCGACCGGATGTGTTCACAGATTCTGCCGCCATTGATAACACTGCAGGAAAGGGGCTGGAATTGCAATCTAGTGTAGTGTCTCACTCAGATGGGATCTTATTGAGTGCCGCTCTCGCTCGCTTCACTTTTTCCAGAATGTCCTCTGCCTTCTTGGTCCAGACGAATGTCTTTGGGTTTGCGTTGTGATGGTCAATGTAGTCCTTGATCGCCTGTTCCAACTGCTCCACGCTGCGGAAGACTCCGTTGCGAATTCGATTGCAGGTAATGTCGCGGAACCAGCGTTCGATAACGTTCAGCCAAGAACTGCTGGTCGGGGTAAAGTGCACGTGGAATCTCTTGTGGCGCTTCAGCCAGTTCTGGACTTTGGGATGCTTGTGCGTGGCATAGTTATCGACGATCAGATGCAGATCCAGTTCTGGCGGCGTTTCCTTATCGATCTTCTTCAGGAACTGAATCCATTCCTGGTGTCGATGACGCGGCATGCATTCAGCAATGATTTTCCCTTCAGCCAGTTCAATGGCAGCAAACAGTGTTGTGGTGCCATTGCGTTTGTAGTCGTGTGTCTGTGTCTTCAATCGACCGGGAAAAAGTGGAAGACTCTTTTGTGTTCGGTCGAGTGCCTGAATCTGGCTCTTCTCGTCGCAGGACAGTACCAAGGCATGCTCGGGGGGATTGAGGTAAAGCCCGACTACATCAACAAGCTTCTCCGCAAATCTTGGATCGTTCGAAACTTTGAACGTCTTGAGGCGATGTGGTTTCAGCCCATTGTCCGACCAGACTCGCTGAACCGTGTCTTTGCTGACACCGACAGCACTGGCCATACTGCGAACGGACCATTGTGTCGCGTTCGCCGGTTTTTCCTGAGTGGTCCTTCGAAGGATTTCTGCCTCTTTGTCTGCTCGAACACTCGGCGTCCGTCCACTTCGAGGCGCGTCCTTGACGATCGCCTCCAGCCGACCTTCAGCAAAACGATTTCGCCATGTGCCTGCCGTTCGGCGCGTGCATTTCAGCTCCGCAGCAATGTCCCTATTTTCCTGTCCAGCCGCTGCTGCCAGAACAATCTTTGCCCGCAGCACCAATCGTGCGGGCGTCCTCCTGCCACGCGACCACTGCATCAGAGTGATCCGTTCTTCGTCAGTCAGAATAATGGTCTTCGCAATTCGCATCGTCGTATCCTCCTTGGTCAGAAGATATGACGCCAGCAATTGACATTAAGTTCCCGTATTTATGAGACATTACACTAGTTCACGAGGATCGATCGCATTACTGGATGTCTGGCGACCATCGCTCAGCACGACCGCTGCAGCAATATCTGACTGACCGGAGTCATCTCGAATCTGCTTCAGGAGTTCCTCCAGATCAGTCTGTCTGACAGTTCCCTCGGACTGTCCCGCAGCCATTGCATCCCGAACGGCGGTGTCCCAGTTTCGTTCAGGTAACTCCGAAACGCTTTCAGCAAACTGAAACAGCTGAATTCGAAATCTGCCGTCACTGTCGCCTTCCCATTGGCCGATGCTCGTTGTCAGTGCCGAAATGGCTCGATCAAATCGTGAGTCAGTAGAGTGGGCTGAAGTGTCAATCCTGCGGTTTTCTGTCGCAAGTTTCGCTTCAGCCTTCTGCATCACCTCCTGAACAAGAATGTGACAACGAGCGGAAAACTCATCACATTGTTCTTCAAGCTGCGCGATTCGTTCTGTCTGGTCAGCGATATCGTCACCTGCCAGCCAGTCTTTATCCGTCATCATTGACTGCAGTTCCTGTCCGATTGAACTGACTGTGTTGTCTGAACGAACTGTGTTGTCCAACAGACCTGGCCGATCAGCCGGTTCTGTGACGCCCGAGATCGGACTGGGCGTTTCCGTCTTCTGCAGCCAGGCATTGGCGGTTTCAATGAGCTCACACCATCGAGCCGCCGCGCTGACTCGTTCTTCCGTAGTCGCCTGATGACGAACCAACTGCGAAAGACGGTCTGCTTCGAGACACGATGCATCCGCGAACAGAGCCGCTCGACTGGCTGCCTGCACTGAAGAGTGTACCTGCAACAGCAGCCGGTCGTCGCCTGCCTTCGAACTGGAAGTTTCATCTGCGAGGCCGTTACTCTGAGATGCGGCGGATGATCGCTCTGCTATCGATTCGTTCCAGATTGAGTCCGCCAGCGGATCGGAGGGGTCACTCAAGGTCATGCTGGAACTTGTGTCCAGAAAGACCGCCAGCGTACGTGGGCGAGTCTCCTCACGAACAACGACCGAGGTCGGCCCCAATAACATCCAGAGTAAAATCGAAGCAACGATTCCTCGGAGCAGGACGAACAGGATCCCCCATCGACTGCCTGCGATTCGGCATTCCCGAATGATCTGCCAGAGGATCCAGAGTCCGACGATGCAGACGCTGGCTGTCAATAGCCAGAAATTCCAGGGAGTGTCCCATTCCAGCAGCTCAGAAGTCCTGATCTGAGGTTCAGAGTTCATTCGGAAGTCTCCCACTGTACACAGGAGCCATCCCCGGTTGTGCTGAAGTGCGATGATCTGCTGCGTCGTTCGGCATACTTCCGAAGTTCAGAAATCCGAATCGCTTCATTGCGATGCGTCGAGCAAGGTACAGCTCGGCAAGTATTGCCAGGATGACAACCAGCAGCAGCCATGCCGATATGGGTTGTCCGGAACGGATCCCGGACGAAGTAACGGGCATCTCCATCGGCGATGCTGGATTCATGCGCACATTCTTCATTGACGAAAACGTGCTGACAGCGGCCGATGTCCATGGCGCCAGTTGTGATTCTTCCTCCGGACGCAGAACCTGATAGCGTCGGTGCGTCTCGGGTCGGCCTTCTGTCAGAACGGAGGCTTCGTAAAATCCCGGCAGGAACGTTCTGTGAGTCCGTGCGGTGGATCGGGAGCCCTGCGGAACAACGGTCAGCGGGATGTCTATGCCGGAGGGAGACCTGACGGTAACGCGTGACGTGCCGGTATTTTCGGGCAGATTAACGACCAGTGTTTCACCGGAATGCAGGTTCAGTGATTCAGCAGTCGGCTGCAGCAGGTACCAGAGCCATTCGTGAACGAGCGGTACCCAGGCCTGAGTCAACGGCAGGTTGCTCCAGCGTACTCCCATGGGCAGAGCCTGTACAATAACCCGACCGCGCCCTGACAATCCTTCAATCGCCAGTGCTTCGCCGGTTCCCGACTTCAGCAGCACTGGCACTCGGGAGCCCGACTGTGCTGAGCGGAATGAAAAATGACGAAAGATCTTTGCTCGATCGATATCCAGTCGTCGCGTATCGCTGAGCAGCGCTGTCGCCGGATGCTCTTTGTCAGGCGGATGGATCGTGTCGAAGCGTTCCCGCTCAATCAGATCACCTTTCGCAGGAAGGACGGCCCATGGAGATAACCCACTGCCACCCCGATAAAACATTCGATTGAATTCCTCGGAATTCGTTCGATCTCCGAGTGAAAGCCAGAGGGCGCCTCCCTTTCTTACAAACGACGAAACCTTTGCGACGGCAGGTTCGCTGAGTACCGGAACGTTCGGCATCAGAATCGCTCGATAGTTCTCCAGAGTTTCTGATTCCAGCGACCTGGATGGTACGACCTGAACGTGAAACAACCCCATCGCGGGGGAAGTAGTTCGTTGAACATCATCCGGTTCCGATGAGACCTTTAACGGATTCTGTTCGGGAGACTGACCCAACGCAGCGAGCAGATAACCGCGGTCGCTTCGAAGCGGATCCGTTTCCGTTTCGTCGTCCACCATCAGCAACGGCACATGATCGATCGTTTCGACTAACAGACTTCGGCTGTTGTCAGCCGGTAATACATCGTCATAACGCAGCGTGCAGGTGATCTGGCGGATCCCTGCCGACTCTGTCGACGCTTTCACGGTCATCCGGGCTGACTGTCCGGCGGAGAGTGCCGGGACAGATGTCTGCCCGAGTGACTGATCGTCCAGAGTCCACTCAACGGTCGCTGAATTCGACTGCTGAAGACCGTGATTCTGAACTCGAGCTTCAACAAGAAACGTCTCACCGCTCCCAAGCAGCTGTCGGGGTGTCGTCAGCCCGGCAACAGACAGGTTTTCCTGTGACTGTGACTCGTCGCTGATCTGATAAAGTTCCACGGCGGTGGCGATCGAATCCGGAGGTTCCGCGTTCAGAAGATCTTTCCAGGCTGTTTCGTCTTCGTGATTCCAGCCTTCTGACTGACCATCAGTGATGACAACGACGAGCCGAGCGGTAACACCAGGCGTCGCCGGAGTGCGAAGAGCCATCTCGATAATCCGACGCCAGTCAGCGTCAGTCTCTGTCAGTCCGAACTCTCGGAGGCGATTGAGCAGCAGCTGTTGCTCCTCAGAGGTACCCGACAGGGGATCAGCCGTCAGCCATTCTCCGGGACCGGCGGTCACCAGGCCCCGAATTCTGTCTGACTTTCCGAGCTGATGCATCAGACCTTCAGTCTTTTCCAGCATCCAGTCATATGCCTTTTTTTCGCCCCATTTCTTTCCCATGGAAAGTGAAACGTCCCAGACGAAGATCACTTCACGACGAGCTCCTCCTGTCGGACCGGAACCGTGCCAAAGTGGTCTTGCCAGCGCAAGAATCAGACCGATCACAGCCAGAATTCGCAACAGCATGAGCAGGAGATCATCAATGCGCCAGATGCGGCGACGTCGAATACTTCCGGTCATCAGAAACTGCATCGCTCCCCATTTCACAACTTCCTGTCTTCGACGACTGAGAAGGTGAATGGCGATGGGCACTGCCAGAAGCGGCAGAGCCCAGAGAAATGTCAGGTTCAGGAACGTCATTCAAAGCCCCAGTGTCACCGACCGCTGCAGATCCGGTACTTTACGACTTCTATCCGTATCACTGACTTTTGCTGCGTGACGCTCTGAGATGCAGGTAGTAGTTCAGTGCTTCACCGAGACGACGGTCCGTCGACAATAAAACTCGATCGATGCCGAGACCGCTGCAGTCTCGCTCAATTCTCTGCAGAAACTCCTGCAACTGCCGAAGATATTCATCGCGCACTGCGACGGGATCCAGATCCATTTTCAGGCCAGTGTCTTCGAGACATTCGAAACGAGACCATCGATTGAACTGAAAATTCAGCTCTTCCGGCGCCATCACCTGAAACAGAATGACGTCATGGCCGCGCAGACGTGCATGCTTCATCGCACTGAGTGTCGTATCCCAGTCACCCAGACAGTCAGAGAACACCAGCAGCATGCCTCGGCGTTTCAACCGACGCGGAAGATCGAACAGTGCCGCTCCCAGATGCGTCTGGCCATGGGGAGTCACTGTCCGGAGTGTTTCCAGAATTGCGTGGAGATATCGAGGAAATCCGCGAGGTGGGAGCCAGGCATCCACCTGCTGACTGACGAGGGCAATTCCCACGCCGTCACGCTGTCGAAGCATCAGCCGGGAAAGACACGCACACGCTGCACGAGCGTAGTCCAGTTTAGAAACGGTGGATTGAGAAAACGCCATCGATCCACTGCAGTCGATCACCATCAATGCCTGCAGACTGGTAGTCTCTTCGAACTGTCGGATGTAATACCGGTCACGCCGCCCAAACACTTTCCAGTCAATCATCCGAATTTCGTCGCCCGGCACGTAGGCTCTGTGATTGGCGAATTCGAAGCTTCCTCCGAGAAAAGTCGAGCGGTGTTTTCCCGCCAATACACCGTCGACGACTCGCTCGGAAAGAAGCTCCAATCGCCCGACTTCGCTGAGCGCAGCAGTGACCTGCTGATCAAAGTCAGGTCTTTGTGCGGCGTTTGCCATGGTGTCTTCCTGAGCAGTCGGGGAGGGAAGGGGGGCTGTGCGCGGTCTGCGTCATTTCACCGCGAAACCGGCCGGTTTCCTGCCCGGTTTTTCTGTCTGCTTCAGCTGTTCGAGCAGACGAGTGACGATCTGGTCAGATGTAATCCCGGCAGCTTCGGCGTTGAATGTCGGAATAATGCGATGTCGTAGTACCGGCAGAGCGACGGCGACCACGTCTTCAGTTGTTGCGTGATGACGTTTGTGAAGAATTGCACGTGCTCGAGCCGCCAGCATCAGGAAGATTCCGGCACGAGGCCCGGCACCCCACTGAACCATCTCTCGCAGTGGCGCAGGGAGCTGGTTTTCTTCCGGCCTCGTCATTCTGGCCAGACCGACTGCAAACTCGTAAACATGATCAGCAGCCGGAACGCGTCGAACCAGCTTCTGCATCTGAATCAGATCTTCTGCTGAAAGCACCGGTTGCGGCGTAAATGAATAGTCAGTAGTCGCACGCCTGCAGATCTCGATTTCATCTTTCTGTGTCGGATAGCCCACATGAATGCGGAAGAGGAAACGGTCCAGCTGCGCCTCTGGCAGAGTGTAAGTTCCTTCCTGTTCAATCGGGTTCTGAGTGGCCAGGACAAAAAACGGATCCGGAAGCGGGTATGTCTCGCCGCCAATTGTCAGATGGCGTTCCTGCATAGCCTCCAGAAGAGCGCTTTGGGTCTTCGGAGGAGTCCGATTAATCTCATCCGCAAGGATCAGATTTCCGAACAGGGGGCCTGGAAGGAACCGGAACACCCGTTTTCCGGTCGTGCGATCTTCTTCGAGAACGTCTGTTCCCGTGATATCGGACGGCATGAGATCCGGAGTGAACTGGATACGTCGAAAGGAAAGATGCAGCAGCTGAGCGATGGAAGATACGAGGAGCGTCTTTGCGAGCCCCGGCATTCCCTGAAGAATACAGTGACCTTTGCAGAGGATGGCGATCATCACCTGCTCAATCACGTCATCCATGCCGACGAGGACTCCGGAAAGCTGAGTTTTCAGCGAGTCATAACGGGCTTGCAGAAGCTGAATGGCTTGGACGTCGTCCATCTCAGTCCGCGCGTTGCCTCCGGCTCCGGAACGGTCCTTCGCAGTTGTCAGACTGCTGCGCTGTTCACCGCTCGCATCATTCATCATCAGCACGCTCCGAAAAGACTGGAAACGAACAGACTAAAGCTTTGATCTATCTCTGAAAAATGGGCATTGTCTGGTAGGGCGGAGTCAGTGCAAGCACTGACATAGCAGTCATATAAGGGATGCCATACTGCGAGTCCTTACCCTCGCGGACCAGCCAGGAGCCATCGTCTCGCTGAGCTGCCAGAAGGGTCTGAACGAGACGCGGGTAAAACTGTTTCCAGTACGTACCGCCCATCTGAAACATGGCGTGGCTGCAGTAGAATGCGCCGTAACATGGGTATTGTTCTCCGCGTACAGTTCTGTCGTACTGATCAAATGGCTGGCTGAGAATGTATTTTGCAGAACTCTGCGCCAGTTCTGTGTGATGCCGTCCGGCCATCGACATGGAAAGTACACCGGCTCCTGCCATGCCTCGGGAATGAATGAAACCAGGTTCGTCGGTATGCAGTTCATAACGAAAGGTACCTACCGTTGGATCATAGAGTCTTTCCATATAGGCGAGGGCTTCATCAATCAGCCGCCGATCGACCTCAAAGCCGTTATTGCGAGCCGATCTCAGGAACATGACATTCCATGATGTGACGGAGAGATCCGAATCACTGGCTGCATGGCGACGAAGGTACCGCCAGCCGCCCTCATCATCCGGACTGGCCTTCGGCTGAGAATAACGGTGGCTGGTAAACTCGATGGCTTTTCGAATCGCCGTTGCGTGCCGTACATCGTTCGTCGGCTGACGAATACCATAGAGCTCACTGAGGACCAGCGACGAGATTCCATGACTATAGGGAGCGTGATAATAGTGTCGGCGACTGGCAATCAATCCGTCAGGCTGTTGAGATTTCAGAAGATAGTCCGCTGATCGAGAGAGCTGTTCCCCGTAACTTCCCTGATCAGGAAGATGTCCGCGTGAAAGAAATGCCATCAGGCAGAGTGCACTGATCCCCGGCTCATTGGCAGGAACCTCGTGGAACGAACCGTCCTCACGCTGTTGTGATGCCAGAAAGCGGAGGCCTCTCTCAACAGCAGCGTCAACGTTCCGCCATTCGGACTCTGAAAGCACATCGCGAGGTACCGCGCGGTCCGAATCTGATGCTGGCAACTCCTGTCCTGCTGTTGTTCGGCATTCGAACACAATTGACAGAACAACGATGACCACGCTGTAGACAGGCTGCCACTGGGTGAGAATATTACATCTACATCGGGCGGAAATCATAATGCCCCTGCTGCAACCATCGCGCGGAACTCCCCTGGGAGCGGTCCCATGGTAACCTTGAACTTCGGAAAAACAACCGGATCAGACGGATGTCATCGCAGCTCTGATTCATTCGATCTCGGTATTTGTCTGAATTTCCCGGACTTATGGGCTGCTTTCTTCTTTTCTGACAGTTCGAGAACGTCAATCCTGTGCGGGATTACCAGTGTTTGTGCGTGGATACCTTTATCGTGTCGGCGATTGTTACTGGTAGATTGGAAGCAGTTGATATGGCGGAGACAGTGCCAGAATCACCAGAGCTGTCGTGTAGGCGTTTCCGAATTCAGAATCACGATTGGATTCAGGTGGCCAGGAACCGTCTTCTCTCTGATTCTCCAGAAGGACTTTCATGAATCCCGGGTAGAATTGCTTCCAGTAGTCTCCACCAAGCTGAAACATGGCCTGACTGCAGTAGTAGGCACTGTAGTGGTAGCGTTCTTCATGGTGTCCTACCTGGTTGTAGCGATCGAACGGATGCTCAAGTACCCATAACCCCGCAGTTTTCGCGGCGTTCGTGTGATGTTCGCCCCCGAGCGCCAGCGAAAGAATTCCACTGCCAACGATGGCTCGGTTCGAATAGTCACCGGGAGAAATCCGTCCATAGGTGAATGCACCTCGTCCTTCGTCGAATGACCGTTTCACATATCCAAGTGCATCGTCAATTGGTTCTCTCGGGATATCGAAGCCGTTATTACGAGCCGATCGAAGGAACATCAGCTGCCACGAAGTGATGGAAAGATCTGCATCGCTTCTGAGCCCCCGATTCTTTCCAAGATAACGCCAGCCTCCATCATCGACAGGGTTTCGTTTTGGACGACGTTGTTGCTCTCTGGTGAACTCAACGGCGCGAATGATGGCTTCGCCGATTCGGTCTGACTGTTGATACTGAGTCATTCCGTACACTTCGCTCAGCATCAGCCCGGTAATTGCATGATTGTAAATCCCCGTGTGGGAGGGAGTTCCGCGCTGCCATACCTGGCCATACGGCAGTTCAAATAGTATGCCGCTCTCTCTCTGACTGTCGAGCGCATATTCGATAGCTCGACGAAGGCTTTCGTGATACGGGCCGTCGTCGGGAACATGCCCACGAGCCAGATGAGCCATGACGCAAAGGCTCGTGATTCCTGGCTGCCCGGTCTTTGGTGCTGCAAAGGCACCATCGCTGCTGTCCTGCGTTGTCTGCAAAAAGGCGATTCCTCTGTCGATCGCTTCGTCCAGACGCTTCCACTCCTGAATTGACAGAACGTTCCGAGTTGAAGAGTTGCCATCGGGTTCCCCGCTCGTCAACGGTGCCGCAGCGGAAACGAAAATGGCGAGACAGAGTGTGAAGAATCGCCCGGTACGCCCACCTGCAAAGAAATACGGTGATTTCATCCGAAGGTAACTCCTTGAAGTTCAGGGGCATCAACCTTCATTCAATTCAACACATTGCTGAGCATGTTATCCGACAGTTCGGTACCGGATCCCGTTACGGTCACCTTAACAATTGTGGAACCCGTGACCGTATTCTCAGGAAGAGTCTATACTACCTTAGGTGTATTGTGCTACTGCCAGTAGCGAACCACTGCCTGAGTCACGTAAAGTCAGGTGTCGTATATCAGCGTCACAAACAGAACGTGAGCAGAGGAAAGTCCACACAGTTCTTTTATGGCTCATGGCGTCTTGTTCAAAGTCGGTGCCTGTATCTGCGCTGATTGACCTTTCTGGCCGACCGCAGGATATCCTGTGGAGCTCCGTTCAATCGGCGGTCCTGTTTGCGTGCGTTTTGAGAAACGCCGCTCAAGACCATCATGACATGGCTGCTGACATCGTCTGTCCGTTATTCATGAGCTGCATGAAAGCATCGAGCAACCGGGTTTGTGGCGAGCCCAGTCGGGACGTTTCGCTGCGTCGTTCTCGTGTTCCGGCTGTTCGTCGTACGGATGCCGCAGCAGTTCGAGCAGAGTCATGACTCGCGACGTATCTCCGGACTCAGCCAGTTCAATTGCCTGTTGTGCGAGGTAGTTTCGGAAGACGTATTTCGGGTTGACGGCATTCATTCGGATCCGACGTTCCGTGTCTGTCGTGCCATCGTGTCTGACGCGGTCCCGGTAACGAATCAGCCAGTCCTGAATCGTCGTTTTCTGTTCCTGCGAAATCGTTTCCGGGGAATAATATGCAGGAGCCAGTTCCGCGGGGATCATGGGATCGTTGTCTGGAGTGAGACTCTGCGTGCTTTCCGCCTCCGTATCGGGATTGACGGGAATCTGTGCAAGTTTTCGAAAGAAAATTGTCATGTCCGTCTCGACCAGTTCCAGCATCTCGGTCAGATCGTTGATCAGCGGCACGTCGGTGTCCGGCATCCACTCGCTCAGGCCGAGCTTGCTGATCATCATCAGGCGCCATTCGCTGTGAAAACGTTCTGCGTACTCCGCCAGTGCGGACTCCAGTTGCTCCGGTCCTGAAAACAGCGGCAGGAGGGAATTCGCCAGCTGGACCAGATTCCACATGGCCACCTGCGGCTGCTGGCCGAATCGATATCGACGGCCTGATGCATCCGTGGTATTGGGGGTCCAATGGAGATCAAAATTGTCAATCCATCCGTAAGGACCGTAATCGATTGTCAGCCCGAGGATGGACATGTTGTCTGTATTCATCACACCATGTACGAAACCGACTCGCTGCCAGTGAACGATCATGTCTGCGGTCCGCCGGCAGACCTCCCGGAACCAGGATGCAAAGATGTCTTCATTCAGAGTGTCCGTTCCGCTCGGGATCAGGTGAGCGAAGTCATTCCGGATCGTGAAGTCGACCAGCTTTCGCAGGCAGGCTTCGTCTTTTCGCGCGGCGAATATCTGGAAGTTTCCGAATCGGATGAATGACGGGGCGACTCGACAGACGACAGCTCCCGGTTCCGGTTTCGGGTTACCATCATAAAACAGATCTCGCATCACCTGTTCGCCGGTCAGTACGAGACTCAGAGCGCGCGTCGTTGGAACGCCAAGGTGGTACATCGCCTCACTGCAGAGAAACTCCCGCAGCGACGAACGGAGGACAGCCAGACCGTCCGCTGTGCGTGAATAGGGAGTCGGTCCGGCTCCCTTCAGCTGAAGAGTCCAGTGTTCATTTCGGCGATTGCGAACCTCACCAAGGTTGATGGCACGGCCATCTCCAAGTTGTCCTGCCCAGTTTCCGAACTGATGGCCACCATAGCACATCGCGAACGGGTCCATTCCCTCTAGCTGTCGGTTGCCTCCAAAAACCTCGGCGAAGGCCGTTGATTGACAGTCGGCCTCAGAAAGATCGAGCAGTTCTGCAACTTCTTTTGACCATGCGATGGTCTGTGGTCGCGAAACCGGCGTCGGACGAACGCGAGAATAACAGGCACCGAAAACCTGACGACGAGTGTTCGCAGGGGTGGGGTCACCCGGCAACTGCAGCGTGAATCGATTGTCAAACTTCAGATTGCTGAGACCTTCGGGGAGATTCATGTTGTACACCTGAAACTTTTTCAGCAGCGCGTCGAGCTGAACTCAATGTTGCGTATGGAACCGGTGATCTTCAGTGAATCGAAAGTCAATTGCAAACTGTCGTTCAAAGCCGGTGAAGGAAGTCTGTTCGAAGATTCAGTGGATCACGGTCACGGAATCCTGGAACTTTCATGCTGGTTTCGTCCACAATCCATCAGACAGTCGTTCTCAGGAGTGACCGTTGTTCGGGTGATTTCAACAACCTGAGTGTAACAGAACCGGGACACGCATCCCTCTCCACCAGAATGGATAAGGTCTTTCAGAGTTATCGGGGAGCCAGTCCTGGTTTTTTCAGGCGTTCTTATTCTTGTCCTGATGTTTCAGTGATTCGAGAGGCTGATGATGAAGAGCAATCTGAATGATGGCCGACGACTGCGAATGATGACTGATGCTCCGTGTCATCTGCTCTGCATTCTTTCTGTGGCGCTGCTGATCGGATCTGATCTTTCGAAAAGTGATCAGGCGAGGGCGGAAGAGAAAGCAGCGGCCGCGTCGGTGAAGACTCGCGTGTATTCAAACCAGCTGGTTCCGATTCGGGATCCGAAGCCGATCCTCGCGGACCATCCGGAGTGGGTTCAGCCGATTCGTGAGCTCGTACGTCTGGAAGCCCCCATGCTGGTGAGCGATCAGGACGCGGATCTTTCCGTGAGAGCGTGGCGGTTTTCCTACAATGCTCGGGGAATCATTGAAATGCCGAACCGGCTGAGAGCTCGTGATACAGCCGTGATTATGGTTCACCCCTGGGGAATTGATGACGGGCAGGGATGGACGACACCCGAGCCCGCCGGAGTCTGCGATTTCTGTACGGTGGACAAGAATCATCTCGCCGCCCGACATACTCGAGAAGTCATCAATCCGTTTCTGAAGGCGATGCGGAAACATGTTTCGCTCGTCATGTACAGTCTGCCGGGACCGCAGGATCCAATTCGCAAAAAAGTATATCGTTCCATCCACGGTCGTCCCACGGACGCGGAACGGAAAGAAGGCGCATCGGAGCTCACTGCTCGACTGAAAAGCTTCGACTATCGCGGGCAGCCGCTGCCGGCTGAGCTGACTGTCTCCACGGACCTGCCGGTGATCGACTATTTCCGCCAGTTTCCCGGGATTGATTCGAGTGCAAAGTACAATGGCGAGGGGTTCTGGCAGCTGCCGATCCCTGTCACGAGTGACATCGACGTCGATCGTGAAGATGTCGTGATCTATGATGCGGAGGGTTATGAGCCGCTGCGGAATTTTCTGAAAGAGTCTGGAATTCGCCATGTCCTGCTGACGGGGTACGCCACCGACATGTGCTATTGTCGGACGACCGCAGGATACGAGAATCTGAGCCGTGACTTCAATGTTTTCCTGGTGGGTGACGCTACGCTGGCGACGTTTCCATCGAACGATACGCCGCGATATACAACCAATGCACACATCTCTTACGCGGCACTGAATCAGCTCGTGACGCAGATCTCATGGATCAGCCTCGATGCCGCCGCCGCAGCGTCGGCGAGCCGCTGAACGGTGCGATGAACAAGGGGCGACGTTCGGTTCAGAAGATCAGAGACGAATTTCTGTGCGTGTTCCGCGCATGTCCATTTCGAATTCGATTTCCTCGATTGGTGGTGCAGAATAGTGCCAGTGAGCGCCGTGGATCGACGATCCCTTCATTCGGCTGAGAACCTGATTCTCCAGAACACTGCGAATTTCGTGCCTTGTATAGATATTGGCGACCGTCACCTGTTGCCATGTCTGACCCAGCCCGAATAGTCGACGTTCCATCAGATTCATGACGAAATCCGACTTTGATTTCAGGCCCTCCGAAGTTGTATTGCCGAGCGAAAAGATACTGTCGCGTTCCAGAACACCTTCAGGGAGTTCCCCGGCGCCTGCGATGACGAACGTTGCGGGAAGGCCCGGCTTTGCAGGGGAAGTGAATGAAAATCCATAGAGCACAGGGCTCTTTGGTGGATCAACGACCGGGGCAACATTGGTGCGCGCAACGGGATTCATGTCATCAGCGAAAATGCCCCAGTTCTTCAGGGTCTGAGCGTAGCCCGCGTTAAACTGACTGAAGCCCTCAAATGTATAGGGCTTCGGAGAGCGAAGTGAGATGCCGCAGAGTGCTGAAATGGGCCGATTGCGATCTTTCAGAAACTGCTGAAGTTCACTGAACCCTTTTTCGAGCGGCGGTGGAGACTGAAACGTCACCTGGATGATTTCATAACCGTCTGCGGAAACCGCACCGCATGAGTAGGGGGCAATTCCGGGAAGGAACAGATAGTTTCCGGTGGGGTGAGGGAGCAGTGACATTCAGTGCAGTTCTTCAGAGAGGGGGGAGTTGGCAGGGGAATCAGGGCTGAAATTGGCGGCCGCAGCACGTAAGAAATATTCACACGGACTCAGCCTGCAGGAACGATATCGCGGAATCGCACCGTCTGCCAGGCAGAAACTTTCTGCCAGCCTTTCCTTCCGAACTCTGACTGGACCGACGCTGATTCGGGCGGGATAAAGAATTCCGGGGGCAGGAAGCATGAAAATCCCGGGGAAGTTGATTTCGGGATTTGTCATCCGCAGAAGTTGTCGCGAGAATTTCATAAAGTGCTGAATCCCGTTTTTGGTCTTTGTCACTTTCGTGTTAAACTCACTGGTGCTGACGATCATTGAAAACGGAACTAGTAGTCAACGATTCAGCCGACTTTCTCAACGTTCTTTCTCGAAACGATTGGCATCTGCGCAAAATGATCTGTGTGAGTCTGGGTCGAACACGGCATTCTTCGATGCTGGAAGAGCATCGATATCTGGCTGAGAAGGGTGCTGAGCTGGTCGAGCTGCGACTGGACTTCATGCGTCGTCGCCCTGACGTCGGCGTGCTGCTCAAAGACCGTCCGACTCCGGTTGTCGTGACCTGTCGGCGTCGTTCGGACCGCGGGCGATGGGTTGGCACAGAGGATCAGCGACTGGCGCTGCTCCGTGAAGCGATCATCGCGGGCGCTGAGTACGTCGATCTGGAAGACGATGTGGCGAAATCAGTGCCACGTTATGGCACGACGAAACGAATTGTGAGTTTTCACAACTTTGAAGAAACTCCGGCAGATCTCTTTGATATCCATCGCAGACTGGCAGGGTGTGATGCTGATGTCATCAAGATCGTCACGATGGCCAATTCTCCCGGTGACAACGTTCGCATGCTGGAGATGGTTGAGGCAACAGCTGACAGTGGAATACCAACCGTCGGGTTCTGCATGGGGGAGTTCGGCACCATCAGTCGAATACTCTGTGGTCGCTACGGTTCTCCATTTACGTACGCCAGCTTCAGCAGGGAGCGTGAAATGGCTCCAGGTCAGCTCTCCTTTGCGGAGGTCCGGAATCTTTATGGCTTTAATCGCATCACTCGAAAAACAAGAGTGTTCGGAGTCCTCGGAGATCCGATTGCTCAGAGCCGCAGCCCGCTGATCCATAACGCTGCATTTCGAAAGCTGGGACTTGACGCGGTTTATCTGCCAATTCGAGTTCCGCCGGATCTGCTGATTCAATCCCTGGAGGAATTCGAACGCCTTGGGATTGAAGGCTACAGCGTGACAATCCCTCACAAAGAGACCATTCTTGAATACTGTGATTCGCTGGATGCGCAGACAGATGCCATTGGTGCGGCGAATACGCTGTATCGTTTCGAAGATCAGTGGGTGGCAACGAACACGGATGCGAAAGCAGCGTTCGATGCGATCGTGCGTGGAATGCGAAAACAGTCGACAGGCACCGGGGATCTTACAGGGCGAAAGGCACTGCTTCTTGGTGCCGGTGGAGTGGCTCGAGCTGTTGGTCATATTCTTGGTGCCAACGGTGCCACTGTGGTCATCACGAATCGATCGAAAGATCGCGGGCAGGCACTCGCGGCGGAACTCGGATGCCAGTTTGTTTCGTGGGAGAATCGGGGCTCCGAGTCGTGTGACATCCTGGTGAACTGCACGTCTGTGGGGATGTTTCCGAAGATGAACGAAACACCCTACGAGCCGTTATGGCTGAATGAGCATACGCTGGTTTTTGACACCGTTTACAACCCTGAGCAGACATTTCTGCTGAAGGGAGCAAAAGATCGCGGGTGTTCGACCGTCAGTGGTATTGAAATGTTTGTTCGCCAGGCAGCTCTGCAGTTCAGGCTGTTTACGGGAACTGTGGCTCCGATGGACTACATGACAGAGACGCTTCGCCGTGCGATGTCAGCTGCACGAGGCGCTGCCGCGGTTCCGTCAGCGTTGTCTGATGATATCTCCGATGACGATTCAGGGGCGGAGGACTGACGTGACGCCTCGGCATCGGGTCATTTCGCTGACCGGCTACCGTGGATGCGGCAAGTCCACCATTGCGCCGCTTCTGGCTGACCGGCTGGGCTGGTCCTGGATGGACAGTGATCGGCTGATTGAGACACAGGCCGGGCAGACGATTCGAGAGATCTTTGATCGCGAAGGCGAGCCGGGATTTCGCAGGCGTGAGAGTCAGGTTTTGTCAGAACTCCTTGCTCAGGATCGATTAATTCTTGCTGCAGGTGGTGGCGCGATTCTTTCGGAAGAGAATCGGCGAAGTATGAAGGCGGCTGGTCCTGTGATATGGCTGCGTGCCGCTCCGGCCGTCCTGTCCAGCAGAATTGTGCAGGATGCGAGATCTGCGGGGCAGCGTCCGAGTCTCACCGGGCGTTCTGCGGGGGACGAAGTGGCAGACGTGCTTGCCGTTCGGGAACCCATCTACAGAAACGCTGCCACGATTGTCGTTGACGTCGATTCGAAAACGCCCGTCGATGTAGTTGCGGAGATACTCCAGAGCTTACCTGCGGAAATATCGGGAGGGAGGCCGTGTGAGCTTCTTTGAATTACCTCCCTGGTTTCTTCTCAGCTTTCTCTTTGTGCTGGGAAGCTGTTTCGGAAGCTTTCTGAACGTCTGCATCTATCGATTTCCTTCGCGACCGGACCTCTGGGGGCAGCTGCGTTCTCTGAATAGTCATTCTTCCGGATGCCCACGATGTTCCTGTGCGATTCGGTGGCACGACAATGTTCCTGTGCTGGGC
>JBKDKA010000166.1:0-88378 GCA_046345315.1 Planctomyces sp.
TGCCTCCAAAGCATCCTCGACATTCGCCGGCGGTGCACTTGGAAATGGCTGGGCTTTCCAGCTTGATGCTACGACAGGCGCACTATTGTTCGAGAACGGCTTCTCCGAATCAACAGGACAATGGCTGACTGCCGCCGGGACGATTTCACTGAACATCTGGCAGCACGTCGCTGTTACATATGACAGCAATTCAACATCCAGCAATCCGAGAATCTTCATCAACGGTGCAGAAGTCGCGGTCAACGAAATCCGGACACCTTCAGGAACAGCAACATCAGATGCCGCTCTTGACCTGAAAATCGGAAATCACAGTGCAGCGAGCACTCGAACCTTTGACGGAGCCATCGACGAATTTCGTGTCTGGACGGGAGCTCGTTCCGCAGCTCAGATTCTCGCTGACCATCGTTCTGCAACGGGCGCACTCATCTCCATCGGAACTGCCGAATCCGGGCCGGGTGGAGTTCTTGCGAACGATACTGATGCGGAGTCTAATCCACTGACCGCAAGCCTCGTGGCTGGTCCGACCAATAGTCAGTCGTTTACGCTGAACAGCAACGGCACATTCACCTACACACCTCTGGCCAACTTCTTCGGCACCGACACATTCACTTATCAGGTATCCGATGGAACGAGCACCACTGGCCCGTTCACGGTTTCCATCGTGGTGACTCCGGTCAATGATCTTCCCGTCATTATCAGCAACGGTGGAGGTGCCACGGCAACCTTCGATGTCGCAGAAAACACCACGGCCGTCACCACGGTCACGAGCACCGATGTCGATGGAGGAACGCCGGTGTACTCCATCATCGGCGGAAGCGATCAGGCTCGGTTCAGCATCAGCAGCACCACTGGAGCACTCACGTTCGTCTCCACAAGAGACTTTGAAACACCCGCAGATCTCAACAATGACAACATTTACAGTGTTGTCGTTCAGGTCAGTGACGGAAACGGGGCCATCGATACTCAGACAATCAATGTCCGGATCGTTAACGTCAATGAAGCACCGACCTCCATGGTGATTCCGAGTGTCCTGATCACGGAAGACGCTGGTCAGCAGACACTCAATACGTCAGGAACCTTCAGTGATCCGGATGCGGGGGATATCCTGACTTGGAGCGTCCGACAGACGAGCGGAGCAAACGGATTCTTCCAGAACCTCAGTATTGGATCGGCATCGGGATTGCTGAGCTTTCAGACCGGGCTCAATGTGAACGGGACTGCACAGCTGGAAATCACAGTTGTGGATGTCGGTCATCTTTCCAAATCACGAACTGTCCTGGTAACGGCAACGCCTGTTGACGACGTTCCCGTGGCATCGCCGGCTTCATTCACCGGCTTGGCCGGTAATCTTCTGAACGTTGCCGCCCCGGGACTGGCAGGCAGCGTTCAGGAAGTGGATGGTGATCCTCTGACGTTCACGATCACCAGGCAGCCGGACAATGGGACTCTTGTACTGACCGCCGGAGGCGGATTCGAGTATCGTCCCGCTACGGGCTACACGGGAACAGACAGCTTCGAGTACATCGCTTCAGACGGTATCACACTCAGCAATGCAGCAGTCGTGCAGATTGTTAGCCAGCTGGCACCATCACAAAGCGGAACCTCAGGCAGTGGATCATCCAGCACTGCGTCAGCAGCTTCTTCAGCCGCAGCTTCTCTGGTGTCCGGATCTGATTCCGGCGGGAGTGCCACCACATCGGAAGCTGGATCGTCAGCTTCGACTTCCAGCCAGTCAGAAAATACCGGGCCTGCGGTCGCACCTGTCAACGCTGCTGCACAGAACCTGTCAGGTTCTGCCGACGTTGCGACTGACAGTGAAGAAGAATCCGACGAGGTAATCGCCATTGCGGAATCGTTACCCGCAGAATTCTTCTGGGGGCAGGTGGCTTTCAGTACTACCACAACAACCGTTCAGATCGATCGGATCAACGCAGAATCAGATCTGAGAGCACTCTCCGGCAGCGAGAATGCGGAGTATTCCAGCCGCCGGACTGTCATCAGGACAGGCTCACCGGATCTGCTCAGTGGAAGTCGGCAGCAGTGGATCGCGCTACACGACGCCATCTTCCGGCAATTCGACAACCTGGAGAAGGACCTGAACAGAAAAGTCGGTCTGGAACGTCAGCTCGTCGGTTCTGTGGGTGCTGTGACGACAGGACTTTCCGTCGGATACTTCGTCTGGATCGTGCGTGGCGGAATGCTGCTTTCGGGCCTGCTGGCGCAGATGCCTGCGTGGCAGATGCTTGACCCGCTGCTGGTGATTGATGACCCCGGAAAAGACCGCGATGATGATGGTGAAACTATCGGATCGATTGTGGACAACCAGCAGAAAACTCAGGCTCCGAGTCAGCAGCCGGAATCTTCGAGCCACTCTGCGAATGTCATTACGATGACTGATGCGGCAGGAGACCGTCCGTAGACGGAACAGGAATCATGAAACGACTTTCCGCGGCCTCACGAATCACCATCGGACTCGTCTGTTCGATGCTCGGTATCCTGCTTGCCGCGAACTTTCTGGGACTTCTCATGGACCCGAATGAGGCGACTGTTCGCCATCGTGTCCAGTTTGCGGAAAGCGTGGCGTTGAGCGCATCTGTCATGATGGCAGAGAACAGTGTGGATGAACTGCATCTGGTTCTCGACAATCTGGTGCGAAGAAACGAAGAACTGAGATCGGCTGGCGTTCGACTGGATGATGGCACGCTGATCCTGCAGACCCTCGGTCACTCAGATCTGGCCGCTCAGATGCCTGGTGATGAATCCAATGAATGGATGATGAAGGTACCACTGTCGCGTCCCGACCAGCTGAACTGGGGACGGATTGAGTTCTGCTTCACACCGCTCAAATCCGATCGCTGGTACTCATTCCTTGAAACACCAATGCTGCAGCTTCTGATTTTCGCAGCCTTCTGTGGATTCTTCAGCTTTCACATGTTCCTCCGGATGGTACTGAAGAGTCTGGATCCGTCTCGAGCAGTACCACGGCGCGTTCGTGAGGCACTCGACATTCTTGCCGAAGGGCTGATGATTGTCGGCACCGACGATCAGGTGCTGCTTGCCAATACGGCACTCGCAGGCACCCTGGGAACATCGGTTGAAAGCATCATCGGCCGAAAGGCATCAACCTTCGGGTTCTCTCGACGCGATTCGAATTCCCGGATGCCGTGGCAGGAAGCCGTCGCCAGCGAATCACCAGTTTCCGGCGTCATCATGGACTTTCAGGATGTTTTCGGCACGCATTGCATTTTCAAGGTCAATTGCTCTCCGCTGCAGGGCAACGAAGGACGAATTCGAGGCGTCATGGTTTCCATGGATAATGTCACCCAGCTGGAACAGAACAAGGTTCTGCTGCGTGCTGCCAAGGAAGAAGCGGAAGCGGCGAATCAGGCAAAGAGCGATTTCCTGGCCAATATGAGCCATGAGATTCGAAATCCGATGAATGCGATCGTGGGATTCACGGATATCCTCCGAAGAGGTCTGGAAGATTCTCAGGAAAAGCGGGTCGGATATCTGAACACAATTCATGCCAGCGGCACTCACCTCGTTTCCCTGATCAATGACATTCTGGACCTCTCAAAAATCGAAGCCGGAAAACTGGAACTCGAAATTCGGGACTGCAGTCCGTGGCAGATCATGTCGGACGTTGTCAACGTTCTGCGAGTCAAAGCTGACCAGCAGGCACTCGACCTTCGCGTTTCGATCAAAGGCAGAATCCCGGCAAAAATCCAGTCCGATTCGACTCGACTGCGCCAGATCCTGATGAACCTTGTCGGCAACGCCATCAAGTTTACTCCCGAAGGAAGCGTGTCGATCCGGGCGGAACTGTTACAGGGGGACGGGCCCGATCGACTTCAGTTTGACGTGACCGATACCGGAATCGGGATGACACCTGACCAGTTGGGACGCATGTTCCAGCAGTTCGTTCAGGCGGACAGTTCGGTCACGCGGCGATTCGGCGGAACAGGACTCGGGCTCGCGATCAGCAAGCGACTCTGTGAAGCCATGGGCGGACAGATCGAGGTCGACAGCGAGTACGGTGTCGGAAGTACATTCCGATTCCATATTCTCACCGGCGATCTGACGGACGTTCGAATGGTTTCCACGGAGGACGCCATTGCAGAACAGAGTCAGCAGGTCACAGAGAAACGGGACGGTGTCTCGATTCGCTTCCGCCCGGCTCGAATACTCGTCACGGACGATACACCGACAAACCGTCAGCTGGTCGGGCTCGTCCTGCGCAAAGCCGGACTCACCGTCGATGAAGCCGAAAATGGTGCGGTCGCAGTCGAGAAAGCGACTTCGCAGAGATACGATCTGCTGCTGATGGATATGCAGATGCCAGTGATGGATGGATTCACAGCCACGAAGATCCTGCGTGACGCTGGCCTGAGAGTGCCGATTCTGGCGTTCACAGCCAATGTGATGGAACAGGATCGACAGCGCTGCATGGAATCCGGATGTAGTGGCTTCCTGACCAAACCGATCAACATCGATCTGCTGCTGGCAACGCTGGCAGACCTTCTGCCTGTAATCCCTGACTCCGAAGTGAAGTCCGTCGGAAACGTCGTACTGGCCGCTTCGTCCAGTGCCGCCTCACCAGCTGCCGCGGAGCAGGTCCCCTGCGACGAAAGTCGCCATCACATTCCGAGTGACGTGCTGCAGTCGAAAACGACCGCGTCTTCAGGATCCGTCACGCCGAAGCCAACGGCTTCATCGACGTTTGTCGATCGCATTATGGCGGAGTTAGCGACAGAACAGAAAATACCAGCGACGGAAAAGATCTCCGAAACCGTTCGTCTGAATCCTGATCGTGAGCAATCACAGAAGTCTCCTGCTTCTGTTGATGCTATCATGGCTTCAATCCTTCCGCAGCCGGCTGCAACGTCTTCGCGAAGAGCCCCGATTCATTCCACTCTGCCGATTGAGATTGAAGAATTTCGCGAGATCGTCAACCAGTTCGTCTGCGGACTGAAGCCGCTCATCGACAGCATGCAGTCCTCATGGGACGATGGCAACTACATCAGTCTGCGAGAGCTGGCTCACAAGCTGAAGGGAACCGGCGGCACTGTGGGATTCTCCATCTTCACGGCACCCGCACAGGCTCTGCAACGTGCCGCAGAACAGCAGGATGATCAGAAGATTCGCGAACTGCTGGCCGATCTCAGAGACATCTCAGTCGCAGTGGTCGCTGGCAGCCCCGTCCTCACACAGTGAACCTGGACTGCTGCAGCCCGCTGCAGCTTTCCAACCCCACAGCCTGCTGTGGAGTGTTCTGTTATCAAACGTTCCGACTCTGACGTTCCAATCGTGAGGTCAATACTGAACTCAGCGGTGATCTCAGCAGTGATATCTGCAGCAGGCTGCTGAGGCCAGAGCGGCAGCGGGCTGCCGCAGTCCAGGGGTTACTTGAGAGCGGTACTCCGCGTGCATATGATGTCGCAGCCTGAACGCTTGTGCGAACAAACATACCCATGCACTCTTCGTGCATTTCGGAGGCTCGACTCATGAATGCCGACATCACGCCACCATCCTCGGAAGGCCGGTCAGACCGGATTTCTCGACGTCGAGTTCTCTCCGCGACTGCGAAGACTGTCGGTGCAATGGCTGCCGCTTCGACCATCACCGGATCAGTGATCCAGGGAGCCCCGCTTATGACTGCCACCGAATCCGTTTCTCCGACAACTCCCTGGATCGACGCTCATTCTCACATCTGGACGAATGACCTCAGTGTTTACAAGCTTCGCCCCGGCGCTACACCGGCTCAGCTGGTCCCACCCAGTTTCACGGACGAAGAACTCATGGCCATTGCGATTCCGGAAGGAGTCGGCCGCGTTGTTCTGATTCAGCACTGGCCTCACCACGGCTGGGACAATTCTTACCTGATTGATGCATGGAAGAAGCATCCGGAGCGATTTCGCATTGTCGGCCAGATCGACGACACGATTACTGGTCAGGACACACTCATGAAGTCGATGCTTCTCCAGGGAGTCACCGGGTTTCGCATCGGTCCTGGTGTCGGTCCGAAAGACTGGCTGGGAACGGACGGAATGAAGCTGATGTGGAAGACCGCAGCGGAAACTCGACAGTCCATGTGCTGTCTGATCAATCCTGAAGATCTCGCAGGCGTCTCTGCCATGTGTACTCAGTTTCCTGAGACACCTGTCGTGATTGATCATTTTGCCCGGATCGGTGCTTCAGGCGACATTCCAGAGAATCAGGTCAGGCAGCTCTGCGATCTGGCAAAACATCCGCTGGTGCGAGTCAAACTGTCAGCATACTACGCATTCGGAAAGAAACAGGCTCCACACCACGAGATGATCCCCATGATTCGGCAACTGTTCGAAACGTACGGTGCCGATCGCCTGATGTGGGCCAGCGACTGCCCCTATCAGCTGAATGAACACAACACGTATCGCTCGTCGATTTCACTCATTCGCGACCAGATCGATTTTGTCACAAAGGAAGAACGCACAAAACTGCTTCAGGGAACCGCGGAATCGACGTTCTTCTTTGTGTGAGTGTTCAAGTCCTTGAACTCTGACAACCACTAACTTCCCGAAGTTCCTGGCGAGTCAGCAGCGGGATCTGTTGCTGGTGGCTCAGGGCTTGCAGCCGGATTGTCAGTCGCAGTCGGTGGTGGCTCGGTGGCCGTAGCAGGTTCCGTTGACTTTGCTGGCTCCTGAGTTGCCGTTGCCGGAGTATCAGGTGACGCCGGAGTATCGGCATCTTTCGGAGTGGTCGCTTTGCCGGTGTCGCTACCGGTCGGTGTCGACACGGACGTGAATTCAAACTCTTCCCACTGATCGAGCGAGTTCTTTTCAAGGAACGGGAGCGGGTCTGAATCACACATGGAGTAATACACAGTGGCGAGGTTGCGTCCGGGGGATTCTCCGCATTCCGAGATCACTCCCTGAAGAATAATCTTCGCGGCAGCGACGTCGCCGTTCTCGAAATGAGCCAGTGCAATCATCATTCGAATGTCTGCACGACTTCCGGAAAGCAGCTGCATCGGAATCTGCAGAGCATTCAGATGAGTGAACGGCCACGTCGGCATGGGAGCCTGCGGTGTTGGTGCTGCGCTTGCAGCACCGGGTACCGTCATCAGTGAAGATGTAATCGGCTCAGATGACTCGGCAAGACGTTCAAAGTTTCGCAGCTGATCAGTCCATGTGCCGATGGCAGATTCATAGCTGCCGACAGCCAGCTGACTCGCAGCGGTCGGCAGGTGCCATCCCATACCAGCATAGGCTTCCGTCTGCTGAGCTGCTGCTGCCCCCAGTTGATTCAGAACTCGATGCCCTTCCTCAATCTCACCGGTTTCCAGAAGAAGCCGACCGGTCAGCAACTGTCCCTCAGGCAGACGTCCGACCAGATCAGCATGCTGTCGAAGCATCTGCAGTGACCGACGTCGAAACCCACCGCGAGCCAGCTCCTGCGCTGTCGTAAAGATCTGAATTGCTCGCTTCGCCGGATCGGTCTCCGCTTTCTCTTTCGCCAGGTAATCCTTCAGTCCTTTTTCCTGAACATCGATTCGATTCTGAAGCTGTTTTGAAAGCTCCGTCATCTCCTTGATGGATTCAGTCATCTGAGCAGTGTCCGAAAGTCCGCGAACTTTGTTCAGGACTTTCTCGACATACTCAAGAGCCAGATCGTGGTATTCCTTTCGCAGGAATATCTGCATCAGAAGCTCGTTGACTTCGGGATCATCCGGAAGGCGATTCTGTGACTGACGAAGCGCCATGATGGCCTGCAGATCTCTCAGATCACGATGCGGCGCTGTCGGACTGTCACCGGATACCAATGCTTCAATCATCCCCAGCTGATGGTACGCAATCCCGAGCTGTCGGTAAGCAATCGCATCCTGAGAGTCTGAGTTCAGTGTCTGGTTCAGCGATCGAATCGCCAGTGTGATCAGAGAGAGCTTCAGTGATGCCTCTTCAATGGATCGCGGCTGACCGCCGGCAAGCCAGAGGTAGTGTTCTGCCTGACGACGAAATTCGGAAATCACCGGGCGAGTTCGATAGACGAAACGCTGATAGAAGTCCGGTTGCCTCGCAAAATCCCGCTGTTCCAGATTCAATGGAACTGCGTGCTGAAACGCCATCTTCGAAAACTGTGGCACCTTCTTCGCCATTTCCGCGGGAGGAATCCCGGGGTTCACACGTTCGATCACGGCTGCCGAAGGGCCGATATTCGCCAGAATCCACCCGGGAGAACTCGTCAGCATCTGAACGCTTCGGTAATCCGGCGAGCCTGGAGGAGACAACCTGATCATCACATGAGAAACCTTCATTTCCTGCAGATGTTTCAACGCAGCGGCTTTCGCTGCCATCTGCTTTTCTCGTTCCTTTTCCTCCTTCTCTTCTTTCTGAGGCAGGAGCATCTGATCCAGAATCTGCTTATGCCGAGCAACCACGGAATTCGGGTCACTCATGCGGCCGAACGGAAGCATGCGGCTGTCAATACAGCTCTTTCTGCCGTGCCAGACCAGAATGTCGCCCTGATCCACTCGAGTGTGAAGAATTCGAGCCTCAGGATCGATCTCCTTCAATTGCCTCCCGACTGTCTCGATGGTCGTCAGCGTGTCTTTGTCAAAGCCCAGACCGACTGGTGTATTTCCCGGCAACCGCGCAGCAACAACACAGAACCCCAGTGCGGCCATCCCGAGCACTGTGACAGCCCGACCTGTCCGCGAGAAAAACAGTTCTCGCGGATCAATCGTGTACTGAAGGCTGTAATTCGCACGATACCAGCGCTGAGCCGTCGTTGATGCAGCCACGGCCGCCACAATCGCCGCAGCGGGCAATTCGTGCGTCGCCAGAATCGCCAGGAAAAAGACACCGCACAGAGCGAATCCGATCCCGGCGTTGCGGCGATCGCGAGCCATCAGCAGCAGGACAAACGCAATCAACACAAGCGTCAGCCCGGAGATCTGGGTGTGATCGAAGGACATAAACGCATCCGGATGCAGCATCGAATAGTTGTCGACACGGCTGTCGAAACTCACACTCGCCATCTGCGTGCGAAGCGATTTCTGCTGCTGAAGTGTCGGATACTCAACCGAGTACAACGCGATCGACGAAAACAGTGAGTTCATCGGAAACGGATTCACCAGCAGTGCCAGCACGCTCAGCAACGCTGCGGCCACAGGACTGGTGAGCGGACGTCCGGAATCGGTGACAACCGGTGGATCACCAGGCTGCTGCCGTGATGCCCACGCACACCCGATCGCATAAAGACAGATCGCAACAGGGCCGATCCATGCTCGTGAATCCAGATTGCACCATACCGCAATCAGCAGCGGTAACTTCCATGTCAGCCCTTCCGAAACTCCTTCACGATGCTGATGGAGATATCGAACAACGAGAACCATGCCCAGCAGTGTCATCAGTTCCGGAAGAGGAATAAAATCACCCGAACATGCCACGACTGCCAGCAATGAACAGATCGCCGTCCACCAGGTCGGAATTCCGCTCACACTGATGTTCACGAGCAGCCAGGCAATCAATCCTGCCATCAGAGCCTTGAACACAGTCAGCGCGGTTCCTTCACCCGCAGCCCAGAGAGCGCTGATCAGGTGATCATAAAGCCAGCTCACGTTCGATACGGGAGCACCCTCCGCTGTGAATGACAGATTGTCAGCACGAAGGGGCAGAAAACCGTTGGCTCGCATCTGTTCGCCGGATCGGATCTGAAGCAGTGTGCGAGTGTCGTTGAACTGGCTGAATCCGAAAAGGATCGCGAGAAACACAACTGCCCAGCGGAGCATGAAGTCGCCGCGAATCGCCTCTTCTTCGACAAGTTCCGGAGTGAGCGGTTCCTCTTCAGGCAGTTCATCCTCGTCAGAAAACCGGCGAGGTTCCTCAGTCACGGAATGAAGATTCACGTCTGATTCGGACGGCTTCTGTTCGTCATCTGCCACTGAATGAATTCCAATTCAGAGATGTTCTTTGGAAAACCCGAGGAAAACCAACATCAGTTTTGTTTCGGATTCTCGGCCGCGAAGGCGCATCGCGCCCCCTGCTTCTGAAGAATACGCCTGCTCGGCGGAATTCGTTGGCTCGAACTTTCCGCCGCGGAATTCCGTCCAGAATGCATTTTCCTCCCGTACACACATGGCATTTCTCGGCGAATTTCGAGCTGAATGCGGATGGTCATATGGGCCCGAGACCCGTACTACGCGACGACTGAAATTCTCATTTTTCTCGCCATTTTTGTTCCATCTTTAACACACTGGCAGCTGTTCATCGGTTTCAATGGCGAATCCGGCACCACACTTTGGCGGAACAACATCCTGACTCAGATTCCCGGCTGTGCAGGATTTCCAGTTCCGATCAGGACTCATCACAGGAGATCTTATTGATGCTGAAACGCATTCCCGTTTCCGTTCAGAGCAGAATTCAGAAAAGGTTTGTCTGCAGGTTTCCCAGACCGAATTCCTTATTGCTGCTGGCGGTCGCAACACTTCTGACACACTGCCTGATGGCTGGCCGGGTATCTCTTGCCTCCGATGCCGAAAACAAGGCCGCATCGTCTTCGCCGACGTCCGCTGCTGCCACTGACGATGTCACACCAGCCGCAGCTGTCCTCTCGGAGGCGAACTGGGATCAGTTGGTTCCCTCCGGAAAAGAAGTGGATGCCATCTACGGTGACTACGTGCTGCAGAATCGATTCCTGCGAGCTGTGATCGCTCGGCCCGTCCAGACACGCAATGCCAATATGACCGTTCGCGACGTGGGAGGATGTCTCATTGACCTGACGATTCGATCGGCAGAAAGTGATCAGCTGAGCGCATTTTACCCGGGCCGTCGAATTCAGAGGTTTTCCGAAGGCGAAATCGCAACAGTACCGGTCTCCTCGAACGCCTCGGCTGGAGGAGCAGACTCTTCAGGTTCAGGTGCTCCATCAGCATCAGTCATCGTTCGTTCGAAAGACAGTTCCGGAAATCCGCCCTGCACGGTCACATGGTCGCTGAGCCCTGATGCTCAGGCGCTGACATGCATCTCGTCATGGTCAAACTCGACAGACAAACCCATCACTCTGAAGCTTGAAGATGACCTTCGTGCCGATGGCGGCAAGGAGGATATGGTCAAAACACCAGACGGCACGGTCGATCTGTTCTGGTTTCACGATCTCTTCTGGAAGCAGGCCTATGCGATCAGGGCCGAAGGATTTCGTATTCGCTGCACCAGCAATCCCAGAGAATCAATCCTGATCTATGAGCGAGCGGACGGCCAGCCCGTCACTCTCGCCCCCGGTGAATCGTTCTCACTTCGTCGAGAGATCTTTGCTGAACGAGACCTGCCTTCGGTACTGGCTCTCGTGGATGAATCTTCCGCTGATCCTCGACCGATGATGCTGACTCGCCTCAGAGTCGTCGATGCAGCCGGAAAACCTGTCAGTGACGCTCGCATTCAGTTGTCGATCGGAGATCAGCCACGTGGTACCACAGTTACCGGAACTGACGGACTCAGTGAACTGAAACTTCCTGCCGGGGAACTGAAGGCGCGTCTTCAGATTGATGGTCAGACATTTCCTGAACAGACACTGACGGTCGCCGAACCGAACGCCGCCATCGACCTGCGTGCAGAGAACTATCATCCGGGGACCGCAGTCATCACTGTCGTCGACGCGAACGGGGAGTCGATTCCCGCGAAAGTTGAATTCGACGGCAGCCAGGGAACACCGACACCATCGTGGGGTCCGGAAACCGCATGCCACCTGGTGAAGAATCTGGCTTACACAGCTAACGGAAACGTCAGTGTTCGCCTTCCGGCCGGGCACTACGACATCATCATCAGTCATGGCCCGGAGTACAACGCCGAATTCACAAAGCTGGAAGTTCGTTCCGGTGAGAACACTGCGAAGGCCGTCCGGCTTCAGCGAGTTGTCAACACAGCGGGCTGGGTGAGTGCAGACTTTCACAGCCACAGTTCACCGTCCGGCGACAATACCTCATGCCAGATGGGACGAGTGCTCAATCTGGCCGCAGAACACATCGAGTTCGCTCCATGCACGGAGCATAACCGGATCAGCACTTACGAAGACCATATCCGTTCACTGAAACTCCAGAATCATCTCGCAACAGTTTCCGGAATGGAGCTCACGGGCAAACCACTGCCTCTGAATCATCAGAATGTCTTCCCGCTGATCATGAAACCGCGCACGCAGGACGGGGGTGCTCCTGTAACCGATGATAGCCCGGAAACACAGATCGAACGAATTGCCGCATGGGACAACAACAGCAACAAAATGATTCAGCAGAATCATCCTGACCTGGGCTGGCTCTTCTACGATCGTAACGGGGACGAGAAACCGGACGAAGGCTATTCAAGAGCCTTCTCCATCATGAATGTGATGGAGATCCACCCCATCGATCCGCTCCTTCATCCGACACCGTTCGAAATGCGTGAAGGCAAGGTTGTCGGTAATCAGACCGCATTCAACTGGCTCCAGCTGCTGAATCAGGGATATCGCATCTGGGGTGTCGTCAACACGGATGCGCACAACAATTTCCATGGGTCCGGTGGTCTTCGCATCTGGCTGAAGTCTGATACCGATCTGCCTTCTGAAATCAATTCAGACCAGATGAGAATTTCCGCCAACTCCGGGCAGGTTCTGATGTCAAACGGACCATTTCTCGAAGCATCGTTTCGCGAAGCCGAAAGCGATGCAAAACCGGTCTCATCCGGTGAAGACATCCGAGCCGCATCAGGCAAGATCACAGGGCACGTGCGAGTGCAGTGCCCGAACTGGTTCAACGTTGATTTTGTCACCGTACTCGTCAATGGTCGACGACGTGATGACCTGACGTTCTCCAGAGATCAGACTCCGGACGCGTTTCTCGATGGTACCATTCAGTTCGACCGACAGCTGGAGTTTTCTGTCACAGGAGACTGTCATGTGATCGTTCTCGCCGGTCACCGAACGGAACGCCTGGGAGATATCTTTGGCGACAGCCACTGGGCGAAACAGCTCCCTGCCGCACTCACCAATCCTGTCTTCATCGACGTCGACGGAGACGGATTCAACGCCAGCCGGGATACTCTGGATTCGCCGCTGCCAGTGAAATTCGTGGAGAAAAAATGACGGCGTCAGCGTTCATGATTGCAGGAGCGCGTGTCGCAATCGTGCCCGACTGCAGTTCGCGGTGTGTGACGCGCTTCGAATCCGTCGAATCGTGAATCAGTCGGGATACACAGCCTGAACGGGAGCAACAGGAGCCTGCTGCGCCGGTTGCTGAGATCCCGGTGCCTGAGAATTCACAGGAATCTGAGTCACACCGCCACCGAACTGGCTGACGTTTCCGCCGGCAGGCTGGACTGCGCCGGCGCCCTGATTCGGAACCATCACCGAAGGGCGTTTCATCTCCGGAAACGCTCGGATGGTCGTCAGGATCGTCTTGTCCTGCGGGATCTGAGCCCCGTCGGCGGTCGTGACGACCATGTTCAGGTAACGAGTCTGATCCATTTCCAGCGGTAACCCGGTGGCTCGATCCACGGTGCACCGGCCGATGCAGTGTCCGCCGACAATCCGGAGACTTGCGGAATCCTGTTTCTGAACTGTTTCGCCCGAGGCAATCCGGCCGGTGATGTCAATTTCTGCAGTTCGCTCGTCGATGCTCATTAGCCGATAGGTGGTCGTGAGATAGATCGGTGCCGGCTGCAGCATCCGCTGTTCCCGAGTCCAGACGTCTCCCGGAGCAACTCGCGTGGCGGATTCTGCATCCACACTGCTGTCGTACGGAAGCAGTCCGATGCTGTCGTCAATGAAGTTGGCGACGCCATCGTCACCAAAGCGATTTGAGATCTCCGTAAGCAGACTTTCCTTGCGATCTCCGGTCATGTTCTGAACACATCGCTGAAGAAATTCGTTGTAACCGACGAGCTCGCGGATCTTGTTGTCACGCCCGATCCAGAAGCTGAATCCGTTGTTGATCATTCCCGCGTACGGCTGCACATCGTGCGGAATGTCGTTCTGATGAACAGCAGAATCGTATTCCAGACGCTCTCCGTTGAGATCATGTGCGTATGCGATCCGGTTGTAGCGTACGCTCATCAGAATCGCATCACTGCGGACATCTTCGACCTGAATTGCCAGTGTCATGCTGAGCCGCGTGCGTGCCACGGCCGGGAAATCCTCTGATTTCTGCATCAGAGTCTGTTCGACCGTCTTCATCATCGGAAAACGATCACCCGCCTGCATTCGCAGTTCGAGTCGTTCGCCCTTTGCGGTCGGCGTTCTCGGGGCTCCCGCACGAGATCCGGGATCACTTCCGGAACCATTACGTGCTCCCGGAATGGAACGACTTCTGCTGACAGTGGAGGCATTCACCGAGCCCGCCGACTCAGGGTCGGCACCAGGATTGTCAGCACGAGGAGAAATTTGATCGAACGAATCCGGGCCGCCGGTTGACTCAGGCGGAATCGCTGCGTTCCGATCTCTGGAGGCGTCCGGTTCTCCCAGCAGCTCATCCATAAGTTCCTGATCATTCTCTGCGATCGGCGTCACCGTCTGCTGTTGGCAGCCGGACAGAATCGCAAGTGCCAGTACAGCGAAGACGCTGACCCGGCAAAGCGGAATTGCCGATTTCGGACGTCGCAGAATCCAACCAATGGGCGCCCGGGAGCGAAGGGTGTCTGACTGTCTGATCCTGAAATTCATATTCCTGTCCCGTTCGGCATCCATGCACCCGCGGCAGATCGACGCATCAGCGGCAGATCAGAGGTGGAAACTACCACGAATTGCCGAAACAGGTAAAGAGGATCTCGGCCGGACGAGTGATTCCTGACGGGGGATCAAGCTGAAAAATGAGGGAAAACGACGCGTTTGGTTGCCGTTGAGTGCCGTGCTCGTCATCATCCCACAGCGAAATGAGCCACTTCAGCGCCTTCGGCAAGATGAATGACAGGACCGGTGTCCATGAATTCCAGCATCGTACCACGCCTTTCCATCATGATGTTCCTGCAGTTCTTTACCTGGGGAACGTGGTTTTCATCTCTCGGGGCTGCCCTCAACACGCATCAGCTCGGTAATTTTATTGGCGGAGCCTACGGAAGTGCGCCGATTGCTGCGATTTTCGCACCGCTCTTTCTCGGACTGATCGCGGATCGATATTTTGCATCCGAACGAGTCATGGGCGTTCTGATGCTGGTGGCCGGAGGGATTATGTGCCTGATTCCCGGCGTTGCCGCCAAAGGCGAAGCGTCCGGCAATCTGATGGTCTGGCTGATTCTCGGTCACCTGCTGTGCTACATGCCGACGCTCGGTCTTGGGAACACCATCGCGTTCACTCATATCACCAGCCAGCAGGACTTTCCTCGAGTTCGAGTCTGGGGAACCATCGGCTGGATTGTGGCGGGGCTGTTTGTGGGCGCAATGGGCTGGTCCAATGAGTTTCAGATTTTCTGGCTCGGGGCAATCAGTTCCTTCCTGCTGGGGATCTTCTGTTTTGCGCTTCCTCACACGCCACCGCCGATGAAGGGAAAACCGATGGATCTGCGAAGCCTCCTGATGCTGGATGCATTCGGGCTGTTCGCCGATCTGAACTTCCTGATCTTCGCAGTCTGCTCGACGCTCATCTGCGTGCCTCTCGCCTACTACTACGGGTCCACATCGACGTTCCTGAATCACACCGGATTCGCTCAGTCAGCAGCCACCATGACGATCGGTCAGATGTCCGAAATCATCTTCATGCTGCTGATCCCGTTCTTCTTCCGACGACTCGGCCTCAAGCTGATGATCCTGACCGGAATGGGTTGCTGGGTCATTCGTTATGCTCTGTTTGCCTATGGTGCCCCCGATCAGGTCACATGGATGCTGCTGCTGGCCATCGCACTTCACGGAATCTGTTATGACTTCTTCTTCGTCACGGGTTTCATGTATACCGACCAAAAGGCTCCGGAAGCCATTCGCGGACAGGCACAGGGGCTTCTCGTGTTCCTGACTCAGGGGATCGGGATGTTCTTCGGATACAAAGTCATGGGCGGTGGCGATTTCTTCGGCATTCCGCTGAAGATTACCATCGGCAAGTACGGTGAGCAGGTCACCAGTGCGGATGCCTACGCGGCCGCATTGACCACTGCCCGCGGTGAAACGACCGCCGTCGGATTCTTCGAACAGTTTACTCAGATGTTCACTCGAAACCTTCCAGCATCGCTCGACCCTGCCGTTCTGAAGACAACAATGGAGGAGTGGAAGAACTTCTGGATGTTCCCTTCGATCATGGCTGCTGCCGTTCTGGTGATCTTTGCCATCGCATTCTGGGACAAAGCTCGTCCGGAACCTGCAACCGAAGCTGAAGCACCGAAAGCCTGATCTCAAGCGCTCGAATGGATAACTCACAGCCCGATGGAAGAGGGAGATGACTGACCGACCTGTTTATCGTCAGCATCTGGACGTACTTCGTCGCGCATTCCCGCAGCCCGTTTCCAATCAGGAACACGATGCGTGGTTCGTGTTCTCGATACTGCGGGCTCTTGACCAGCTTGACGGCATGAAGTCGCAGCGGCCGATGCTCGGGGAACCCACAACCCCGGATTTTCATTCCGCGACCTCCAGTCGACTGAATTCGGAAAGCCAGTCGGTTGAAGATGTGGCTCGTGGTCTGGTCGAGTCACTCTCCGGGATGTTCATCTGGGGGCATCCCCGTTCGCAGTCGAACGTGATTCCACCTCCCTGCATTCCGGGAATTCTCGGCACTCTGCTGCCGGCCATCTACAATCCCAATCTCTGCAGTGAAGAAGCCAGTCGCGGTGTCGCACTGGCAGAAGCGGAAGTCGTCGCCCTCACTTCGGCTCTGATGGGATACGACCCGGAAAGCTCCGGCGGCATTTTCACATTCGGTGGCACCGCCACAGTTCTCTATGCGGTCCGAATTGCCATCGAAAAGTGTTTTCCGGGGTCGTTCCGTTCCGGTCTGTCGGAACATCCCGTCATCATCTGCTCCGATCAGGCACACCATGCTGTGCTCACGGCCGCTGCCTGGCTGGGGATCGGAACTGATCAGGTGCTGCGAATTCCGACATGCTCACGCAATGAAATGCGTCTCTGCCTCCTGGAAAGCGAAATGCGACGTCTGCTTCGCGAAGGCAGAACCATTGCGGCTGTGATCGCGACGATGGGAACAACCGACGCCTTTGGTATTGATCACCTCGAAGGGATTCGAGAAGTCGTCGACCAGTTGAGTCACGAGTTTACTCTGGCGACTCCGCCTCATCTGCATGCTGATGCAGTGATCGGATGGGCGTGGAGCGTTTTCAATGACTATGACTTTTCAGAAAACCCGCTGCAGTTCCCGGATCGGACACTGCGAGCACTTGCGGGAGCTTCACGAAGGATTCGTCATCTGAATCTTGCAGACTCCATCGGAGTTGACTTTCACAAAACTGGGTTCGCTCCGTACGTGTCGAGCGCCTTCTTTGTTCGAAATGCAGAGGACTTCCGGACTCTGCAGCGAGATCACGGATCGGCCCCTTATCTGTTCCAGTCCGGTGAATACAATCCGGGACGTTTTACGCTCGAAACCAGTCGATCCGGAAGTGGCCCACTCTCGGCTCTTGGTAGTCTCCGACTTCTGGGACGGCAAGGCCTGCAGACTCTGCTGGGGCATCTTGTGACGATGGCAGAAACACTTCGCAGCCGACTTTCCTCACACCCAGCCATCAGCGTGATGAACGCTGAAAACTTTGGTCCGGTGACACTCTTTCGAGTTTACCCGGACGGCGTTGACACGTTCGAATATCCGAACCGCGAACAGACCGATGCTCGGTGTGCTGAAAAACTCGCCACGTTCAACGACTACAATCGCCGGATCTTTCAGCATGTTCACACCGAAGCACTGCGCGGCGAGGGAATCGTGATTTCGCTGACAGATCGATTTCGTCAGACAGAATACGGTGAACCGGTCGTGGCGCTCAAGTCCTACATCATGAGCCCTTTTTCGGATGCTCAGTATGTTCAGGCCGTTGTCGATTCGATCGAACGGGCTCGAGCTGCTGTTCAGGCGCACTGACCGTTCAGCACCTTCCGGAAGTGTCCGGACGAATCAGGAACCCAGCAGGTAAGCTCGCAGTTCCCGCATCAGCATTCCGCAGCGAGCTGCGAACGTTTCCATATCCGGCACTTTGCCGACCGGATCAGCCGTCACTGACATTCGTCGGATTGTCTTGCTTCGGGATTCGTTTTCCGCGGTCGTGCGAATGACATCGAAACGCAGGCTCACTTCGAGCGGCTGCCGTTCTTTGGTTGATCCCCATCGGCGAGTGAATCCGAGTGAACCCATCCGGAATGACATCTGTCCGATTTCCTGTTTGAGGATATCGACTTTGTATTCACGAACGAAAGCATGAAGCTTCATCGCCGTCAGTTCGAGCGACGTGGAAACTTCAATGTGATCCTGAAAATGGAATGATCCGCCTTGTGAGGCTGTGACAGCGGAGACCTCAGCCGCAGCCGGCTTGCTTTCCTTTGCTTCCTCTTCCTGACCTTCCCAGCAGGTTCGATTCCGCCCGGTTTCTTTGGCGCGATAAAGGAAGGTATCCGCACGTTCCAGAAGAGTCTGCACGGTATCGCCCAGTCGTGCGGTGGAAACACCGAATGAGGATGTGACACTCAGAGTGCTCACGCCCCCGATGGAGCTCTTCATGATGGCAGTTCGCAGCCGTTCCGCTCTTCGAACGGCGGAATCCAGGTCCGTGTCCGGACACAGCAGAACGAACTCTTCGCCGCCGTATCGACCGATAATTTCACCGGAATAGGTCTCGTGCTGCAGCAGACGCGTCAGGTCCACAAGCACCTCATCGCCGGTATGGTGCCCGTATGTGTCGTTGATGCGTTTGAACTTGTCGACATCAAGGAAAATTGTGCTGAGCGATCGAGTACCTTCCAGAGCATGAAACTCTTCCAGCAGGTGACGAAGCTGAGTTTCCAGCTGCCCTCGATTCGCAACTCCAGTCAAAGCGTCACGAGTTGCAGCAAGCTTCAGTTCGACGTATTCCCGACTCTGCCGGCGAACACCGGACTTGTTTCGAAGCAGCTGGACGACGCCGAGAACCTGTGTTCCATTGCCCATGATCGGCATCGTGTACACATCCACCTTCAGGTGCCGTGATTCACTGATACGACAGAGTTTACTTGCAAACTGCGACCGTCCATTTCGAAGAACCTGTCCGACTGCCGTCTCATCGCGGTTCTCTGCAGCCAATTTATCTTCGGTGATGGAAGTCAGCTGAACATCGGCCGGATGCCATGTCCGCCCGAGAACTCCCTGAAGCGGAAGTCCCGTCATGCCGGGCATTCCGTCGCTCCAGATCGTGTAGTTGCTGCACGCATCAAGAACAAAGTAACCGTCGTAAAGTTCCTGAAACTGATACAGAACATTCAGAACCTGAGTCAGAACAACGATGCCGGACTTTTGCTGTTCGGTCACTTCTGCGGTGCTTTCAGCTCCCTGAAGAGGATCACTGTAGCGAAACAGGGAATCACCTTCTGCTTCGTACCATCGGTTCAGAGCACGAACAACGTTGCCGTCATATCGACTTCCGGATTTTTCTTCGAGTACCGTCATGACTTCGCCGTGAGTCATTCCACGACGATAAGGTTTGGCCGTCGTTAGCGAATCGTACGCATCAGCCACTGCCAGAATTCTTGCGCCGAGCGGAAGATCGTGGGGAAGCAGGTCGTTTTCTACAGTCGTCGTGCCTCCATCAAAACTCTGGTAGAGCATTGAGAGCATCGAAACGATCGGTGGTTCGGCCTGCAGTGCCTGAAGCAGATTGACGGCCGCATGATGATGTCTCAGCACAAAGTCGTATTCTTCGCTGCTGAGCTTTCCGGGTTTCTTCAGGATGTGTTCCGGAATTCCGAGTTTCCCGAGATCGTGAAGCAGGGCTGCCACTTCGAGATGCCGGCGCTGTTCATCGTCCCAGCCCAGCAGCCGAGCGACACCGCTGGAGATCACGGAAATTCGCTGAGAGTGCAGCAGCGTCGCGGAATCGCGCAGTTTGAGTGCACGAAGCAGCATTGCCATCATGCTGCGGGAAATTCCGCAGCGTTCAGGTTCCTCAAGCTTACGGCGTCGCGCCTCTTCCGACATGATCAGCAGTCGCTGCAGAACAGCGCAGGTGTCGGTCGGAATTGCAGGTGTCAGTGTCTCCCAGGAGCAGGAAACGCTGGGTGTCGTGCCGATTGTGGTCGTGTTGGAGGTCACAGGATTACCCGTCAAGTTGCAGAGCGACCGCGTGACAGAACATTCTGTCAGTAGCTTCCACTCATCGTCATTCCATTCATCTGAGGTCACCAGGCAACTCTACGTCAAACATTGCGCTGAAGCGACATTCAGATGAAAATCCGGAACAACTGACAATCATCACGATCGATCCAGATGGTTCGATCTCGAATTTCTGACGGAAGATTCGCTGACCTGCTGACAAATCAGCTTGCCAATTCTATTTTCCGAGCTCCTGAGAACGCCGAGTTGCTGATTCCACAGCGTTCATCAGTGCCGCTCGAAGCCCCCCCCGCTCAAGCTCATGAAGTCCGGCGATTGTTGTCCCGCCGGGACTGGTGACAGCATCCTTCAGTTCTCCGGGATGCCGACCGGTGCGAAGCAGCATCTCGGCAGCTCCCAGAAGTGTCTGAGCTGCCAGGCGAGTTGCCATGGCCCGAGGCAACCCCATCCGAACTCCACCATCACTGAGCGCCTCAATGATCTGAAACGCATAGGCCGGACCGCTCCCGGAAAGTCCGGTTACCGCATCCAGAAGCGGCTCAGCAACAACCTCGACAATTCCGGAGGTTTCCAGCAGTTCAGTGATGAGCTGAACGTCGTCCGGACGAGCCCCCGCGCCGGCACTCAGTCCACAGGCTCCGCGCCCGATCAGACACGGAGTGTTCGGCATCGTTCTGATGATTCGAGTTCCCGATGGCAGCTCACTCGCCATTGCATTCAGCGATACACCGGCCGCGACCGAAACTATCAAATGAGATGCCGTAATCCGTGGAGCAATCTGTCGGAGAGCAGTCGTCATCACCTGCGGCTTCACTGACAGAAAGACAATCGTGGTATTCCCGACAATGCTGTCAGGTGACTCGCTGACACGACATCCTTCGCCCACAGCAGCACAGAATCGATCGCGTGCTTCCAGGGATGGATCTGTTCCGGCGATCTGGTCCGGACGGAACAAGGATCGCGTGAAACCGGCCGCCAGAGCGGTCGCCATCTGACCGGTCCCGATGAATGCAACTCGATGATGCTCTGTCTGCATCCTTATCACTTTCGCTGATGTTCAGGTCCAGGAACGACTAACAAAACCGGGACTCGCTCCCGGACAACGCTGAAGAAGCTCACACATTCTGGCGGAAAAGGATGCCTGTCCCGGTTTTGTCATGGCCTCTACGTCACCAGATGGAGACCCCGGAAGCTTCAATCTCGGAGTCGGCTCGGTCCTGCCTTCAATTCATTCACTTTTCGGACCGGACTTCGGACGCCCGCGCTTCGCTGCAGGTTTTGCTTCCGGTGCAGCCCCCTGGCTTCGCATCTCTTCCTCGATGGCCTGAATCTCATCGCGAAGGCGAGCTGCCGTTTCGTAATCTTCCTTCTCGATGGCTTCCTGTTGCTGTCGACGGAGCAGAATCATTCTGGATTGAGTTTCCGCAGCAGCACTGCCACTGACAGGACGCTTTCCGGTATGCCGCGTGTCCTCGTGGATGTTCTCCAGAAGTGGCAGAATCTCCGACTGAAACTCCGTGTAGTCGGCAGGGCAACCGAATCGGCCATTCTCACGAAACTCAGCAAAGCTGATTCCGCAGACCGGACAGACAAGCCCGGCCATGATCTCTTCGGATCCTTCCCGAACAAGTTCGTCAAGTTTTGCCGCCAGCTCTGATGCCGGATCAGAAACCGAAGAGTTCTCGGGAGTTTCAAGGTAGTCGCGTGCACACGTTTCGCACAGATGCACGGCTGACGCTTTTCCGTCACGTACTTCGGTGATATGCAGAGTCGCGGGTTTTGAACAGCGACGACACTTTTTCATCGACATCCTCAGAATTCTGTTCCGTAGGTGAGCAGAAGCCATTTTCCTGCATTGGCTCAGGTCTCCAGAGTAACGAATCCCGTCACCCGGTCAATGCGCCGCGATCAGAGATCGACGCGCCGCGATCAATGATCGACGCATCGGGATCAGAGATCGACACCTGTGACTTCCCTCGTGTCGCGGGCAATGCTCTCCAGGTAACGGAACAAACGCCCGAAAAGTCGAGCCGCGAATTCATCCGACTGGATCACAGCCGTGAGCCGATCGAACATCTCCTGATCGGAGACCTCCTCGACATCATCAACCTTGGACGCTGATCGCAGTGCAGACAGCTTCGGCAGAAATGACTGCCGAATATGCTCTTCGAGCTCTCGTGACAGAAACTGAGCCGCCTGAAAACGCTCTGCCAGTGGAACTGTTTCAGGGTCTTTGGCGATTTCCATGAATCCCACCAGCCTTCGCAGGAATGCGAGAATTCGGAGCACCCGAGCCGCTCTCCGTATTACAACAGCGGCAGACTGAACAGGTCAACAGCATTGCTGGTTTCCCTCTGATTCAGGCTCGAATAATTCAGTATTTGATCTCCGCAGCGTTCCGACAGATCTTTCGGAAAACAATCGACCTGATTCAGCTGAAGGAGCTCATCCACTTGCCTTTGGCGTCAGGACCGCAAGAATAATGAGCAGGACAACGAACACTCTGCTGCTGAGCGACTGAATGTGCTGCTCGGCGCACGGTTCGTGCGTCACGCTTGTTTTGTCGATTCGTTTACGTCTTCAGATCCCGGTCATCATCCGGAAGGAGTTTGCTGCATGAATCTCTGGAATTCTTTTCTGACAGCCCTGGCAATGTGCTTTGTGGGAACCAACCTGATGGCTGCCGATCCGACTTCTGTTCATGAGTTCAAAGTCAAATCGCTCGAAGATAAAGAAGTCAATCTTGCCGATTACAAAGGAAAAGTTCTTCTGGTGGTCAACGTTGCCAGCGCCTGCGGGCTGACTCCTCAGTATGAACAACTGCAGGCGATGCATGACAAGTACGGCGAAAAAGGTCTCGTCGTTCTGGGTTTCCCGTGCAATCAGTTCGGCCAGCAGGAACCGGGAACTCCGGCGGAAATCCGTCAGTTCTGCTCGAGCGAGTATAAAGTCACATTCCCCCTGTTCGCCAAGATTGATGTCAATGGCGACAGTCAGGCGCCGCTCTACAGTTTCCTGAAGAGCCATTCGAAGGACACGGGGAAGATCTCCTGGAACTTTGAAAAGTTCGTGATCGGCAAAGACGGTGCCGTTGTGGCCCGGTTCAGTCCTCGCGTCAAACCGGATGCCCCGGAAGTCCTCGCTGCCATCGACGCAGCTCTGGCGAAGTGAGAACGCCAGCCCATCTCTGAACAGCGTGACGATCTCTCAGACGTTCCTCCGCTGAAGAAGAGCTGGCTGCAATTACGTCCGAGCAAGCTGCTCTACATGAACTCTCCTCCGCTTGATGCGGAGGAGAGTTTTTTATTCTCTGGAACAGCATCAGGGCCACCCGCCGAAGTTTTCCGCCAGAAGAATACTCTCCTGCGGCACCCCGGCATCAGGGCATCAGGGCAACAGACACCTTCGTCTCGGGCTTGCTAGTCATTCCCGCGCAGGCGCGAATGACGGAGTGGCACAATTCGGTCAGAAGGACCGTTCGCGGCCGAGCTTGTCCGTGCGGTCAGGTTCGTCGGAAAAAATCAGCGGCACTTTCTCACCACAGTGAGGGCACGGAACCATCAGACACTTTGTGACTCGCGTGACGGCTCGAATCTCCGGGTTCACGAGAACGACGTTCCCCATGGCGTCAAAAGCTGCTGCTGCGGTTCCGTTCGGTACCTGCAGGACGACTTCCGGATTGTCTGTGCTCTTCGGCGAATCACCAACGAGATCCGGAGACGCCCCGGGAGACGATGTTCGTCGCGCCAGCAAGCTGATGCGAGGCCGTTCCGTGCTGTGCTGATGCAGGACACCCGTTTCTTGGGGCGAGATCTGCATCAGTCTTGATGCCCCGGTAACCGTGGTTCCGACGTTTTCCGCCGATCCATCGGCTCGAAGTCGAACAACCTGCCCGGAATGCAAAAGGACATACGGCTGCTCATCAGACGAAATCAGCAGATCCTTCGATCGGCCTTCCAGCGACGCGAACAGCCGATGAGTCCCATCCGATTCAATGGCTTCAACGATGCCTGACTGTGCGGAACTCACCAGCAGCGTTCCTGTGCTGTCAATTCCAAAGCCTGCAGGCGCGAAATTCACAGTGCCAACCTCGGCGGATTCTCCGTTCGGCAGATACTGAAGAATTCGCCCGGAACCTGGAGTCCCGGTCAGAACATAAAGTGATTCGTCGGCAGCAATCGCGATCCGGAGGATTCCATCCAGTCCTTCTGCGATGATCTCCGTTCGCCCGGTTGGTCGAATTCGAAAGACAATCCCTCCGCGACGATCTGCAATGTAAAGGTAACCCTCCGCGGAGTACCGAACATCAACAGGGTCAATTACAGCCAGCGGAATTCGTTCAATGACCGGTTTTGAACGCACCACAATAGGAGTATGAGGATGCGAGGCATTCGGAGCGGATCTGTCTTCCGCAGGTTCACCAGCGAACGCCACCGATGTGAGACACAACAGCGCTGTCAGTGCAATGGAAAGATGCCGCACGTACAAGCCTGGCACGCGGCTGTTCGGTGACATCACTGACATCTGAACCAAGGACGATTTCTGGCTTTGGCGAAACAAACTCATCAGCGATGATTCCACAGAAACCGGCCCGGCTCTGGAAATAACGAATCGCAGTCCCTGCGGCGCCGCAGAATTTTCATGCGGCAGACAACTCGAATGCGGTTTGCACCGAGCATCCTGAGTATCATGCGTCTCGATGCTCTCGTCAATGATGAACCTCAGACGTACCCGGAATTTGAAGAACCTCAGGCAAACCGATGCATTCTCCAGAACACCCGAATCAGGAGTCACCCGTAGACCAGATCGACCATGATTCCCGGTCAGGCCCTCTGCTCATTCGACATGAAGGCCACACACCACGGGAACGAAGCACCTGCGGGTGGCGAGATCGCCTGATCGGCCGTGAAGACGCAGACCTGAATCCGGCAGCCTGGGTGCATGCTGTGGACATCGATGGAGCTCGTCTGCACTACCATAAACGATCGACGGAGCTTTACTACGTGCTTGAGGGATCGGGAACCGTCATTCTGAACGATCAGGAACAGAATGTATCCAAGGGATCGCTCGTTCACATTCCGCCCGGTGTCGTTCATGGTGCGCGAGGCCGGATGCGAGTGCTTGTCGTGGGAATCCCGGACATCGCTGACGATGACTTTTTCGAATCCGAAAGAGCCCCGAACAGCCAGCACCAGCAGGGACAGCAGCAGTCTCAGTGATGCTCCGATCTCCCGTGATTCAGCAGAATCCGATCTCCTCCCGTCAGGGAATCATTGTTCTACCGACTTCCGGGGTTCTCCCGGCTTGCAGGAAAAACGGGAGATGGCTCTCATCAGGACGTTTGAGTCGTTACACTGAGTTTCTGCGGTCTGCGGAACCGATGTACTGAACGTCGTGTCCTGATTCAGGATGCGGAAATGCTGGTGATCCGAAGACCATTTGTCCTTTCCTCCTTCGTTTTTTTATCTTTACTCAGGTTGGGTTCAACCGACAGGTCAGCTTGGTCCCGCCAGGCAACTGCGTGCGGCGCTGTATCTGTATTTTCTCGACAGGCTGAGATTTCATGTCACGCAAAGTGTATGTCGCCGGAAAACTGGTTCCGGCAGAGCAGGCAACCGTCAGCGTCTTCGATCACGGACTTCTTTACGGGGACGGAATCTTCGAAGGAATCCGAGTTTACGGCGGTAAAGTGTTTCTGCTGAAGGAGCACATCGATCGGCTTTATGAGAGTGCTCTGGCGATCCGGCTGCAGATTCCGATCTCACCGCCGGAGATGACTCAGGCTGTCGAAAACACGGTGCGTGAGAATGGCATCACTGACGGCTACGTTCGTCTGGTGGTGACTCGGGGAGCCGGCTCCCTCGGTCTCGACATCCGTCGCACCAGCAATCCTCAGGTGATTATCATCGCAGACACGATTTCACTTTATCCGCCGGAACTTTACACAAACGGACTCAGGCTGATCACTGCCAGCACCATTCGCAATCATCCCGGTGCTCTGAGCCCTCGCATCAAGTCGCTGAATTACCTCAACAACATCATGGCCAAAATTGAAGGCACTGATGCAGGGACCGTGGAAGCACTCATGCTCAACCACAACGGCGAAGTCTCCGAGTGTACCGGCGACAACATTTTTATCGTGAAGAACGGTGTCCTGAAAACACCGCCGCCGGATGCCGGTATTCTGGAAGGAATTACTCGCAATGCGGTCATCGGACTGGCTCGAAAAGCCGGTATTGAAGTTCGCGAATGCGTAATGGTGCGACACGACATCTTCACAGCCGATGAGTGTTTTCTCACCGGGACCGCTGCCGAAGTGATCGCTGTGATCAGTCTCGATGGACGCCAGATCGGAACCGGCAAACCCGGCCCGATGACGATGGATCTGCTGAAAAGGTTCCAGGCGCTGACTCGCGGAGAAGCATGATTTCTGTGCATTTCAAAACCGGGGACAGTCTCCCTTCCGGCTGCAGAATCAGCAGACAGAAGTCCGTCGGGAACGAGTCCCGGTTTTGAAAACACCTGTTATTAGTTTCTGATGAAAGACCAGTTTGATGGCACGGTCGAGAGACCTGTTTGATGACACGACGATGAGTTTCGGGGAACATCTCGAGGCTCTGCGAATTCACGTCTTTCGAGCACTGATCGGTCTGATTCTCAGCATCACCGTGTGTCTTTTCTTCGGTGATCGAATCTTCGAAGTCCTGAGGAAACCGATTGAGCAGACACTCGAAGCACGCGGTCTCAAGGGCATCACCAATGATGCCCCGACAGAAAGTCTGATGACGTACGTGCAGCGATGGTGGAAGGGAGAAAAGAAGCCCAGTCCGCCGGATACGTCTGTCATGAAGGAGGAACTGCGTCCGGACGAGCTTCCCGTCAGAATTTCTCGCAGTGAACTGGCTCGCCATGGGCTGACCACTACGGCACCGGAAGCGATTTCTCAGAACCCGCCCATCACCGATTCTTCCGGAGCAGACTCCAATCCTTCTGATCAGAACAAAGTCCGAGATGAAGACTTCATCACGCTGATTCTCACCGCACCGGAGTTTGCTCAGCTGCACCGTGTTGTCAAAGACATGAATCGTGTGACCACGCTGAAGGCGGAAGAAGGCTTCATGACTTATGTGAAGGTCTGCTGCATCACGGGATTCATCCTGGCGTCACCCTGGGTCTTCTACCAGTTGTGGCTGTTTGTGGCCGCCGGCCTGCACTCGCATGAACGTCGTTACGTTTATGTCTATCTGCCGATGAGCTTCGGATTATTCGTCATCGGCGCGCTTTCCGGGTTTTACTTCGCATTTCCTCTGATGCTGGAGTTTCTCGTCGGGTTCAACGAATGGCTGAATCTGACACTGCAGCCGCGGCTTTCGGAATACATCAGCCTCGCTCTCATTCTGCCCCTGATGTTCGGGATCAGCTTCCAGCTGCCACTCGTGATGCTCTTCCTCGAACGAATCAGCATCTTCTCCATTAAAAATTATCGAGAAAATCGCCGCATGGCGATTCTGGTGATCTCGATCGTCTCAATGGTTCTGACGACGTCACCGGATCCATGGAGTATGCTGCTCATGATGATCCCTCTGATCTTCCTCTACGAAGTCGGAATTCAGCTGTGCCGGATGCAGCTGACGAGATCAGCCGCACCGATCCGGTAACAGGAGATCAGGATCCTGACTCTGCGTCTCCGGCCGGCGTTTTTTCAGCGTCCGCCGGAGCACTGTCTTCTGTCGGCTTGTCACCGGCTGCGTTCTCGGCATCTTTCGTCTCTGACGGCGTCGCCGATTCAGCAGGACCTTCGACAGCAATCTCTGTGTAAACCCCGAGGTCGAATCGCTTCCAGAACTCATCACGGCCGATGGATGTTTCCGCTGTCATCGACGCGGTTGTCGACGGACGGAACTCTGTGAGCGTCTTCATCGACCGCAGAACTTCCATGCCGGCTGTAATTCGTGACGGTGTGAGCGTCAGGCGCTGGAGCTGCAGATCCTTCAGCGGTGTCACATCAGTGACCTCTGTATCCGCGATGTTCAGACGCTCCAGAGACGTCATCCCGCGAAGCGGTTCCAGGCTGGAGACTTTTGTGTTCTGAATGTCGAGGCTGGCAAGGCGGCAACCTGCAATCGGCGAAAGGTCTGACACCTGAGTCTGCGGCACCCAGAGCGTGCTCAGTGGCATCTCGCTGAACTGCGCAAGGTCCTGAACGGGAACACCCATCAGATTCAGTTCCCGAATCGGCATCCCCTTCAGTGCCGACAGATCGGTCACCTTTGTGTTCTGGAGTTTGATTCCTTCGAGTTTCATTCCTTTCAGAACACTGATGTCTGCAACAGGAGTATTCTCCAGAATCAATTCGCGAAGCGGCATCGATGCCAGAGGACTGAGATCGGTGACGTCAGTCATCCCCAGATCAAGATACTCCAGCGGAACTCCGCGCAGTGGCTCAATGGAGCGAATTCCTGACTGAAACAACTCCGCGCGAACGATGTCATTACCCGACACCCGAAACTTCGCTCGTTCATTCGCGCCGAGCTTTTTCCGAAGCTCAGAGGGCGTGATCCGATAGGTCGTTGAATTGTCGAGGGCCTTTGCCACCGCGGGAGCTGTTGACGATGGTTTTGCTCCGGCTTCCGGAGACTTTGCTGAATCGGTGCATCCGGTCGACAGCATCAACAGCAGTCCCGCCAGCAGCCATCGCGACGTCTCGGGCAAAGCAGCAGCCCCTGCTTCGGGGCTCTTCTCGCGGATTGATTTCGTTCCTGAGTTATTCATTCTGCAGATTTCCATTCCATTGCCATCGTCGTAAAAAGTTCGCCGCGTTCGCGATAATCCTGAAACCATCCGTAGCTCGCGCAGCCCGGAGAAAGCAGTACGATATCACCCGATCGGCTGGATTCGACCGCCAGCCGAAACGAATGCTGAAAATCTTCACCGCGCAAAACAAGAGGGCTGGTGTTGTCTTCAGACTCCGCCACTTCCGTTTCAGATTCGGGAGCGATCCAGGGCGCATTGCCAGCCGATACCTCTTGATTCACTGAACCCGAACCCGCAATCAGTGTCTGCAGAGTTTCGGCTGTTTTCCCCATGAGCACCACCACTGCGACTCGATGGCGGATCTCCGCTGCGAACAGACTCAGATCCTGCCCCTTGTCATAACCTCCCGCCAGAAGGACCGTTCGGTCGGTAAAGGTTCGAAGTGCCTGGATTGCAGATTCCGGTGTGGTTGCAATGGAGTCATTGTAGAACCTTCGCCCCCGTGCTTCAGTCACGAGCTGCAGCCGATGAGGCAGCGGAACCCATTTCTGAAGTGCGGACGGAAATCGGTCGGTATCACCACCCGCAAGCCATGCCGCACAGCAGGCTGCTGCTACGTTCAGTCGATTGTGCCGCCCCGGCAACTGCGCCGGCTGAGACCAGCGAAGAACATCTTCAACCTCAGATTCTCGGAGTGATGACGCTCTGGTGCTGTGCCGTCGCTTTTCGGATTCCGGATCACCAGGCATCACACCACTGCGACCAGAAGTCTGCTCGATCGGATGCATCTGCAGTGGAAGGCCTCGAAACGTCATCTGCCCATCTTCAGCGAAGCATCCGTTCTCCCCGTGATCCACGGTTCCGAATGTGAAACGTCGCGCTCGGACTCGCCATTCGCTCGCGTCGTCGCCTGAATCCGGAAGGATCGCGGCATCGTCGCGAATCTGAGCATCCAGGATTCCCTGTTTCGCTCTGTGGTAGGCCTCCGCCGTCCCATGCCAGTCCAGATGGTTTGGAGCCAGATTCGTGATGACGGCGATCCGCGGACGAAACTTTCGTCGCCGCAGAAACTCCAGCTGAAAGCTGCTGAGCTCCAGCACGACCAGATCAGACACTGAAATCTTCGACAGGGTGCTCAGCAGGCTGACGCCGATGTTCCCACCAAGATGAACTTGTCGATGTTCGCTCTCCCACGAATGCCGCAGCAGATGGTGGATGAGCCCGGTTGTGGTGGATTTCCCGTTACTGCCGGTCACCGCAATCACAGGTGCCGGATTGTGCCGCAGGAAGAGCTCAATCTCCGTGGTCACATCAGCGCCGGCGTCTTCGGCAATTCGAACGAACGGATCGTCCGGTTTCACCGCCGGATTCACAACCAGCAGGTCGCATTGTTCGAAAACTTCGACAGGATGTTGTCCAAGTGCCAGACGGTGGATCGGCACATCCCGGAGTTCACCCAGCGAAGGCCGAAGCTGGTCCTCGCGACGCAGATCGGTCACCGTGACTGTCGCGCCGTGTCGAGCCAGAAATTGAGCAGCCGCGATTCCGCCGCCGAACGTCCCCAGCCCCATCACCGTGGCGCGAATCCCGGAGTAACAGCTGAAGTCCTGCACAGGAAGATTCCTTCCGGCTGCATTCCGATGTTCTGAATCCATATGTAACGCAATCACCCTAGAAGCATTCGCAAGCGGAACGGCGCCAACCGTCCGTTGAGTTCATGCCACGGACTCACCGGAGGGCTGGCGCCCAGCCGCTTGTGTGCCACTGGCTTTGCCAGTATTTTTGAACCAACAGCACTGGCAGAGCCAGTGGCACACATCATTTGATCTTTGACAGAGCGCCAACCGTCCGTTGAGTTCATGCCGCAGACTCCACGGAGGGCTTGCGCCCAGCCGCTGATACGATGAACTTCCCATCCAAATAACACTTCGCAGCGCTGCCCAGCGGGCCTGAGGGCGACGTTGACTGTAATCCCTTGATTACAGATCATCGAAAACCGCTGGAGTTCTGCCAATCCCGATTTCGACCGGATCGGTTCAGCTCAGAACAGATTCGTTGTACCAATGAATCAATTCCAGCAATTCGAGATTCCCGAACGAGTCTCCGCGTCGTCATACTGTCTCGAATCATCCGTCTGATTCTGGGAACACTTACGCTGGGGCATCTTGTGTCCGGTCGCCGCAGATTTGTCATCATCGATGGCTACAATCTCATGTTTGCCGCCGGCATTCTGCCTCGACACCGAATCACCGGTGATCTGGAACGCTATCGGCGACAGTTTCTGCGTCAGCTGAACCGTCTGCTGGACGAAAAGACGGCGAGACAGACGACGGTTGTCTTTGATGCTCAGAATGCACCGTCTGACATCCTGTCTCTGGTCAGCCGAGCCCCCGAGCCCGTTCGCCCGGATGACTTCGTGCAGATAATCTTTGCATCACCCGGGCAGGATGCCGATTCCTGTATCGAAGATCTTCTTGCAGCACACAGTGCTCCTCGACAGGTCCTGATCGTTTCGAGCGACCATCGACTGCATCGCAGTGCTTCGCGACGTCGAGCCGCCTGTGTGGACAGTGAGATCTTCTGGGAAGAACTTCAGTCTGAACCTCTGAGCCGTTCCACAGGAAGTCAAAGTAACGCTGATGACAGACATCACCCAGCGAAACCGAAACCGGAGCTGGTCAGTGATGTCATTCAGGATTTCCAGGATATCGATGTCTCGGAAATTGCGAAGGAAGTCAGTGAAGAACGAAAACAGCACCGCTCTTCATCGAACCGCCGTTCCACATCGAACCGCCGCTCTCGCCCCAAAGACACGGAATGAACTCCGGCTTCAGGGAACATTCAACATCAGTTGCCCTGAATGACTATGGCTGCCGCCTGTCCCATTCGTGTGACACTGGTTTTCAGGAACAGCTTGTTGTCAGTCTTCAGATGACTGCCGTGAACGACATTCAGCGGTGCAGACGGATCAGGATCGGAGAAGTTGAGCGTTTTCGGAACCACACCGTGCTGAAGACCGAGGAGCGATGCTGCGATCTCGCAAAGCCCCGCGCCACTGCCGGAACTTCCCATATAACTCTTGAACGCTGTCACCGGCACACGATCAGCGAACTCGCCCAGATATCGACGAATTCCGGCCGCTTCCATGGCATCGCGTCCCGGATGTCCTGACGCGCAGCAATTGACGTGGCCAAGCTGTCCTGGCGTAATGCCTGCATTCTTACCAGCCATGACTGCCGCCTGAACGACCGCTGTCGCTTCGTCAGCCTTGCCGTCTCGCCCCGCAACAGTACTGGCACCACACCCAAGCACTGTTCCCAGAATCTTTGCTCCACGCGCCTCGGCATGTTCTCGAGCTTCGAGGATCAGGGCTGCGGAAGCCTCGGCGAGCACTTCGCCGGTCCGGTTGCGATCCAAAGGACGACAGCGAGTTTCTGCTGGTCCGTCGGCCAGAATATCCCACTTTGCGTACTGGCAGGCCTTGGCAGTCTGAAGACGCGTTCCGGTCACGCCGGTGACCATGACGTCGGCACGATTGCGTCGAATGATGTTGGCCGCTTCAGCGATCGCCAGACCGCCTGAAGCTTCGTCATGAGTAATCGAGTTGTTGGGTCCGCGCGCATCCAGCGCGATCCCGATATGACACCCCGGCATATTCGGCAGATAACAGAGCAGCCAGAGAGGCTCCATTCCGCGGAGGCCTTCCTGCCCCCATTTGTCGAAATCAAACTTCGAAACACCATTCACTTCTGTCTGCGATTTCACAGCGGCACCGGCAAGTACTTCCGGAGGGCTCGACATCAGGTTGGCGCCGAATTCGATGCCGATTCGGTCTGCCGGGACTGAACCCGGCTGAAGGCCAGCATCTTCCATTGCCTGAATCGCAGCCGCAACGCCCAGCTGAATGTCACGACACATGACCTTCAGGCTTTTCCGGAGCGACTTCAGGTAGACTTTCTTTGCTGCTTCATCGTTGAAGTCGCTGATCTCCCCGCCGATCGAACCTGGTGTCCCGACAAACGGGAGCAGACTCGTTGGTCGGATTCCCGTACGTCCGTCAGAAATCCCGGACCAGAACTGTTCGCGCCCGATTCCGACCGGAGAAAAAATTCCGATGCCGGTAATGACGACGTCACGTGGTGAAGATGGGGTCATGAACCTTCGCTCAACGGATGAAGTAGAACAATCGGATGAAGCCGGGTCGAAATTCTCGCCCCCTGACATTCATCCCGGACAGGCACTTTCGTACGCCGACAAACTCGGTGATCCCGAACAGACATTGTGAATGTTCGAAACAACAATGACCACGTCAAGAACCCGCATTCAGGTTCAGAATTCGGCTCCGATCACGTCTTTTTCATGGTCGCGGCGTCCGGTGCCGGGGGAAAGATTATAACAGCCCGAACACCTGAATTCTGCGCGATTCGGGCAAATTACGCGATGTTCACCGACTGAAGCTCGGTATTCCGCATATCCGAATTCGCCGGGATACTTCAGCGCCAGGCCTTGAATACAAGACAGGCGTTATGGCCACCGAATCCGAAGCTGTTCTTCATCGCTGTCCGAATTTTCATCTTTCGGGCTTCGTGAGGGACATAATCGAGATCACAAAGCTCATCGGGATCATCGAGATTGATGGTCGGTGGTGCAGTCTGAGACAACAGTGACATCACGCAAAATGCCGATTCCACACCGCCGGAAGCGCCAAGCAAATGCCCCAGCTGACTTTTTGTACTCGAGACCGCCAGGCTGTCTGCATGACTCCCGAAAACATGGCGGATCGCAAGTGATTCCGCACTGTCGCCCAGCGGCGTGCTTGTGCCGTGTGAATTGATATAGTCGATCTCGTCGGGATTCATCCCGCCATCCTTAAGTGCGGCTCGCATTGCATAAGCCGCGCCTGCACCATTGGGATCAGGAGCTGTCAGGTGCGTGGCGTCTGCAGACATTCCGTATCCGACAACCTCGGCAAGAATTTCGACGCCGCGTCGCTGAGCGAACTCCAGATCCTCCAGAACCAGAATCCCAGCGCCTTCTGAAAGTACGAAGCCATCCCGATCACGATCGAATGGTCGGCTGGCGGCCGCCGGATTCTCGTTCCGCGTCGACAGGGCATTCATCCGGGCGAAACCGGCAATCCCCATCGGTGTCAGTGCCGCTTCTGTGCCACCCGTAACCATGACGTCGGCAACACCCATCTGAACGAGCCGGAACGCATCACCCACCGCGTTGGTGCCGGAAGCACAGGCCGTGCAGACCGCCGTGTTGGGGCCACGCAGTCCCCAGCGAACAGAGATGTTTCCGCTGGCGGCATTGATGATCAGCTTCGGAATCATGAAGGCCGAAATACGATCCGGACCGCGATCAAACAGTTTTGAATGCTGCTCTTCAATCTCATCAAGCCCGCCGATACCGCTGCCGACAAGAACTCCGTAGCGATACGGATCTCCCTGATTGAAATCGATTCCAGCCTGCCGAATTGCCTCATCAGCAGCAACTAATGCAAACTGGCTGAAGCGATCGATTCGACGGAGATCCTTGCTGTCCATCGAGATCCACTGAAGCGGATCGAAGTGGCGAATCTCACCACCAAAACGCACCTTGAAGTCTCGACAGTCGAAGCGTTCAATCGTCGTCACGCCACTCCTGCCGGCGCACACGGAAGCCCAGACGTCATTCAGACCGCATCCCAGCGGCGTGACGACACCGAGTCCGGTGACAACAACGCGACGGCGCAACATCAGGCGTCTCACGGCATGAAAGAAAAATCGCAGGTGCCTTTGATCAGCAGTCTGCGATTTGAAGTGCGATCAGCAGTCAGGATCAGACTTGTTCCGCCCGTCGTTCATCAGGCAGCACAGCGACGCCGGAAATCCGACAATCCGAACTCTGCTGACACGCGACAGATCGAATCAGTCACAGAAGATTCAGGACTTACCTTCGATGTAAGTGATCGCGTTTCCGACCGTCTTGATCTTATCGTAGTCTTCGTCCGGAATCTTCACGTCGAACTCGTCTTCGAGCGCCATCACCAGTTCGACGATATCCAGCGAATCAGCCTTCAGGTCATCCACGAATGAACTGTTGCAAGTAATTTCTTCTTTCGGAACATCAAGCTGATCACTGACGATTCCGATCACTTTTTCTTCAATCGACACAGAGGGACTCCTTAATCCGACGAACCCTGAACCAGGCTGATCCAGCGATCCTGCTGATCCTTCGGGCATGACTTTTAAATAAATCTGGTCACAGAATCATCCGCTGCGGCGAAGCCAAACAGCGAACCACAGGGAAGATATATCGGGTTTGCGAATTCATGTAAACCCGACGATTCCGGGTGTTCGCAGCAATTTTCAATCTGCGTTCACTGAGAACGCTTCACGACCTTTTCTCAGCCCGCGGAATCCTCAAAAGAATCGTTCACAGAAACACACGGCGATTTTCGGCTCATGCGTTTCAGAAGCCCCTTCAGAACCTTGCCGGGGCCCACTTCATAGAAGTCGGTGCAGCCGTTCTCCAGCATAAAATTGACGGAATCCTCCCAGCGAACCGGGTTCAAAACCTGCTGAATCAGGAGCTGACGGATCTCTTCAGGGTCTGAATGAGGACGTGCATCCACATTTGAGATTACCGGAATCTCCGGAGACCTGATTTCGACGCCCGACAACGCCTCCGCCAATGCCTCATCAGCAGGCCTCATGATGTCGGAATGAAAGGCCCCCGCAACCGCCAGTGGAATGGCTCGACCACCCGCGGCCTCCGCCAGCTCTGCGGCTCGTTCACAGGCCGCATTCTCACCGCTGACGACAAGGTTGCCCGGACAGAGATAGTTCGCGATTCTGAGCGATCCGTGAGATGATGCCTCCTGACAGATCTGTTCGACCTGAGGACGCTCCAGCAGAAGAATGCTGACCATGCCGGACGGCGTGGCATCCGCCGCAGCCTGCATTGCCTGTCCGCGACGCTGAACAACTCGCAGTCCGTCTTCAAACGACATCGCGCCCGCAAACACAAGAGCTGTATACTCACCCAGACTCAGACCGGCAGCCATCTCACAGCTGAGCACAATATCGGGCGAGTCAGCTCGAAGTTTCTCCAGTGCGGCCAGACTGGTGACAAACAGAGCCGGCTGACTGATCACAGTCGAATCCAGCTCCGACGCAGGCCCTTCAAAACACAGTTTCGCCAGATCGAATCCCAGAATTTCTCCGGCTCGCCGATAAAGCTCCGCTGCAGCGGGGTACTGCGAGGCAAGCTTTCGCCCCATGCCCACATGCTGAGCTCCCTGACCGGGAAAAAAGATCGCTGTTTTTGACATGGCATTGACTCACAAAAATCGGTTTCCGAGCACCAGGAATCCGAGGCTTGAAACACGCAGACGGCACTGTGATTCTGAGAGGCTCAGAAAAAACCGGGACAGCAACCCCTCGAAGTCGTCGTTCTCAATGATTTCAGATTCTCGCCATGAGCCGGTCCCGGTTTTCCAGGGCGTTCTGAATCAGCTCTGTTCCGATGCAGCCGCAAGATGCTCGACAATCTGAGCGTTGATGTGGTGTTCTTTCATCTGGGTTGCCATCTTCAGGGCATTGCGAATCGAGTCACCATCGCTTGATCCATGACAGATGATGCAGACACCTTCGATCCCCAGCAGAGGAGCACCACCGGATTCCTGATAACGAAACTGCTGTGTGAGCTCCGCCAGAGTTCTTGCTGCCAGGTCGCGTTCCGTTGTCAGTGTTTTCAGTAGAGCTGTTCCCACCGTTCGCAGGAGGAACTCAGCCATGCCTTCGCTGACTTTCAGAACGACGTTTCCGACGAACCCTTCGCAGATCAGAACATCAGTTTCACCGTGGTAGAGCCCTCGGCCTTCGACATTTCCGACGTAAACATGACGAAGCGAAGAATTGCAGAGGAATGAGTGCGTCTCCCGATAGAGATCGTTCCCCTTCCCGTCTTCACTGCCAATGTTCATCAGGCCGACACGCGGAGCCGCAATTCCGAGCATTTCCCGCGCGTAGATGGACCCCATGAGCCCGTACTGATAAAGCTGTTCCGGTCTTGCTGCCGGATTCGCACCGACATCCATGAGCACGCAGGGGCCACGAAGAGTCGGCAGCGTGACTGCAATCCCGGGACGCTTGACACCCTTCAGAAACAAACGAGTTCGAAGACCGGCAGCGACAACGGCACCGGTGTTCCCGGCACTCACGACAGCGTCTGCTTCGCCGCCAGCCATGAGCTGCCAGCAACGCGCGATCGAGCAGTTCGGTTTCTCTCGCAGAGCCACCGTCGGCTTCTCATCCATGCCGACAAAGCCTTCCGATTCCACGATCTGAACAGAACGCGGAACTCCACCAGCCACATCGATCTCCTGTTCGAGAGCCTCACGGTCTCCGACGAGCAGAATTTCAAGGTCTGGAATTTGCGCAACGGCTTCTTTAGCGCCAATAATATTTGGCGCAGGGGCGAAATCGCCGCCCATCGCGTCCAGTGCGATTCGCATCGGACTTATTCCTCAGGAGCGACCAGAACGCGTCCTTGGTAATAGCCACAATTCGGGCAGACGACGTGAGTCGGTGCTGACGTGCCGCACTGCGGGCACTTTGCCAGCTGCCGTGGCTTCACGGCATTATGACTGTTACGCTTTCGCGAACGAGATTTTGACTGCCTGCGCTTGGGAACGGCCATGTCTGCTTCACCCGAACCTGTTCAATCACTTGTGTCCGACACTTCTCACGCCCGTAATCACAAACCACGTCATCACACGGGCTCGCGGTGCTTCGGTCCAGCTCCGTTAACTTCACGAAACGTAGACACCTGTGCAGCGAAATCAGGCGGGAAGGGCATATCGTGCCAAACTCGCGATTCCCTGTCAAGGAAGACTCGTTTCCTGAGCGTCGCTTTCCCTCTTCCGCAGTTGTGGGAATCCCTCCAAACAGGCACACTCCGGATTCTCAGCCTGCCGAATTCACCCGCTGATGGCGATCCTGCGGTAAGATTTATCGGCGGCGGCCACAGTCCCCGAACAGTTCTCTTCATGAGCCCACTCAATTGGATTCTTTGACAGGCTTTCCGCACCATGACAGATTTCGAAAAACTTGGCCAATTTTATCTCGGTCGTGTCCACGATCTCACTTCCGACAAAACGGCGCCTGATCAGCCGATCCTGTATGACGCCCGTGATCTGACAACTCATGCGGTCTGCGTGGGTATGACCGGCAGCGGAAAGACCGGACTCTGTCTGGCACTCCTTGAAGAGGCTGCGATTGACGGAATTCCCGCGATCTGTATCGATCCGAAGGGCGATCTCGGCAACCTGATGCTCACATTCCCGGAACTCCGCTCACAGGATTTCGAACCCTGGGTCGACTCCGATGAAGCAACACGGCAGGGACTTTCCAGCGAAGAACTTGCCGAGAAAACAGCAACGCTCTGGCGGAACGGGCTGAAGCAATGGGGGCAGGATGGTGATCGCATCCGAAAAATGCGAGAGACCACGGACGTGACCATCTACACGCCGGCCAGCACCGCAGGGCGTCAGCTGACTGTTCTCAAGTCATTTGCGGCCCCCGATGAGCAGACAGAACCCGGATCGGAAGCGTTCCGCGAGAAGATCCTCGGAACAGTTTCCGGGCTGCTCGCGCTGATGCAGATCGATGACGACCCGGTGAGCAGCCGCGAGCATATCCTGCTGTCGACGATTCTCGATCATTTCTGGCGAGCTGGCACCGATGTCGACATGGCGATGCTGATTCGTTCCATTCAGTCGCCGCCATTCCGGAAAGTCGGGTTCCTCGACGTTGATTCGTTCTACCCATCCGGTGATCGTTTCAAGCTGGCAATGTCACTGAACAATCTGCTGGCGTCCCCCAGCTTTGCGGCATGGCTCGAAGGTGAACCGCTCAGTATTCCAAACCTTCTGTACTCCCCCGAAGGCAAACCACAGATCGCAGTGATTTCAGTGGCTCATCTGTCGGACGCAGAACGTATGTTCTTCGTGACGATTCTGCTGAATGAGGTCCTGTCGTGGGTGCGCAGTCAGACAGGAACCACCAGCCTTCGTGCAATTCTCTATATGGATGAAGTCTTCGGGTATTTTCCGCCGACGGCTAATCCACCGTCAAAACAGCCGATGCTCACGCTGCTGAAGCAGGCTCGAGCGTTCGGGCTCGGCGTTGTTCTCGCCACACAGAACCCGGTGGACCTGGATTACAAAGGCCTCTCCAACTGCGGAACCTGGTTCCTTGGTCGACTTCAGACAGAACGTGACAAGAAACGCGTCATCGAAGGTCTCGAGGGAGTCGCGGCATCCACCGGCGGAAAATTTGATCGCGGCGAGATGGAGCAGACTCTTGCAGGTCTCGGTCGTCGAGTCTTCCTCATGAACAATGTCCATGAAGACGGCCCGGTTGTTTTCGAGAGTCGCTGGGCTCTGAGTTTTCTTCGAGGCCCGCTGAGTCGACAGCAGATTCAGACTCTGATGGAATCCCAGACCGGAACAGCTCGTTCCGCTGCAGTCGCGTCAGCAGGCCGTTCAATGTCTGCAAAACCTTCCGACACTCGCGGAACCGGTGCCGCGACTCGCTCGACAGCAGCATCGGTTCGTTCGGCTGCTGCATCCGCTCAGGCAGTTTCCGCCCCATCCGACACAACGGATCACTCTCAGAGCCAGCATCGGCCTGTTCTGCCGCCTCGAATCGTGGAAGTGTTTTTCCCCGCCTCGCTGTCTGCGGAAAGAATTCTTTACCGCCCGGCAATCCTCGGGCAGGCTCAGGTCCGTTATGTCGACTCGTCGCTCAACATTGATCAATGGGATGAGGTCAGCCTGTTGAGACTTGCGGTCGACGAGGTTCCCGACAATCTGTGGGAAGACGCAGATGAATGGGACGAAGCGGAGATTCCGGAACTCCTGACGGAACCTCAGGCCGATGATGCGATCTATCAGGAACTGCCTGTCCGCATCACTGATCCGAAAGCCTACCCTTCCTGGGAAAAGTCACTGAAGGCATTTCTGACACGTCAGCAGAAACTCGTCCTGTGTGAATGTCCCGGCCTGTCGGAGGCTTCTCATCCAGGGGAGTCAGAAACCGATTTTCGCATTCGCCTTCGCCAGAAGGCCCGCGAGGTGCGTGACCTTGAAGTGGAGAAACTTCGATCAAAATATGCCACGAAGCTGTCCACTCTGGAAGATCAGATCCGCCGCGCGGAACATAAGGTGGAACGCGAAAAATCACAGAGCAGCGAGAAGAGCCTTTCTGCGGCGGTGACCATCGGCAGCAGCATTTTCGGAGCACTCTTCGGTCGAAAACTGGTTTCCTCGACCAACATTTCCCGAGCTGGTTCAGCCATTCGATCGGCTACCCGAATGGCCGGCGAATCCGCTCAGGTGCGTCAGGCCGAAGAAAGCTACGCGGCCGTGATCGAAAAACGCGATGCTCTGAATGCTCAGTTTGAAAAGGATGCTCAGGAAATTCAGTCGGCCTACGATCCCGAACAGATCGCGATTCAGCGCGTCGAGATACCTCCCCGAAAAACAGACCTGAGCGTGACTCGAATTGTGCTCGTCTGGCTTCCCTATTCACAGACTCGTACTGGCGTTCTCGAGCGTGCTTTCTGATCCCGAAGTTATCAGAAACATCAGTTCAAACAACATCATCGCAGACGACCGACATCAGTATATGACTATCGCCGAAACAACAACGCCACCGATCATTGTCGTTCTTGATGGTGCGACTCTGAATCCGGGTGACAATCCCTGGACGGAACTGGAGTCGCTGGGCACCGTCCGGATTTATGAACGTTCCACCGCCGAGGAGGCCGTTCAGCGGTCTCAGGGTGCGAGTGTCGTCGTCGTCAACAAGTGCCGACTCGCCGCGGATTTCTTTTTGCAGACACCTTCGGTTCGCATGGTTGCCGTCAGCGCAACCGGCTGGGATTGTGTCGATGGTCAGGCGGCATCACAGGCAGGCGTCGTCGTCTGCAACGTTCCTGTTTACGGTACGGATTCTGTGGCGCAGTTTACTTTTGCTCTGATCCTGGAACTCAGCAGTCACGTCGCCATCCACCAGCAGGCCGTTCAGGACGGGGAATGGACACGTTCCCCGAATTTCAGTTTCTGGAAACGTCCGCTCATGGAACTTGCCGGACACACGCTGGGGCTGATCGGATACGGAAGGATCGGTCAGAAAGTTGCCGAACTTGGAGGTGCCTTCGGAATGAATGTCATCGCCGCTCGTTCAAAGAACGGTGCAGCACAACCCGAGCATCACGGAGTTCAAATCACTGACCTCGAAACCGTACTGCGAACGTCTGACATTCTGAGCCTGCATTGTCCGCTGACGAGCGAAACACGGGGGCTGATCTGCGAACGTACTCTTCGACTGATGAAGCCGACAGCCATCCTGATCAATACGTCTCGCGGCGCACTGGTCGCGGAAAACGATCTCACGGAGGCTCTCAATAGCGGACGCCTCGCGGCCGCAGGCCTGGACGTTGTTTCTCAGGAACCCATCACGGCAGACAATCCTCTGCTGAACGCCCGCAACTGTCTTCTGACGCCGCACATCGCCTGGGCCACACAGGCCGCTCGCCGACGTCTGCTTGCAGAAACCGTCAAAAACGTCGCCGCGTTTCTGAACGGCACGCCGACCAATGTGGTCAACCGCCCGCCGGTTTGATGGTACGGTTCTGGACGTAATCTGAATTGACACGCCACACGTCCGTAGGGTGTGACAAGCATCGCGCCGGCACACCAGACTGCAGCAAAAGATGGTGTGCCTGAGCTTCGCTGGTCATACCCTACATAACTCGTCACACCATCCTGATAGCACTGCGGCAGACGGTTTCAGGATTTTCTGGCCGTAGGGTGTGACAAGCATCGCGCAGGCACACCAGACTGCAGAAAAAGATGGTGTGCCGGCGCTTCGCTGGTCACACCCTACATAATTCGTCACCCTCTACATAACTGCAGCTGATCATTTCCGACGGCGGTCTCGTCCTTTGCTGCGATTTGGATCCCGGGTGGCACCGGAACTTCCGGCGGCCGGCGAACCTGGAGACCTTCGATTGCCGGTTCGTTTCGCGGGACGGCGACTTCGCTCGGTCACGCGAGTCTTCGCAGCGCGATCGGCAGGACGCCTCTCTGAGATGCCGTCACCTTCGCCACGTTCCAGCTGCTCGAGCGACTTTCGCAGTTCATAAATTTCTCGAGTTCCCAGCTCACGATGTTTGCCGCTCGGCAGCGATCCCAGCCGAAGCGGTCCGAAGGCGATTCGTTCCAGAGCAATCACTTTGTGTCCGACTTTGGCAAGCAGCCGTCGAATTTCGCGATTCTTGCCTTCACGCAGTTCGAGTTCGAGGATCGCGCTCTTCCCAAGGCGTTTGACGAAGCGAACACTTCGGAAGCGAAAGAAACCGTCCGAAAAGTACATCCCGTCTCGAAGCTGCTGGATCACTTCGTCGTTTGGTACTCCGGCTACCTGGCAACGATATCGTCGCACCACTTCAAATCGCGGGTGCGCCAGTCGCTGAGCCAAATCGCCATCGTTGGTGATCAGAAGCAGTCCAACTGTACTTTCGTCGAGCCGGCCGACGGAAAAGAGCCTCATACCTTTCGAAGGAATCAGATCAATCGCCCTGATGCGTCCTTCCGGATCACTGTTGGTGCAGAGAACACCACGGGGCTTGTTCAGCAGATAGTAACGGTATCGAGGCTGTCGGAGCCGTTCCCCGTCGAGACGGATGTCCTGAACGTCGGGATTGATCCCATGAGCCGGATCGGTAATGACGGCGCTGTCGACCGTAACGCGTCCTTCCCGGATATAGGTTTCACAGTTACGACGAGAATCCACACCGGCTGCAGCGAGAAATTTCTGCAGCCGAATGGTGTCGTCATGAACGGAAACTTCAGCGTCAGCCGCAGTCGAAACCTGAGGTTTCCGAACGATGCTGCCACGATCCGCCGGAACAGCCACCGGATTCGATCCCGCGCCTCTGGTTGGTCGAACTCCCCTCGATTTCGGTCCGCCAGATGCTGGTCGACGCGTGGGTGATGGGCGCGTGGGTGGTTTTCGAGCACCACGCGGTGTCACCGTCTTTTCTGCGCCACGGTCGCCAGCATCGGCATCATTCGCCCTAAATGCCTTTCCACGCGGCACATCCCCTCCCGATGAATCCTGCGTTCGCGATGCAGATCTTGTTCGTGATGCAGGCTGCGTTCGTGATGCAGACTGCGTTCGAGCCGAAGAAGTCGCGTCGCGTGGTTTCGCCGGCTTGCGATTGCTGGAGGATTGACTGGTGGAACGGGGATGCGGCTTCATGAAAAAGTAACAGTTTCGAAGAGTTTAACGGCGCGTCTGCAAAAGATTCACGCAGCAGTGTATCCACGAAATGGCCCGGACAGTAGATGTGCTCGAATGTTTCGTCCGAGATTCCGCCTGGACAGGTCATTGATGTCACACTCAGGGCACGATTCGCTCAGTGGCGCGCTTCTTCCGCTCAGGTCTTGCTGCCGGCAGCTGATCACACCTCGGGCTAACCCCAACCGCAGCCATCGGAAAACAGCTGATTTTCCTGGTGCTGGGCTGAGTCAGAAACACTGGGGCTCCTGAAACACCTGCGTCAGGCGCGTGATTTGCTCCAGTGTGACAGATTCGTGCCACCGGTCCGGGAACTCGATCCATTGATCAGATCCCGACCAACTCCCGGGCATGATCCCGCCTTTTTCTCTGCTCAAGCTGGAATCCTCCCGCCTCAGACCTCATCCGAACGAGGGCCGCGACATGCTGAACATCATTCAGAATTCAGAATTCCGTCTCTGTGATCAAATCCCGCGAAGGAATGCTCTTCGCATCGGCGCTGCCGGATTCGGCTTTGGTGCCTTCGGCCTGACTGATCTGCTTCGCGCCGAAGCTGGTTCAGGGAAAGCACGGCACAAGGCACTGATCAATATTTTTCTGGGTGGTGGGCCTCCACATCAGGACATGTGGGACCTGAAGATGGACGCACCCGCGGAGATTCGCGGTGAGTTTTCTCCGATTGAAACGAGTGTTTCCGGAATTCAGATCGGAGAGACCTTCCCGAGAATCGCCGGTCTGATGCAGAAGTGTGTGCTCGTTCGATCTGTTGTCGGATCCGTTGGAGCCCACGACGCCTATCAGTGCATGACAGGCTGGTCTGCTCGTGACCTTGCCTTTATCGGTGGCCGCCCGAGCATCGGAGCTGTTGCCGGCAAAGTGCTGGGGCCGGTTGATCTTTCGGTCCCGCCGTTCGTCGGTCTGACAACCACGACCGCTCATGTGCCCTGGTCAGACGCCGGAGCTCCCGGTTTTCTGGGTTCATCACAGTCGGCGTTCAAACCGGACGGGCCGGGAATGGCAGACATGATTCCGTCTGCATCCATCGGAACCGAACGGCTTCAGAATCGCCGGGAACTGCTCGCCAGAGTGGACCGAATGAAAAAGGAAGCGGATCACTCCGGGCGGATGGAAGCCATGAGCTCATTCACATCCTCCGCATTCAACGTACTGACCTCCAGCAAGTTGGTGGATGCTCTCGACATCACAAAGGAATCACCGGAAACTCGAGCTCGATATGGGACCGGGTATCCATTTCCTTATCAGTATGATGGGGCTCCGACGGCCAACGAACAGCTGCTGCTGGCTCGTCGCCTGATCGAAGCGGGAGTCCGCTGTGTTTCGTTGACATACGGTCGCTGGGACAGTCACGGCCAGAATTTTGAGCTCGTCAGAGATCATGGATCCAAGCTTGATCAGTGTCTGAGTGCGCTGATTGAAGATCTTGATCAACGAGGAATGCTGGATGATGTGACTGTCATCGCGTGGGGAGAATTCGGCCGCAGCCCCAGAATCAATAAAGATGCCGGTCGTGACCACTGGCCGCAGGTGAGCTGTGCGCTGATGGCCGGCGGAGGAATGCGCGGAGGTCAGGTGATCGGCAGCACCAATCGGCTCGGAGAACACGCTGAAACACGCCCTGTGCATTTTCAGGAAATCACTGCCACACTGTATCGAAATCTTGGCATCAATCCGCTTTCGAAACCAATCATCGACCCGGCCGGTCGACCGCAGCCGCTTGTCGAAAATCACGTTCCGTTACCGGAAGTCGTCTGATCGGTGCAGGTGGGAGCAAGCCATGAAGACAAACAATGAGATGAGACTGACTCTGGCTGCAGGCGCGAGCATTCTGCTCAGTGCAGCTATCGGGTTTGGCGGCGATGCGGTCACCAACCCATCGGCGGAAAATCCGGAGCCTGCTGCGATTGCCGCTCCCGCTGAGACAGCTGACACCACTGACAAGACAACCGAGGAGCCAAAGGAAACGGCACCAAGATCAGTCTCGGAAGCGAAAGTCGAAGCGAAGTTACTCCACGATGTCTACCAGTCGACTCTGGACGTCATGCATCGACATTACTTTCGTTCGGACGGAGCTGTCCTTCCGGCGCGAGCGATGGAAGACGTTTTTGAAGCGATGGAAAACCAGTCTACAGCGAAAGCTCACTGGATTTCCGTCAACACAGAAGCCATGAACATCGATCACGAACCAAAGACGGAATTCGAGAAGCATGCCGCAAAAAAGATTGCGGCCGGCAGCGATTTCGTGGAGCACGTTCAGGATGGCTACTACGAGCGAATCGGAAGCATACCTCTGAGGGCTGGGTGCGTCGGCTGCCATTCACGACAGTTCGGCTCCGGTGGGAAATCACTCACACGCAAATTCGCAGGTCTCGTCATCCGAATTCCGATCGCTGAAGAATGAAATCCGGCGAGCAGGATCCGCACATTCATCCAAAAATCTGCAAAACCGGACGAAGTCAACTGGTTTTTCGATGAAAATGCCCCGGATCACTGATTGCAATGGCGGTTGCAGCAGAATGCTTGATTCCTGAAGTGAGAGGAATAAGCTACGGTGTGGGATTGTTCGGCATACAATTCCAACAGACCACTTGTTTCTCCATTTTCCTGCCCGATCGGCTCCGTCAAAAGAAGTCGGTAAGACGCCGACCAATCCCGCCTCAGGAGAAGAACTCATGTATCGCGCGGCCCTGAACGCGACGCTGGTAATCGCCGGTTTCGCCTGTTGTTCGATGACGATGGCAGACGTTGTCCGTCTGGAAATCCAGCCGGTGGATCAGGAGGGACGAGTCGTCATCCGAAGTCGGGATGCACGTCAGCAGATCATCGTGTCTGCCGTTCATGACGACGGATCCATGACAGATGCGACTCGGGAAGCGACACTATCGTTTTCTGATCCCGCCATCATCGGAATCGATTCCACGGGACTTGCTGTGCCGAAATCGGACGGTGAAGTCACACTGACGGCAACGCTCGGCGCACAGTCAGCGACAGCGAAAATCGCAGTGAGCGGTTTTGCTCATCCGCTGCCGATCAACTTCCGAAATCAGGTGGTGCCGATCTTCACTAAGCTGGGATGCAACGGTGGCGGATGCCACGGAAAATCCGGCGGTCAGAATGGCTTTCGTCTTTCACTGCTCGGCTTTTATCCGGAAGACGACTACGAATTTCTGCGGAAGGAATCCCGTGGTCGCCGAATCTTCCCGGGAGTTCCGAGCGAAAGTCTGCTGCTGAAGAAGGCGATCGGTCGGTCGCCGCACGGTGGCGGTAAGCGAATGGAGCAGAGCAGCTACGAGTACGATCTGCTTGTTCGCTGGGTGGAACAGGGGATGCCTTACGGAACGGCCAGCGATCCGGAAGTCACATCCATCCGTTGCGTTCCCGAAGGTCGCGTCATGAAACGCGGCAGTCAGCAGCAGATCGCGGTGCTCGCAACTTACAGTGATGGCTCCGTCGAAGACGTCACACGCATGGCACTCTTCGAAGCGAACGACAGTGAGATGGCGGAGTCCAGCGTCACCGGCTTGGTGAGCACTCACGATCTGGCCGGCGAAGTCGCGATCATGGCTCGCTTTCAGGGGCAGGTTGCGACATTCCGAGCGACGATCCCGCTGGGGGCAGACACTTCAAAGATGCCGGAGCCAATCAACATCGTCGACACAGCCGTCTTTAACAAACTGAAGCTTCTGGGGATTCCAGCATCCGAACGCTGTGATGATCTGACATTCCTGCGTCGAGTTTCTCTGGACATCTGCGGCACCATGCCGACAGAAGCGGAAGTTCGAACGTTTGTGGCGGACACGAGTCCGGACAAGCGCGACAAACTGGTTGATCGCCTGCTCGACAGCCCCGCTTACGCCGACCATTTCGCGAACAAGTGGAACTTCGTTCTGCGAAACAAGAAGGCCAGCGGAGAAGATACTCCGGGAACCATGCTGTTCCACAAATGGCTCTGGAACAGCATCTACGACAATAAACCTTACGACAAATTGGTTCGCGAGATTATTTCGGCCACAGGTGATCCGTCAATCAATCCTGCAGTCACCTGGTACCGCGATGTGGACACGGTCGAAGAGCAGGTCGAAGACACCGCTCAGTTGTTCCTCGGTCTTCGCATTCAGTGTGCTCGATGTCACCATCATCCGTTTGAGAAATGGAGTCAGGACGACTATTACGGTCTGGCAGCGTTTTACAATCGAGTCGGAAAGAAGACGATTCCGAATGCCAGCGACAAGATGCGAGATCGTCGAGTCTTCCATAACGAAGGCGTAGCGACCGCCAGCAACCCACGATCCGGTAAGAGCCTGCTTCCCACAGGTCTTGGCACAGGAACTCCGTATCAGATTCCTGCCGATCAGGACCCACGTGTGAAACTTGCCGACTGGATGAGTGATCCGAAGAATCCGTTCTTCGCAAAGTCGCTCGTGAATCGATACTGGAAGCACTTCTTTAATCGTGGCATCGTGGAACCTGAAGACGATATGCGAGCCACGAATCCTCCATCGAATCCTGAACTTCTGGATTCGCTGGCAGCGAGGTTCATTGAATCCGGATTCGATATGAAGGATCTGATTCGGACCATCTGCCGATCCAGTGTCTATCAGTTGAGTTCTCTGCCGAATGATTACAATCAGAACGACAAGCAGAATTTCTCGCGGTATTACCCGAGACGACTGGGCGCAGAAGCTCTTTACGATGCGTTTCATCAGGTCACAGGATCATCCCAGGCGTTTGGTGGGATGCCCGCCGGCACGAAAGCACTTCAGCTTGCCGATGCGTCCAACGGACCGTACTTCCTGCAGGTATTCGGTCAGCCGAAAGGCGACACGGCCTGTGAATGTGAACGCAGTATGGATGCGAATCTGGCTCAGAGCCTTCACCTGCTGAACGGTAAGGAGATTCAGGAGAAGATCGCTGCAGAATCCGGGCGAGCCGCAGTGCTGGCGAAAGACACGGCTCGGTCCAATGAAGAACGTGTCGCTGAGCTGTACCGCTGGGTGTTCTCTCGTGAACCGAATGCTTCCGAAATGGAAACCGCGATCAGTTACCTGAAACGTAACGAAGCGAATCCGCGTCCGGCCTACGAAGACATCCTCTGGGCGTTGATCAACACGAAGGAATTTCAGTTCAATCACTGATTCTGGATTACGGACCGGGCAGCTGTTCATCAGGCTGTCCGGTCCGTTTGAGTTTCCTGCCGCACATACTCCCTTCTGCCAGTATTTTCCCACCTCGGACTCTGTTTACCATGAAGCATCACGCGTTGATTCGTGCGCTCATTGCCGTGACGGTGTTTGCATCAGCTGATCACTGCATGGCTCAGCTGCCACAGACGCGACTCACGTCTATCTTTCCGGCCGGTGCACAGCACGGGCAGACGATTGATGTCACGCTCACCGCAGGCACTGATCTGGATGAAGTCGACCAGCTGGTCTTCAGTCATCCCGAAATCATCGCTGTGCCGAAGAAGGATGCTGCCGGAAATCCCGTGGCAAACGTTTTCGTCGTCACCGTGGCACCGACAGTGCCTCCCGGGCTTTACGACGTTCGCACACGGGGCCTGTTCGGCATCAGCAACCCGCGAGCGTTTCGAGTCGATACGCTTCCGGAGGCAGCAGAAGCAGAACCCAACAACGCGGCTGAGCAGGTGACTGCAGTGGCCTTGAATTCTGTCGTGAATGCAAAGGCTGATTCGGCAACCGATGTAGATTTCTTTCGAGTTCATCTGGAAGCCGGACAGACCGCTGTGTTTCGCACCGAGGCGGCTCGGATTGATTCTCCGCTGCAGCCGGTCATTCAGTTGTATAACGCTGCCGGAAGACGAGTCGCCGAATCACGGCGGATTTTCCTGCAGGAAGCCAGTCTTGTTTACACAGCTGACCAGGCCGGTGATATGCTTCTGAAGGTCACCGACATCGTCTATTCGGGTGGCGCTGACCATGTTTACAGGCTGACTGTGGATACTCGACCACTGGTCGACCTCGTGGTGCCATCCATCGTCTCCGCCGATCAGCCATCGACAGTCACTGTGATGGGCAGGTATCTACCCGGCGGCGAACCCACTGGCGAAACCGTCGAAGGCATGCCTCTGCTCGCAAAACAGATGACCATCGATCTGAAACAGTCGGGTGGCACTTCCGTTGGATTTCCGGCATTCAGCTCCCCGCTGACTTCGCTGTGGTGGAACGGAGTTGAAGGAAATCTTCTTCCGGTTTCGGTGTCTTCTCTTCCACCTGTGCTGGAGCAGCCGGAAAAGGATCAGACGGCGAAAACACCTCAGACCATCACGGTGCCCGGGGAAGTTTCCGGTCGATTCTCTGCGAAAGGTGATGAAGATGAATACCGGTTTGCAGCGAAAAAGGGTGAGTCATGGGTGATCGAAATCTATGGACATCGTCAGGGGTCGATCACCGATCCTCTGCTGATGGTGGAACGAGTCATCACAGCGGCCGACGGCACTGAAACATTCAGTCGTCTCGGAACTGAAGATGACCAGAAACAGGATCCGGGCGGTAAAGACCTGCCGACACTGAGTGCCGATCCGTCGTTTCAGCTGGCAGTTCCCGAAGACGGTGTCTACCGCATTCGCGTCCGTGATCAGTATGCGGACTCACGCGGTGACCCGCGTCTGACCTATCGACTCTCAGTCAGAAAGCCGGAACCTGATTACCGACTTCTGGTGTTTGATGCATTTCCTTCAGCAGACGGTGTGCTGCCGGCAACCAGTGGTGCCATCAGTCTTCGCAAAGGTGGTAACTATCAACTGTCGGTTTACGCTTATCGGCAGGATGGGCACGACGGGGCCATCCGCCTTCAGGCCAGTCAGTTGCCGGAGGGAATCACATGTTCCGGTGCAACGATTGGTCCGGGACAGCCGTCGGCAATCCTCGTGCTGAGTGCTGCAGAAAACTGTTCGGAACTGGCTGTTCCGATTCAGATCGAGGGACGCAGCGGCCCGGCGGACGCAGAAGTTGTGCGAACAGCTCGTGTCGCAACACTCGTTCATGATGTTCTGAACGGGCTTCCACGGACAGCTCGCATGTCGGACTCCCTTGTGGCCGGGGTCATGAAGGATGAGCAACCCTTCCATGTCGTTGTGGAACCGGGAATTCGAGAAGTCAGTCAGGATCAGCAGCTGCTTGTTCCAGTGAAGATTGTTCGACGCGGAGGATTTGACGGCAAAGTGGATCTGACATTCTTCGGAGTTCCTGCCAATGTTGATGCCCCGCCATTCGCGATCGACAAGGGTGCGGATTCCGGGATCGGCCGCTTGTTCCTTAAAGAGAACGCACCAGCAACGACGAGCACTGTCGTAATCAGTGGCCTTGCTCCGGTTTCCTGGCGTCGCAATCCATGGATGGCAGAGCGAGCCGCTGCGAAACTGAAAGATTCAGAAGGCGTGCTGGCTGCGAGTGAGAAGACATCCGTTGATGCCGTGGCGGCGTTCGAAGCAGCCGGAAAGATGGTCACAGCGAACAACGAACAGATTGCAGCAATTGTCAAAGAAGTGGAAACGCTCGCTGCGGCTCAGAAAACACTGAAGGAACAGTTTGCTGAGTCTGTCGCGGGTTACAAAGCTTCGCTCGATGAGCTGGCAAAGGTCAAAGAACAGCTTGCTTCGGTGTCGACGTCAAAGGACAGCACGCCGGAAGCATTCGACGCAGCCATCAAAGCGGTTACGGAAGCAACAACGCTCGCGGAGACAGCTTCCGTTGCCATTCAGACACTGACAACAAAGATTGAAACAGTGTCGAAGTCTCTTGTCGACGCGAAGACACAGGAAGCGGCAAAGACAACGGAGAAGGCCGCACTGGAAGCGAAACTGCCTGATCTGAAGAAGGCCGTGGAGACAACTCAGAAGGCGATGGTCGATGCGGCAAATCTGGTCAAACAGGCCACAGCCGAAAAGGCAGCCGCAGATGCAGCTCACAAGAAAGCCGAAGAGGCAACAAAGCCGGCAAACGTCAATGTGCGGACCGTATCTGTTCCGCTGATTGTGAACATTGGTGTTGCTCCGGCCAAAGTGACAGCAGCAGCGCTGGAAGGCGGTGTTGTGAAAAAGGGGAGCACGGTACCGGTCAAGGTCACCGTTGCACGGAAGAATGGATTCGCCGGACCACTGAAAATCACTGTGGTCGTACCGGAACAGGTCAAGGGAGTCACTTCCAATGTGGCTGATCTCGCTGCGGATCAGACTGAAGTCACTCTGATGCTGACTGCGGCTGCCGACGCAGCAGTCGGCGACGTTCCGATGGCTGTCGTTCGGGCAACCGGTGACTTTAATGGTCGACCGTCTTCGGTCGACCTTCCTCTGGCGATCAAGGTGACAGAATGAACAAATTCTGCCGGAACCATTTCATGAAAATCTCAAGTCGAAATATTGCTTCGTTCCTGTCAGCAGCGTTCACGGCAGGGGCATTGTCGTTGTCAGCTGTCACCGGCATGGCTCAGGACGAAGCACCCATTGCTGCTGAAGATCCAAAACTGGGGCGTCCCGTCGAATTCGAACGCGATGTCTATCCCATTCTGGAAGCGAACTGCATCGCCTGTCACAACGCCGCTCTTTCGGAGAATGACCTGATTCTCGAGAACTCCGCGGCCATTATGAAAGGTGGATCGACAGGTCCTTCGGTCATCGCAGGAAAGCCGGAGGAAAGTCTGCTTTTCACGGTTGCCGCCCGATCTGCGGAACCGGTCATGCCGCCCATGCCGAATGACGTGAAAGCCCAGAAGCTCACGCCGGCACAACTGGGAATTCTGAGACAGTGGATTATCGAAGGTGCAGCAGCAGGGGGATCTGGTCGATCAATCGCCATGAAATGGCAGCCGATCAGTTCTCAGCTGAAGGCCATCTATTCGCTGGATATTGATCCGTGGGGGCGATTCATTGCCGCCAGCCGAGGTGGTCGAGTCACGATCTATGACCTTGCGGCACGAGATCATCAGGCTGAACTCAATGACAGTTCGCTTCAGGCTGCTGAACCTGTATTTCCGGCACCTGTCGCTCATCGCGATTACGTCCACGCAGCCGCATTCCATCCGTCAGGCGACATCCTGGCCACCAGTGGCTTCCGCGAAGTGAAACTCTGGAAACGATCAACCGACGATCTTTCATCAGCTGTCGCATTGCCTGCAGACACTTCGGCCTGGGCATTGAGCAGCGACGGAGAGCGTCTGGCTGTTGCAACCGCCGGTGCCGGAATCGTTCTGATGAATGCTCGGACCGGCGAAACTCAGGCAAAGATTGACACGATGGGACAGCTGGTCACAGCGATTCGAATGACGGCCGGAGAGCGATCTCTGGTGGTTGCAGCGCTGGCCGATCATCGTATCCAGACATCGCTCACATCCAGTGGCGAAGTCCTGCATCGAAGTGAGCCGCTGGCGAGTCCGACTGTTGCATTCAGTGAACTGCTGGCGGATCAGAAAATCGCCGGACTTTCTGCTGATGGCATTGTGCGTCTGATGACTGTCGCTGCTGATACCGGCGTCGTTGCAGTGGCTCAGGAAGTCAAATCAGAGGCCGGACCAATTCAGAAACTCGCCGGCACAGGTGCCGTGTTCGCAACGATCAGTGCTGATCGCAAGGCAGAGATCTGGAAGACCGCTGACGGTACACGATCGGGACTCCTGGATCTGCCGGCTACGGGAGTCGCAGTTGCAGTGAACACCGCCGGCGATCGATGCCTCTTTACAGCCGATGATGGCCAGGCAATTCTCTGGTCAGTTGCGGAAGCGAAACAGCTTGCGGTTCTGAATCAGGATCTGAATGGACTCAGGAAGGTTAAGTCCTCCGAGTACCAGAAGGCGATTCTTGACAGTCGAGTCACCGTGGTGAAAGGTCAGGTCGACGAATCCGAAAAAGAGCTGACGGCTCAGAAGGATGCGGAGACAAAAGCGAAAGAAGAGCTTGATAAGTCAATTGCCGCAGCTGCGGATACCAAAACCAAATTCGATGCGGCAATTGCTGCGAATACCGCAGCCAAAACGGCTCTGGCAGCGAAGGCCGATGATGCAGCGCTGAAGCAGGCCGCCGAAGCAGCAGAGAAAGCAGAAGTGGCTGCAAAGGATGCCAACACAGCGGCGGAATCAAAGCAGCAGCTTGCAAAGAAGAGTCTGGATTTCGCTTCTGCCGCGGTTGCTCGAGCTGACAAACGAGTGGCTGAACGCAAGCAGCAGCACGAAGTTGCTGTGCAGGAAGCAGCTGCCGGTGCGACTGTAGTCGAAGCAGCGAAGGCCGCTGGAAGTGCACAGCCTGCGAAGAGCCGTTTCGCTGGTTTTCTGCCGACCGGTGCGATCGCCGTGACGACAGACGTCACAGGTACTGTTCGTCTCTGGAATTCCATCGATGGACAGCCGCTCGATGTTCTGGCACCAGCGTTAACGCAGCCAGCCGGCGAAGTTCAGAATCTGGTGATCGCGGGTGACAGGGTATTCCTGTCATTGACCGGTTCTCATCTGATTTCCCGCACTGCGTTCGGAACATGGAAGCTCAATGCCACCCTCGGGTCGAAACCTCCGGAAGCCGGCAAGACAGCTTCACCGGATAATGTCGACTCCGTGTTTGTCGATCGCGTTCTTTCGCTGGCCTTTTCTCCGGATGGAAATCTTCTGGCGGCTGGCGGCGGTGAAGCTTCTCGTCAGGGGCAGGTGACGCTGTGGAATATTCAGGACCATAGTCTGCTCAGACAGTTTGCTGACGCACACAGTGACACGGTGTACGGACTGGAATTTTCTCCCGACGGGAAGATGCTTGCGTCAGCATCGGCCGACAAATTCGCCAAAGTCTTCAATGTCGAAACCGGAAAACACATCCAGTCCTACGAAGGACACACTCACCATGTGATGGATGTCACCTGGAAAGCCGATAGAACTCTTCTGGCCAGTGCCGGTGCCGACAATGCCATCAAGGTCTGGAATGCAGAAACCGGTGAGCAGGCTCGCACGATCAGCACTTATTCCAAGCAGGTCACGTCGCTCAGTTTTGTTGGACTGCAGGACAATCTGCTGAGCAGCAGTGGTGACAAACGCGTGTTTCTGCACTCTGCGGGGAATGGCAATCCGGTTCGCGAGTTCGCCGGTGCTCCCGATTATGTGTACCGCGCTGCCTCGAACTCTGACGGCACGATTGTGGCCGCTGGCTGCGAAGATGGAATTCTTCGTGTCTGGAACGGAACCGACGGCAAGGAGATCGTGTCATTCAAGCCGTAGACCACGGAAATGGATGTGATTGATCGGGGATATTGCCCTGCCAATCCTCGGTTACCTGAAAAGTCATCCCGCAGCCGCATGAGTGGCTGCGGGATGTTTTTCGTTCGTTCCCGCGACAGACAGCTGCGAAGCGAATCGGTTTCTGTTACCGTTCGGCTCGTTGCCTGTGCTGAACACCGGTTGCATCAGCAGTCGTCACTTTCCAAAGTGGTCGTCACTCTCCGAGTGACGAAAAGCGACTGACGATCAATACATTTTCAGCTTCGTGCCACCATCATTGATGTGCATACCCGCCTTCTGATCTCACGGATCAGCATCCTCGGAGATGGTTTGTGGATCTGGGCAGCGGGACGGAACGGCCATCTAATCGGATCAGAGAATGACAGAACGACGCATTCTGGTTACTGCCGCACTGCCATACGCGAACGGCCATATTCATATCGGGCATCTGGTCGAATACATCCAGACTGACATCTGGGTTCGATTTCAGAAGCTTCGTGGGCATCGCTGTCTGTTCGTCTGTGCTGACGATACACACGGCACGGCGATTATGATTCGTGCCCGCAAAGAGGGACGGTCAGAAGAAGACGTCATCGCGGAAATGCGGGAAGCCCACATCCGTGATTTCTCCGGGTTCGATATCGGCTTCGATCACTATGGCAGCACCAACAGCGCCGAGACCAGATCGCTCTGCCATGAATTCTGGTCTTCCATCAGAAAGGCCGGACTGGTCGTCGAGAAAGACGTTGCTCAGCTCTACGACCCCGTCGCCGGCACGTTCCTCGCGGATCGGTTTGTGCGAGGCACCTGCCCGAAATGCGGAGCTCTCGATCAGCCCGGAGACAACTGCAGCAAATGTGGATCCACCTATTCGCCTGCTGACCTGATTGATCCGAAAAGCACATTGTCCGGGGCGGTTCCGGAAGTGCGGAGTGCAGCACATCTCTTCATCCGGCTGGAACTGCTTCACGACTTTCTGGCGGAATGGAGTCAGAGTGGAAAGCATCTTCAGAGCGAAGTTGCCAACTACCTCAAAGGTCATTTCCTCGGCGAACCGCTGCGAGACTGGGATGTTTCACGTCCGGCACCTTACTTCGGATTTGAGATTCCTGACAGTCCGGGACATTACTGGTACGTCTGGTTTGACGCACCGATCGGATACATCGGCTCCACAGCTCAGTGGTGCGAACGCGAGGGTGAAACGCTCGACAGCTGGTGGAAGAATCCTCGAACTGAGATTCATCACTTCATCGGGAAGGACATCACTTACTTCCACACACTCTTCTGGCCGGGGATGCTGAAGACTGCGGGATATAACCTGCCTTCGCGAGTGCACATCCATGGTTTTCTGACTGTGGGCGGGGAGAAAATGTCGAAGTCTCAGGGGACGTTCGTGATGGCGTCCACCTTCCTGAAACACCTCAATCCGTCCGCACTCCGATACTACTATGCGAGCAAGCTTGGTCCGGGGCTTGACGATATCGACCTGAATCTTTCCGAGTTCGTTCATCGAGTGAACAGTGATCTGGTCGGTAAAGTCGTGAATCTGGCATCTCGCACGGCGAGATTTCTGGCTGGTTCCACACTGTCGAAGGACTACCCGGATGATGGCGGGCTCTTTGCCTACGGTGCCTCGCGAGCCGAACAGATTGCGGAATGGTACGAGGACTGTAACTATAGCGCCGCGATGAGAGACATCATGCTGCTGGCAGATCGTGCCAACAAGTATGTTGACGACCAGCAGCCGTGGGCTCTGAAGAAAGATCCGGAAAAGGCTCAGCAGCTGCAGGATGTCTGCACCGTCACACTCAACCTTTTCCGACAGCTCATCATCTACCTTCAGCCGGTGCTTCCGCGTCTGGCTGAGCAGGCAGGAGAATTGCTCAACAGTTCCATTTGTTCCTGGCAGGATGCGCAGAAACCACTGACGGGAACACCTGTCGCTGCGTTCCGCACATTAATGAATCGTATTGAAGAAGTTCAGGTGCAGTCGATGATTGAAGACAGTAAACCCGCAGCAGAAGAACCGGCCCCGACCGAATCGGCTCCATCCCGGCATCCTGCAGATCAGTGGAACGACAGTGGTGATGCGCTGGCGCACGAGCCTCTCGCTGCAGAATGTACCATTGATGATTTCGTAAAAGTGGATCTCCGCGTCGCGCGAGTGCTGGAAGCGGCTCATGTTCAGGGCGCCGACAAACTGCTTCAGCTGACTCTTTCTCTTGGTGGCGGTGAGACTCGCAATGTTTTCGCCGGGATCAAGGCCGCCTACAAACCGGAAGATCTGATTGGTCGTCTGGTCATCTGTGTCGCCAATCTGAAGCCACGTCAGATGAAATTCGGACTGAGCCAGGGGATGGTGTGTGCGAGTGGAAGCGGTGGAAAAGAAGTCTTCCTGCTGAGCCCTGACACCGGAAGTGTGCCGGGACAGCGCGTCCACTGAAGTTCCTGAGCAGTATTCATCTCTTGATAGCCCTGTTTGCTGAAGGTATCCCTCCATGACGAGATCACTGGGACATGTGATTGCCGATTCTCTTTCACTTTCTATTGGCTATGCGGAACGACTTCTGAAGGATGTCACTCCGCAGCAGTTTGCTCGGTTCGCTGCACCGGGTGGAAATCCGATTGAGTCGAACCATCCGGCTTTCACTTACGGTCATCTGAGTCTGTACGGACCAAGAATTCTGCAGCAGCTGGGCCGAACGTCGGTCGCGCTGCCCGACGGATTCGAAGCAAAATTCTCGAAGGACGCGAAATGTGTCGATGATGCTTCGGGCACGGTTTACCCATCGATGGAGCTCATCACGACGACATTCTTCAATGGATACAAAGCTGCTCTGGAAGCGCTTCAGGAAACGCCCGATGCGGCATTTCAGCAGCCTCATCCGATTGAAGGCAGAATGGCCGAACTGTTTCCAACGCTCGGATCACTGCACAATTTCTATGTCGGCGGCCATGTGATGATGCACCTCGGACAAGTCAGTGCGTGGCGCAGAATGGCGGGGCTCGGCCCGGCCTGACACTCAGTTCAGGTCCGCCTGAAATCTGATTTCGACCAGACCAGTATGACTGCCGCGAAACGTCAGAATCACCTCTGACCTTCAGCGACGTCCACCGAGAAACGAGGTGGAATCGGCCAGACGGCGTCGGAAACCTGAAACCTGATCGCGGAGTTTCTGCATTCTCTGATGGTCAGTTCGAATTCGGTCTGTGGCCTGTTCAATCGATGGGAACAGGCCGTTGACCAGGTGCCGTCTCGCCGTCGCCGCAGCCAGCTGCTCGACGCGTTCCGTCAGGCCTCGACGAAGCTGCCAAGTAAAAGCACCGACCAAAATCCCGGACCAGAGCAGAAGAAACAGGATCGCCGGCACGTAGAAATCAATGCTCAGCAGCGGCGCTGGTTCGGCCGATGAAAAGAGCATCGGTTTCAGAAAACTGGCCCAGAAGAAGTTATGGCCGATTCGCCCAAGAACGAACAGCAGATAGGCTCCGAGCAGAACTTCGAATCGAATCCGCACCGGCAGCGTGCAGTACTGTCTGGCGAGTGATTCGGTGAGGGAATCGACCTCACGTCGGGCATCCAGCAGAAACTCTCCTTCCAGATTGGCAGCCTGACTGCGAAGGACTCGAATGTCACGCCGATTCTTTTCGAATTCCGGATCTTCGATTCCCGCAGTCTGAACATGCCCTGAAATCATCATGCGTGCTTCCTGCAGCTGTTCGTCGCTGATTCCGAACGCCGCCAGTCGATCCAGATTTTCTGCAGCCTCGCGTTCTTCCGCTCGAGCCTTCAGCCATCGTGTTCCCTGAACAGCTCCGATCAGTGCCACCTGAGCTGACGTACGAGCTCGAAAGGCGGTGAAAGAAGCCACGAATGCCCCCATCCCGTTATAAAACCGAAGCACGGCCGAAAACGGGCTGAACCACCACATGTCAGTCACAGCACTGAGCAGTCGACGTTCCCACAGATGACTGTTCACCAGCAGCTCCGAGCGCAGCTGAACAGTCAGTGTTTGCTGAAGTTTCTGTCGCTGCTGCTCGAGTGCTTCGGTCAGTTGATCGAGTGCCGGCATCGCAGCAGCGTACTCCTGCGAACAGTTCTGCAGAGATTCGTCGAGCAGGTCGATGAGATTGGCTCGTCGAACAGCCATTCTTCGCGATGCCCCAAGCTGCCCCGTCAGCAGCGATCTCAGTCGACGGAAGTCACCTCCGGGTTCCTGTCCCTGCTGCTGAAGTTTCAGAGCTTCGCGGGAATCGACAAAGAAGAGTTCGGGAACCTGCCAGCGAGCCAAAAGTGCCTTTCGCCAGTCGTCACGAATATCAGAGTCAGTCTCTGCGTGCGTCTGCACAAAAACAAGGCGACAACCGGATGCGATGTCAGCCAGCTCCTCAGTCACACGAGCACTGCGGTACTTCTGCTGTGTCGATGTATAGATCAGCACGTCGCACAACGGCAGAATGGACCGCAGAAGAGCGAGGTTGCTGCCGGTTGCGGCGCCTTCGCTGGTATCCGGATCGGGACAGTCAATGACCACGATGTCTTTGAGAACAGGAGCATCCAGAACTCGGATCTGAAACTGCGAAAGATCGAAGCCGGTCAGAGATGCCGTGTCCAGACTCGAGTGAACAAGGAGAATGGGTGTTTTGGTAGTCGGTCGTTCTCGCCCGGACGCGGTCACTTCCTGTCCGATGAGTGCATTCACAAGCGTGCTTTTTCCGGTTCCGGTGCCGCCGAATGTTGCGACGATGAGCGGTGCTTCAAGTCGAATTCGCACTTTGCGAACTCGATCAAGAACCTGCGAAACCAGAATCCGCGAACGGCGAGCTGGTTCCCAGTCAGGTGGCGCATCCAGCCAGCGTCGAATCTGCTGCGTCAGGTCGTCGATACCAGCCAGAAGTGCCAGTTGTTCGAGCTCTGAGTTGATGGTCATGACTGTGAAATCCGTCGTGGGCTGGAAGCGGTCAGTTCTCGAAGCTGCTGCACGGCTGTCTCGACACGACGAAACTCGGGATGTTTTGTGAGTTCTGCTGCGGAGCGAACTTCCATCGGCAGTGACCCGAGGATCTGAGAATGGATTCGGTCAGTAAGCCATTGCGCACGTCGTGCGGTGAAGGCTGTATGAATTCGATGAAACCATGTCTGCAGAAGACCAGATCCCGTGCCTGCAGCGGTCGCTACCGCAGCATCGCCTGCAAATGCCACAGTGGCTCCTCCTGCAACATCCGCGACAACATGAACAACCGCCTGAGCTGCAGCACCCGCAACAAACGGAGCGACCGCCTCGCCGGTTGGCCCAAAACCCATACTGAACAGAACCACGCTCGTGACCGGCCTGACTGCAGCAGTCACGTTGTGCAGTTGACGGTAGAGCGTAAACATATCGGGATTCGTGCTGCGAAACTTCTCCATTTCCGCGTTCACGACTTCACGAATCTCCAGGCCAAAATCAATTCTCTGAAAGTCCGCTCTCAGACGTTCAATCAGTTCCGACCTCGACGAACCGGACAGTATCTGTTTGATTTTCTTCTGAATCGGAGGCGTACTGCTTTCGGAAATCCAGCGAAGCTTTTCGAACAGCTCTTCAACCGCCGTCAGGATGACAGACCATTCCTGAACACTGTAGTCCTGAAGCGGCGGAACGGTTTCTCCCTGGATTGCAACTTTCAGTTTTTGAATCGGCCAGAGGATACCAGCCCCCAGCGTGTTGTAGACATCATTGACCTTTCGAGCCCATCCGACCTGATGTTCCTGCCACCACACTCGAATCGCCTCGATGAACACAGAGCTGGCGGGAACGGGCCAGTTGTGAATCTTCAGAGCAGACTCAGCAGAAAGCCGCCCGGCGATGTCTCTGAGTTCCCGACTGGTGCGACGAAGTTCACCCAGCCACGATGGAATACCGTCCTGCTCCGAAGTCAGTGAACGCAGTGATCCGAGCAGAGTTCGGATTCGGATTTCATGAAACCGGAGCTGCGACAGGTCCAGCGAAAGGCTGCCAGGAACCGGAGTTGATTCGAAAGATGTCCCGGAAGCAGATTCACTGATTGGCCAGGTCTTCTGATAGAACGGAAGTCGGAGATCCTCCGCAGCTCGTCGATCTGCAGGTGCCAGATAGACTGCGTCCGGATGGATGCCGGTTTCCTCTGTGAAAGTCTTCAGCCACATCGGCCAGTACGGTTCATCCTCAGGGATCAGACACTGGTTGAAAATCACGATGACCGATTTATCTTCGACAGCAGCTTTTCGAAAGAATTCCTTTACCGCAGCGTCGTTGTATTTCTGCTGAGTCAAAACAGCGATCAGAACGTCGGAACAGCGACGAATCGCATCTGCTCGCTCCCAGTTGATTCTCGCATCACTGTCGATGTCTGGTGTATCCAGAATCAGAAGGCTTCGGGGAAGCTCCGGAGCAGATCGCCAGAAGAGACAGTTCTCCGGAGCGTCAGAAAGAGAATCTGAAGCTGCGGTCCATTCCTGCAGAACAAAATCGGGAAAGATCTCTTCGAGGCGGTGGAGCTGCGTAAAGCCCGTTGGTACCAGACAGACCGGATGTCGAGTTCCGGAAGCCAGCGGACTGCTCGCACTGGCTCGACACCCGGCCAGATGATTAAAAATGGAGCTTTTCCCGATATTCGTGCCGCCAGTCACCGCCACGACGAGCCAGGATTCGGCTCCCAGCTGCGGCGCAAGCTTCTGCCGCAGGACACGATGCCATTCTCGATCGCTTGTCGGGGTCAGGCCGAGAAGGTCCAACCCGGCGGCTGATTCGAGCCGCGATACTGTCGACATGAGTTCTCTGACGAGCGCAGCGCATCGTTCGAACAGTTCATTCGAGGTGCTGGTTTCTGTCATGAAAACGTCTCAGAACATTGGTTTCGGCGGAATCCAGATTGATCTCACGGCCTTGAATCCCGAATTTCCGGCCGAATTCATCCATTTTCCCGGCCAGGATTGAAGCATTCCCCGATCTCGGATGATTCCATCATTTCATCCAATTCAGGCGCCCGGAACAAGAAGAAGCAGTCAGTTCGCCCGGACGTTGCCGGAATTCGCAGTTCGGTTTCGTTCCAGCCTGAATTGTCGGACCAGCCCCGGCGTGAACTGGCCCCTGAATAACCATCTCGAACCGGTTCATTGCCCGAAATGTTTTCCCAGTCATCGGTTTCTCTGTATTCGCATTCGTCAGTCCGGTCGATTCACTGCGCGAAAAGGACCGACGACTTGAGGTTCAGAGGGAGATTTTTTGTTGTGAGCACCCTGAAATCCGCGATAAACTGGCTGAAGCTGCTGGTTGTCGCAACTTTCGGCGAACTGATAATTCTTCAGACAGGCTGCATTTCGATGCAGCCTGTGGTTTCGGAGCTTGGTTTTCAGGAGTTCTATTGATGAAACTGTCCCGTCAGTTGAATCGCCGTATGACGCTGAGTCTGCTGATCACGACCGGTCTGCTGGCAGGGTCTTTCGCAGTGGGTGCTGATAAGGCGAGTCCCGAGAAAGCGTCTCGGAAGCCGCTGATCCTGAAACCGAAATTTGACCCCTCAGCAGAGCGAGTCAGTCTTTTTGATGGCATCGACGATGGACGTCTCCATTCGAAAGTTGTCGCCAATGGACCAGAAGGCGGTTTCGTGCTCGTTTCGAATCAGACGGAACAGCCACTCACTGTTGAGCTCCCTGATTCGTTTGTCGCGGTTCAGGTTCTCAAGCAATTTGGTGGAGCTGGTGCCGGTGGCTTCGGCGGCGGTGGTCTTGGTGGTGGCGGTGGTCTCGGTGGTGGTGGCGGTCTCGGCGGTGGGGGTGGTGCTCAGGCCGCCGGCGGTGGATTCGGTGGTGGCGGCGGTGGTCTCGGTGGTGGTGGTGGCTTAGGTGGCGGAGGAGGCGCTGGAAATTTTTCAATCCCGCCGGAGCGAACCGTCAAGGTTCCGTACGTTTCTACCTGCCTGAATCATGGTCGACCGGATCCAGCTCCCGGAATGAATTACCAACTTATCCGGGTCAGCGAATACACTCAGGATCCTGTCCTCACAGAACTGATTCGAATTGTCGGAACAGGAAAAGTGGAACCTCACACTGTTCAGGCTGCTGTCTGGACACGGACCGACAATCTGTCCTGGAATGACCTCGCTTCAAAAAGCACGCAGGGAATTCAGGGTCGAGTCAATTTCTTCAACGCTCAGCAGATCGCTCAGGCGAAAATGGTCCTCCTGACTGCAGAATCACGAGTTCGAGAAAAGGCTGCTCGCGAGAAGAGCGGCGAAACGACTGAAGAAGGCCCGGCAGTTCCGGAGCGACAGTTCACACGACGAGTTCAGTAAGCGAAGAATCTTCGCAACTCTGCGGCAATAATTTGAGATCCGGACGGCGGCATCTGCCACGTCCGGATTTTTTTGTTCTCTGAGCGGGATTTCTTCGGTCGTCGCAATCCACAGGATCACTCAAACCCCGGGGAGGACTGGTCGTCGGTACCGAGCAACTCACGCAGACGCCGAATCGCTCGCAGATATCTCATCCCGGCTGCCGGGGCACTCAGACCAAGCGCTTCAGCAACCTCGCCATTTCCGAGATGTTCGAAGTGCCTCATCATGATCACTTCCCGATCGGCTTCATCCAGCTCATTGAGCGCAATCAGAAATCGCTGATCCATTTCTTTGCGAATCGTCGCGGCAGCGGGCGTCAGCTCGGCATCTCGGAGCAGCCCCGCCAGATCCGCAGCTGAGCGTTCATCATTGATCAGATTGCTGAGATTCTGCTCGCGATCAACGCTTCGACGCTGGGCCGTCCGGTGACGCCGATGCATATCAATGATGCGATCCTTCGCGAGCTGCCGCAGCCAGAGGTGGAACGGCATTGCCGGATTCTGCAGGTAATCCGACAGCCTCTGAGAAGCCTCCAGCATCACATCCTGAATCACGTCACTCGCGTCAACACGCCGAGCAACGGCCTGATCAAGACGCATCTGGATCATTCGACGGACCGCCTCGCGATGCCGTTCCAGAAGTCGATCCACGGCATCGGATTCACCAGCTCTGACGCCGTTCAGAAGTTCCTGAGTTCTGTCTGATTCGGGCCACATGGTGTGCAGTCTTTCTCACAGGTTGATGCTCCGAGACTGCACTGCGGCAGAAGTGCAGGATTCGGATCGCTTTACAGGATGGACGGGCCCTTGACCTGAATTCCCTTGAGTCGCATTTTGAGCTCTTCCACGTTCGGAGAGATTTCGAATGCGGCTTCGCGACTGACAAATTCCCGCTGAACGAAGTCATAGAGGCTGTCGTTAAACAACTGCATTCCTTCGTCTTTACCAATTCGAATCGCCGACCAGAGTTTCTCGTCCTGCTCTTCCATCACGAGTTTTCGAACCGTCGGGTTGAAGCACATGATCTCCACGATCGGAACTCGTCCCGGTTCCTTGACGATCGTTTTCAGCAGCTTCTGACCCACAATGCACTTCATGTTCATCGAGATACTGGCTCGAATCGCTTTGTGCATATTGAACGGGAAGAGGTCCAGAATACGTGAAATTGTTCCCGGAGCTCCCGAAGCGTGAATGGTTCCGAATACCAGGTGCCCGGTTTCAGCGGCATGGATAGCAGTTTCGAAAGTTTCCCGGTCTCGCATTTCGCCCACCAGCATGATGTCCGGGTCTTCTCGAACCGCGTGCTTCATGGCGACATGAAAATCGATCACGTCCTGACCAATTTCACGCTGGTTGATCAGGCATTTGTCCGCGGTGTAGATGAACTCGATCGGGTCTTCGATGGTCAGGATGTGTTTCCCCATGTTCCGATTGATCCAGTCGAGCATCGACGCGATCGTCGTACTTTTTCCGGATCCTGTTACTCCCGCAAGAAGCACCATTCCCTGATCGTACCTGCAGTGGTCAACCATCTGGGGCGGGAGATAAAGCTTTTCGAACGGAGGAATGGACCGTTCGATCTTACGAGCCACCATTCCGACTTTTCCAAGCTGCGTTAACAGGTTGACTCGAAATCGCCACGGATCGTTATCCAGCGCTACCACTTTCGAGAAGTCGGCGCCTCCATCCCGGTGAAAAATGCCGAGATTTCGTTCATCCATCATCGGAAACGTCAGTTCGATCATCTGGCTTTCAGTGATCGGAGCCATTTCGAGCGTTGTCAGTGCACCCCGGATTCGAAAAATCGGCGGGCGTCCCACCTGAAGATGAATATCGGAGCATTTGTGTTTGATCGCGAGCCGGAAGATCTTGTCGATCTCGAGCTCTTTGCGAGGATCAAATGTGGATTTCTTCCAGTCAGCGATCAGTACCATGGGTCAGTTTCCTGCAAGTCTCATGAGCACACCGCGTTGTGCCATGTACCGTTTGGTTTCTTCGATCGTGTACATACCGTAGTGAAAAATACTGGCAGCCAGTGCAGCACTGGCACCGCCTGCCGTCACCGCCTGATAAAGATGCTCAGGCGATCCGGCACCACCGCTGGCCACGACTGGTATTCGCACCGCGTCCGCGACAGCCCGGGTGATTTCCAGATCATACCCGTCTTTTGTTCCGTCGGCATCCATGCAGGTGAGCACAATCTCCCCCGCTCCAAGTCGTTCCACTTCCTTTGCCCAGGCAACAGCTTCGAGTCCGGTGGAAAGCCGACCACCGTTGATATGAACATCCCAGACTTCCCGTCCGTCTCGTTGAACTCTTCTTGGATCGATGTTGACCACGATGCACTGACTGCCGAATCGGAGCGCCGCTTCCCGAACGAGTTCCGGCGTTTTCACCGCTGAGGAATTCAGCGAAACTTTGTCACAACCGGCGTTGAGCAGCTTTCGGATATCGTCGAGCGTCCGGATGCCACCGCCGACGGTCAGCGGCATGAAGATCACTTCGGACGTTCGAGCCACCACGTCGAGAATGATATCTCGCTGCTCGTGACTGGCGGTAATATCAAGAAACACCAGTTCGTCGGCGCCCTGCTGTTCATAGCGGTGAGCGATCTCAACGGGATCGCCGGCGTCCTGAAGATTCACAAAATTCACGCCCTTGACCACGCGCCCCGCGTGGACGTCGAGGCAGGGAATGATACGCTTCGCTAACATTTCCTGGTTTTCAGTTCTGGTCGCCGAATGCAGCCGACGATGTGTGGAGGCGGTTGATTCTTCCGAATCTGCAGAATATTTCCGGGACATGCCCGTCCTGCAGAAAATCCCCTGCCTCATCGGGAAACATTCCTGATATCGTAACATACAACACGTCGCGATACCGGTCCCGATCTCCAAAATTGTTGTCCGCCACCAGTTCCCTTTATCCGCCAGACGGGCTTTTCACAGACATTCCATGAGCGATTCCGGTCAGGTTATCACGGTCGATCTTGCTGCTCGCAGCTATCCCATTGCCATCGGATCCGGGACCCTGAAGGAAGCAGGCCGACTTTTTCGTGAATGGCTGCAGATCCCGGAACAACAACCGGCCCGATGTCTCCTCGTGGCAGATGCATCTCTGCTCAGCAGTCACGCCCCCGCGCTGACGAGCTCGCTGAAGGCAGCCGGACTCGAAGTTCATTCGGCCCGGATTCCCTCCGGCGAGTCATCCAAGTCTTACGTGCAGATGCAGGCTCTTTATGACTGTCTGGTCGACATGTCTGCGGACCGACGCACGGTCGTGGTGGCTCTGGGTGGAGGTGTCACCGGCGATCTTGCCGGATTCGTCGCTGCCACCTACGCTCGCGGACTTCGATTCATTCAGGTCCCGACCACCCTGCTTTCAATGGTCGACAGCTCTGTCGGCGGCAAAACGGGTATCAATCACCCCCGTGGAAAGAACCTGATCGGTGCATTCCATCAGCCTGTCGGAGTTCTGATCGATACGTCAACTCTGGCCACACTTCCCGACCGGGAATACCGTTCCGGGCTTGCGGAGGTCATCAAGTACGGGGTCATTCTCGATCCGATGTTCTTTGAGTTTCTCGAATGCAAGGTCGATGGCCTCAACAGCCGAGATCGTGACGTTCTTCGCCATGTGATCGCTCGCAGCTGTGAACTGAAAGCGGATGTGGTTCGACAGGATGAATACGAAACCACGGGGCTTCGAGCCATTCTGAATTATGGCCATACGTTCGGACACGCCTTTGAGGCCATTGCCGGCTATGGCAATGCCGGTGAGACCACGCCCGTAATAAAGGGAACCACAACACCAGAAGCAGCCAGCCTTCTGCACGGCGAAGCGGTATCGATCGGAATGGTCTGTGCCAGCCGACTTGCGGAAAAGCTCGGGCGCATCACGGCCGCTGATACTCAGCGACAGCGCCAACTCCTGGCTGCCGTTGGTCTTCCGGTGACTGTCCCGCGAGCCATCGCTTCACGCTCCGATGAACTTGTCAGAAGCATGATGCTGGACAAGAAAACCGAGGGGCGCGAACTGCGATTTGTACTGCCGGATCGCATCGGCCATGTGGAAACCGTACGCGGCGTCACACCAGAGTTGGCGCTCGAATGCATACGCGATTCGACAGAGAGCCCGTGACAGAGCTCAGTTACCGGGGCGTCGATGAGGGCTTACAGGGGCATCGTTTTTCGCTCGTGTGCCACTCGCGCTTGTATGCCACCGGCTTCGCCAGTGCTGTCGGTCGGAAAACACTGACATAGCCAGTGGCATACATCAATTGATCTCTGGCAGAGCAGCAGAACCCCTGATGCCGCGGCACACCAGATTTCAGGCAGCTTCTTCACGAGCGACAGTCTGCAGTTTTCCGTGAGCCAGTCGAACAATACGGTGAGCTTCCGCTGCGATGGCTTCATCGTGAGTCACCATCACGATGGTCAGCTGTCGCTGCTGATTCAGCTCATTCAGCAGATCGATGATTTCACGACCGGTCGTTGAATCGAGATTCCCTGTCGGTTCATCGGCCAGAAGGATCTCGGGATTGCCGACCAGAGCCCGTGCGATCGCACCGCGCTGCATCTCACCGCCCGAGAGCTCCGACGGACGATGACGAATTCGATGCTCCAGACCGACGCGTTTGATGATTTCCATTGCCGAATGGCGAATCTCACTGCGACGACGCCACGCGTCAAACATGGAATACCGAATGAACAGCGGTGTCATGACGTTTTCCAGCAGCGACAGCTCCGGAAGCAGGTGATAGAACTGAAAAATGAAACCAAATACGTGGTTTCTCAGCTGGTCTCGAGCCTGCTGGCTCAGATTGTCGATCCGCTTCCCCTGCAGAAGAACCTCGCCGACATCCGGAGAGTCCAGCAGCCCCATCACATGAAGCAGTGTGCTCTTTCCGGAACCGCTCTGCCCGATCACGGAGATAAACTCCCCGCGAGTCGCCTTCAGACCGGCTCCCTGCAGCACGGGAACTTTGTGCGTCCCCTTGATATAGGACTTGGCGATCGCTTCAGCAGAAATCAGGGGAACTGTCATTTTCAGTCGCTCACTCACATTCAGTCGCTCACTCACAGGATCAACCTCCTGTTCGGACATCGGCATCATTCAAAACGCAGTGCTCGGACCGGATGCAGGCGAGATGCTCTTCGCGCTGGAAGAACACTTGCGAGAACAGCGATGGTAATCGCTCCCAGTGCCACCAGAAAGACCATCATGCCACTGACATGAGTCGGTATCTCATGAAAGTAATAAATCTTCTCATCAAAGACCTTCCGCCCGGTAATCCAGCTGAGCACGTCTTCGATCTCGTTGATGTAAGCCACAAAGAGCAGACCGATTCCCACTCCCGCAAGACTGCCGACCATTCCAAGAGCCAGTCCATAGGACAGAAAGATGGACATGATCCCGGAAGAGCTGGCACCCAGAGATTTCAGAATTCCGATATCGCGAGTCTTCTCAACCACGATCATGAAAAAGATGGCCAGAATTCCGAAGCCGGCGACCGCAATGATCAGAAACAGCAGAACATTCAGAATGGCCGTCTCCACTTCGACAGCTTCCAGGAGCAGCCCCTGCTTTTCCTCCCAGGTGCGAACATTCACCGAACTGGCAGGAAATACGGACTTCAGCAGACGGACCACTTCCGGCGCTGTGTCGTAGTCTTTCAGACGAATATGGATCGATGTGATTGCATCTTTCCCTTCCACAATCATGCCGCGACGATTCTGAAGCTCTTCCAGATTCATCAGCACGACGCTGGTATCAAGGTCGTTCATTCCGCTGCGGAAAGTGTCGACAACGGTGGCGGAGAAATTGATTGTGTCGGGCGGGTTGCCGGCAGACACAGTTCCGAGGATAACGTCATCCCCTGGATTGACCATCATGATTTTCTCAAGCTTTCCGGTGCGAGGATTCTCCGTCTGAAAGCTGACGATTCCCTCGCCCAGAATCACGCGAGCCTTCAATGGGCCGGTCTGGACCGATGCTGGCCCGGCGTTCTCTTCTCCGGTACCGAACGGGTTCTCCGGCAGTGCGCCGGCCGACTCATCAGCCGCGCCGACTGCAGCAACCGGTGATGTCACCTCACCTACAGCACCTGTCGACTGACCACCTGATTCGCTGACAGCGGACGCATTACCATCAGCAACGGATGCCACTGGCGCCACGGCCGTATCAGATGTCGCAGCCGCTGCGGGCTGAGCTGTGGCAGATTCTTCGGTCGTTGCTGTCGCAGCAGTCGTGTTGGCAGTCGAAGCAACTGCGGCCGGCTGAGCTGTTGTGGCGGCTGAAGCACCAGTTGAGGACTCCAGATCAAATTCGACTGGTTCCGAACCGGATGGTGCTCCGGAAGTTGATGTCCCCGCCGGCTGCCACCGCCACGCTTCGGACTGTTTCCTGATTCGTCGGTACTCAGCAGCGTCCGGTGTCAGCTCCCATCCAGGGGGATCAGTCGCACTTCGAAGTGGTGGCCGGACAACGACGCCGTCCTCCATGATGGGATTGTAACTGTCGAGATACTCGGTCATCGGACCGACCAGTGCTTTGCCCGCCGGATCGATCCCCTGAATGTGAACCTGAAACGTATACGACTGATCGGTGTAAGGATCATTGAAAGTAATCAGACCGGGAATTTCGACGGCCGGAGTCATCGCCGCGATATGCTTCCCCGCGACAGCTTCCACACGAGCCAGCAATTCCTTCGAATCCGGCATGCCGTCGACCGGACTTCGTGATTCCACGACAATGTCGGCCAGAAAATTATGCAGACGGTCACGCATCTCATTTGAGAAGCCGGCCATCACGCTGTTGACGACGATCATTGTCGCCACGCCGAGCATCACGCTGATGATGCATGCAAGCGCGATGTACTTCGTTCGCAGATAACGCAGGCAGAGCAGAAGCTTATACATCGAGGGCACTCCATCGCCGATTCACGCCAGTTCGAAGGTCGTTCCACCGGTCTGACCTGTTTCCATCCCGTTCAGTTCTGACTCACACTGATCACTTATCTGAAGTCTCTTTTTTGGAGGGACTGCTTTCCGATGCCTGTTCCTGAGGCTGTTCGTGACGCAGCAGCGGAAAGAAGATGACGTCTCGGATGCTCCGACTGTTGGTCAGCAGCATGATGAGTCGATCAATTCCAATTCCCAGACCACCCGCCGGTGGCATCCCGACTTTCAATGCTCGAACGAAGTCGTGGTCCATTTTTGCCATGGAGTCTTCTTCGCTGAGCCCGCTCAGCTGCGTCAGAAACAGCTGTTCCTGAAGCCGCGGATCGTTGAGTTCCGTGTAGGCGTTCGCCAGTTCCATGCCGCGAACGAACAATTCAAATCGTTCTGCAACCGCGGGGTTGTCGCGTTTTCTCTTCGTGAGCGGACAGATGGACGCCGGATAGTCGGTCACGAACACCGGTCCGTTCAGTGAATCTTCCACTGTCGCTTCGAACACTTCACTGACAATCACATCCGGATGTTTGTCCGCTGTTTCAATGTGCAGGGAGATGGCCTTCTGCCGGACTGCTTCCGCATCCGTCATCTCGCAGCCTGCATGCTCCTGAAACAGATCCGCGTAGCGTCGTCTTGGCCATGGCGGCGTCAGATCGACGGTCTGGCCTTCATCGCCCCAGGGGATAATCAGTGAGTCGCCGATCGCCCGAGCGGCATTGACAACGATCTGTTCCGTCAGATCCATCATCGTTTCATAGTTGCCATACGCCTGATAAATCTCAATCATCGTGAATTCAGGATTGTGAGTCGCATCGACACCCTCATTCCTGAAGACACGACCAATCTCAAACACTCGCTCAATTCCGCCGACCATCAGTCGCTTCAGATGCAGTTCCAGCGCGATCCGCAGATACAGCTGCATGTCGAGCGTATTATGGTGAGTGATGAACGGTCGAGCCGCCGCACCGCCGGCAATTGCATGCAGTACAGGAGTTTCGACCTCGTGAAAGCTCTGTTCACGAAGTGTCTGGCGAATGGAATCAATGATCTTCGATCGCTGCAGCATCCGGTCCAGAACGCCGTCGTTGTAGATCAGATCGAGGTATCTCTGACGGAGAAGTGTTTCGATGTCCTGAACGGAATGAAATTTCTCAGGTGGCTGCGCGAGTGATTTGCAGAGCACCGTCAGGTGGCTCACCTTCACGGATGCTTCTCCGGCATCCGTTCGCCACGTCACGCCGTCGATCCCGATGAGGTCGCCCAGATCCAGCGCACCCATCAGTTCCCATTGTTCATCGTTCAGATCGCCGCGAGAAAACAGCAGCTGGATGCGACCAGTCTGATCCTTAATGTCGTAGAAACGAAGTTTTCCGGCTTTCCTGCGGAGCATGATTCGGCCGGCAATCCGCACCGACGCACCGGCAGTCCCGCTTTCCGACGGAACAAGCTCCCGAACTGCGCAGATCGGCTGATGTCCATCAAATCGCTGGCCCCATGGGTCCTGACCAAGCGATTCAATTTTTTCCAGTTTTTCCAGACGCGCCAGTTCGAATCGGTCCGGTTTGTGTGCCGCCGTGGTCATGAATTCACGTATGATCCCGGATCAGAAAGGCAATCTGCCCCTGATCAGACTGCTCGAACCCGTCAGCGACCGATTCGGAGTCACATTGCGTAAAATAAAGAGAGAGTGAGGTTGCAGGAGTCGGACCGGAGTCGCTCCTTCGAAGACCGGCGGATTCTGCTGGATTGCGAGAATCTGGTCAATCCCAGCATGGCTCCTTCTGTCCACAGCGACATAACGATAAAAACCTGCGAACATGGACCGGGAATGTCGGCGACCGCATTCTCCCGGCCGTTCCAACAGCCTGCCCGACAGAAATGCCCTGAATTTCGGTTCCATCGGCCCTTCCATCAATACGTCCAATGTCTGACAACGAGATCCTCACAACCGACGATATGCTCGGACCGAACGGAGCCATTGCGCGGCGCCTGAAGGGCTACGAGCCGCGTGAAGAGCAGCTTCAGATGGCTCGTTCGGTGGAAGACGCCATTCGAAGTCGTCGACATCTGGTCGCCGAAGCAGGGACCGGTGTCGGAAAAAGCTTCGCCTATCTGATTCCAGCGATTCTCGCTGCTCATTCAACGCGACCAGCCGGGGAAGCTCCGAAAAACAGTCAGGAACGTCATCGCATCATTGTTTCGACGAACACCATCAGCCTGCAGGAACAGCTGATCACACATGATGTTCCCTTTCTGCAGGCAGTGATGCCGGTGGAATTCTCCGCGGTGCTCGTCAAAGGTCGCGGAAACTACATCAGCCTGCGACGTCTGGAAAAGGCGGCTCAGCGGTCTTCTCAGAAACTGCTTTTTGAACATGACGGGCAGAGGAATCTCCGACAGATTCAGGAATGGTCTCAGAACACAACCGACGGAACTCGTTCTGACATGGCATTTCGGCCTCTGCCCGAAGTCTGGGATGAGGTCGCCAGTGACAGCGGAGACTGTCTCGGGAAATCCTGCCCGCGTCACGAAGACTGTTTTTATTTCCGAGCTCGACGTCGAGTCTGGAATGCGGACCTGCTGATTGTGAATCATGCTCTGTTTTTTTCGGATCTGTCACTTCGACGAGACGGAGCTTCCCTGCTGCCGGACTATCAGACAGTCATCTTTGATGAAGCGCACACGATTGAATCTGTTGCAGCCGATCACCTGGGGCTGAGCATCTCGGAAGGGCAGGTCGACTATCAGCTCAACAAACTTTACAACGATCAGACTCAGCGAGGCCTTCTGCTTGTCCATAAAATGACGGAGGCTCAGCAGACGGTTCAGCGACTTCGCCATTTGACTCGGGACTACTTCCTTGGAGTCGATGAATGGGCGAAGCGATTCTGCCGTGCCAACGGCCGACTGGACCGTGTCGTGGCCATCGAGAACTCGCTGACTCCCGGGCTGCGTTATCTGGCGAGTCAGGTTCAGATGGCAGCGGAACGTATGGTGAAGGAAAGCGATGTAGTCGAGCTGTCATCCGCAGCAACACGATGTTCACTACTGGCAGAAACCATTCAGCAATGGGCCGAACAGAAGATTGAGAATTCGGTCTACTGGGTCGAACGGTCCGGAACGAAACGTCAGCGCATCACGCTCATGAGCGCCCCGGTTGAAGTGGGACCGATCCTCCGGGATCATCTCTTCAACGAGATTCCCTCCGTCATCATGACCAGCGCAACACTGGCGGTGGGAGAACAGGACTTTCGTTTCTTTCGATCGCGAGTCGGAGTGACCGAAGGACGCGACATTCGGCTTGGCAGCCCCTACAACTATCGTGATCAGGTTCGTCTGATTCTTTCCTCTGGTCTTCCTGATCCTGTCAATTCGTCTCGCCAGTTTGAGCAGGAAGCCTGCGTAAGGATCCAGCGTCACTTGCTGGAAACAAATGGACGCGCGTTTGTTCTGTTTACCAGCTATTCGATGATGCAGTACTGCACAGAACGTCTCCAGGGATGGCTGGCTCAGAATGACCTGACGCTCTACTGTCAGGGTCGCGGTATGCCTCGGTCAGCGATGCTGGAGAAGTTTCGCTCGGACCCGCGTGCTGTTCTTTTTGGAACGGACAGTTTCTGGCAGGGAGTCAACGTGCCGGGGGAAGCTCTGCAGAACGTGATCATCCCGAAACTTCCATTCAGTGTTCCGGATCATCCGCTGCTGGAAGCCCGTGTAGAACTGATCAAGTCGCGCGGCGGCAATCCATTTCGTGACTATCAGATTCCGGAAGCCGTCATCCGTCTGAAACAGGGTTTCGGGAGACTGGTTCGACACCGCAATGACACCGGACGAGTGGTCATCCTCGATCCTCGCATGCTGACTCGCGAATACGGCCGGCTCTTTCTGAGCAGTCTGCCCGACTGTCGTCTGGAAGTGGATGACGGTGAATCCATCGAACCACTCGCTCGCGACTGAACGGCTGACTTTCGCGAGGGTAACTGTTGCCTGATTGCGGCGGAGTTTTCCAAATAAACAGTGCCCGAAGTGTCATGATGCGATTTCGCAACAGGTCGTCACGAATCGTCACCAACTGCGCAGATCGCACTGCCGACATTCGGACGGCCGTTTTCCCTTGAAGTTGCAGGCAACGGCCTTGTAACGCCGCGTGACGGGGGAATCCTTATGTGCAACCCCCGAATTGTGTCGTTTCGTCAACGAGACCGGGGAAGGCCCCTTGCCCACGTGTTACCGGCCACCGTGTTCTTTCACAGTCAGAGCAGATATCTGCACCAGATCAAAGGGCTGTGTTGAGCCCGTTGATGTTCTGCACGCCTTGCCTTCTCTGCACGGGAACCGCGGAATTTACTGAGAGTGACCATGACGTTCTTCTGCGATCTGCTGCGTTCGCTTCAAAACAACGGTTCATCCCTGAAGCCGAATTCAGGGAAATCGTCCCGATCTGGTCGGACTTCTCGCCGCCGACGAGCGTCTGATCGAACCAGCTCTGAGATGCTGGAACAGCGTCTTGTGATGGCTGCAAGCGGAATTCAGGCGGTTCATCGATCCGGCCAGACATTTTTGACGTGGACCGAAGACGGTGCCGTCACAGGTGAATCCTACAACGTCTATCGTTCCTCCTCTCCGATTACGACTGCGAACATCGCGCAAGCCGAAAAACTGACCGCCAAATGGGGTCCGCTGGATGAAAATACGTCCGTCAACGTCGGTGCTGCTCCCGGTGTTGGAGTTCCCGCGAATTTCGTCATCGAGGATCTTGGCACTCCGCTTTCAGATTCTACCGGGCTTTTCGTATACACGACCCCAGCAGCACAATCCGGAACATGGTATTACGCAGTGACGGAAGTCATCGGCGGTAATGAATCTACAGCACTCACGGCCGGCAGCAACTCGCTGTCCACCGGAGTTTCAGAAATCGTTGCAACACCATCACCCGTGCTGACAGTCTCCGTCAACAGCGGTTACGGGCGGATTTACACGCAGTTCATGGACTACGCGAAATGGAATCCAACCTTTCAGGGGTACGCATACAATTACTCCGTTGCGCTGCCCTACAATTATGATCCGCAGGTGCAGTGGCCGATCCGACTGATGCCTCACGCCTACGGTGAACGATTTCGGCTCGAAACAGAATCAGAGTATCAGTGGCAGTGCATCGAAGTCTTTCTCGATGATCCCGGAAGCTACAGCAACGGAACTCAGACGTGGTGGTACGGCTTTGGTGCCGACCACAACTATACCACTGGCGGAAACATCCCGACGTCAGGCAGAATTGAAAACTTCACTGAGCAGCGAGTTCTGAAGACAGTCGATGAAGTCGTCACACTGCTGAATGGAAATCCTCTGAGAGTCATGTCGCAGGGGAATTCCATGGGAGCCTCCGGATCCCTTTCGCTCGGAATTCGCTATCCGAATATCATGGACGCCATCTTCGCCAGCGAACCGATGACGAATTATCAGAGCAGCCCGACCTTCGCCAATGACTTCGAACGTCTCTGGGGGACCAAAGCCGCGAATTTGCCCATCGTCAGCAACGGAACGTATGCAACCCCACTGAAGCAGTACGACGGTACCGGCGTCTACACATGGATGAATCATCAGACGGGACTCGTGGCTCGTCGCGGCGCAGAAACCGCCTTCCTGATGGTCGGTCATGGAAAGGATGACACCACCATTGACTGGCTGACACAGGGCAAACCGTTCATCGCAGCCCTGAATGCAGCCAGTGTCGGATTCACTGCGGAACAGCGAGATAACTGGGATCACACGTGGATGGGATTCGGCTTTTCCGTCGGCACGGTGATGAGCCCGACGGGATCGGATGACCTGCACGATCTTGCCTACGACCGAACTCTGAGCTTCCCGTCATTCACGAATGCAACGGGCTCCGGCCCGAACGTTCCCGGATCCACCGGAACGGATCAGTACAATCTGCAGTTTGAATGGGCAAGCAGTGTCAACACGTTCCACACCGGAATCATCGACACGCCAACGCGGTACGAGATTTCTGTCAGATCAACGACTACGGCACAGGTTTCAGAGATCACACCGCGACGGCTTCAGCAGTTCCGGGCTCCTGCAGGAACCGTTGTTCGCTGGAAGAATGTCAACAATGCAACCGGAGCCACCGTTCAGTCAGGTACCATCACAACCGGAGCTGACGGACTGGTGACGATTCCGAGAATGCAGATCGGAACAAATACCGGGAACCGACTGGTTCTGGAACGCGGAACCGTGTCTCCGGTGATCAGTCAGCCGTCCGGGGCCGTCTTATCACAGACACCCACAATTCAGTGGGGGCTCACAACTGACGCAGTTTCTTATGACGTCTCGATTTCGAATGTAAGCAACACGGCTATTCCAACACGACGTTTCACTGTGTCGGGAACATCCTGGGCGTCTTCCACTCCGATGGGAATCGGGCGTTACACAGTCTGGGTTCGGGGGATCAGAGCAAATAATTCGTTGACAGCCTGGTCAGCCCCTGTGAACTTCCAGATTGCCTCGCGTGTCACAGTGGTGGATGTCCCGGCACGAGTCACAAATGCCTCGCCGACATTCTCGTGGTCCAGTCTGCCTGGTGCCGCGAGATACGATCTCTGGCTGAGTAATCTGACGACCGGCCAGACTCAGTACATTCGAAATGCGAACATCACGACGACGTCCTTCCAGCCCACCTCACCAATCGCGATCGGTAACTACACGCTGTGGGTTCGAGGCATCGATGCAGGCGGATACGGTGGAAACTGGTCTCTGCCGGATACGTTCACGGTTGCCCCCAGGGCAACTCTCACCGGCCCGGAGGCTGTTTCCATTACCTCGACACCAGAGTTTGAGTGGCAACCCGTCGCCGGAGCTGTCTCATACGATATCCTGATTCAGCCTCGCGTGGGCAACACGGTGACGGCAAGTGCCAACGGTCTGACAACGACATCGTGGACTCCCTCGTCACCGATCGCCGACGGGGAATACCGATGGTGGGTCAGAGCCAACGGTCCGTCCGGAATTCCGGTGCTGTGGAGTGACACACGTCTTCTGACCATCGGAGGACGTCCTTCATTCACGATTCCGAGCGGCACCGCATCGTCAAGAACTCCGACAATCACCTGGGCACCAGTGACGGGAGCGGTTCGATATGAATTGTGGATGACGCGACTCAGTAACGGTGTGGTGACAAACCTGACCAATCTGACCACGACATCCTACACTCCCCCGACCGATCTCGCACCGGGAACGTATCGCCTCTGGGTTCGAGTTGTCAGCGCCACCAACCGGTTCAGTGCGTACAGCACAGCGATCGATCTGACCATCGTTCAGACCGAATACCCGCAGAATACTGAGGATGCAACGCTCGCGGGTCGGATGATCTCGCAGGTGTTCAGTCAGTTCTCTCTAAACGGTGAGATGTCGGGGCGCTCTTCGTTCGGAAGAATTGAGCGACCTGAAGTTGTGCCCGAAACAGAGATCACGGCGAATGCTCAGCCTGAGCAAACTCTCGAAACAGCCGTCAAAACCGACAACCGGATTTCGATACCACGGCCCTCAGCTTCGTTCATTCCGACGATGATCGAACAGCCCCAGGACCTGGCCGCGAATCCAGTCTGGCTGGCAATGGTGACGATGCCTGAACCTGATCTGCAGAAGCGTGTTACTGCCTCCGAGAATCAGCACTCGGCGGATGAACACCTCGATCAGAGGATTCCGTAACGTTTCAGTGTCGCCTTGAGCACTTCGATCTGAGCTGCAGAAAGCGGTGTGAGCGGAAGTCGGACGTCACCGCAGTTCTTACCCAGAAGTGCCATGGCAGCTTTGACCGGGATCGGGTTGGTAGACAGCGACAGCATGTCACGGCAGAGCGGAAACAGTTTGTGGTGAAGCTTCTGAGCTTCAGCGATGTCGCCTTTCTGAAATGCCGTGATCATCGCTTTCACGTCACGCGGTACGATATTCCCGGCGACAGAAACAACTCCGCTTGCACCCAGTGACAGCAGTGGAAGCGTCAGGCTGTCATCGCCGGAAAGAACTGTGAGCGACGAAGCCGAAAGAATATGAGACGACTGATCCATCGATCCCGTGGATTCCTTCACGGCAACCACGTTCGGACAGGCCTCCGAAATTCGACAGATGGTTTCAGGCTCCATGTTCTTCGCCGTACGGCCGGGAATATTATAGAGAACGATCGGGATATCGACGGCTTCCGCAACGGCACGATAATGTTCGAAGAATCCGTCCTGCGTGGGCTTGTTGTAGTACGGCGCCACCATGAGCGCTCCCGTGGCGCCAGCCTTCTTTGCAGCTTTGGTCAGACGGATGGCTTCCGCTGTGCTGTTTGAACCGGTTCCGGCCATGACTCGGATTCTGCCAGCCGCCTGCTCGCAGACAATGCCGATGACCTGTTCGTGCTCGTCATGCGACAGAGTCGGACTCTCACCGGTCGTACCGACAGGGCTCACGCAGTCAGTGCCCGATTCCACTTGAAAATCGACCAGTTTTCGCAGCAATGCTTCATTGACCGATCCGTCACTGTTCATCGGGGTCACAAGAGCCACCGTCAGCCCCGAAAACATTTCACCTTTGCGTGCCATTGTTCCTGTCTTCTCACTTCAATTCGCTGAACTATTCTTTGGATTCGCCCGTGAATTTGACGGACCAGATCTTCTGGACGAAAGCTATTCAGACTTTCACCGGAAGGCAATCGAACGGACAGGCATTCTGCCTGATCCATTCGGAACCTTCATTGCTCGTTCGCTTCGCCCGCCCGCCACTCCCCCGAAATTCTGCGGCGAATTCCAAACGATGTCTGTTAAACTGCGGCGATGAAACGCCGAGCCGTCATCCTGATTCTGCTGATCACACTGCTGCCGGTGCTGCTGCTGTCGTGGGCAGCACTTCGCATGGCAGGCGATGAACGACTTCGAGTCGAACAGCGGTTTCGCGATGCCATGCTGCAGCGTCTGAAGGATATCAACGCAACGATCGCTCGCCAGTTTCAGAGTTCCGAACGCCAACTTCGCGAGTTCACCGCGATCGATCAGTTCGATCCGGAATATCTGCGTGAATTGTGCCGGAATGAACCCCGTGTCCTTCAACTGTTCGTTCTTGGCGAGGACGGGAATCTGATCTACCCCAATCCCGCACAGTCACTCAATGATCGCGAACAGACATTCCTGTTCAAAGCCGCTCGAATGATTACTGACCGTGATCTGAGCAGTGCTGTCGCGATGACAGAAAACGACACCCAACGATCGAATCGTGTTTCCGAGAACACAAACCTGCTCCCGTCTCCGGCTGCAGAGTCAGCTCTTCCGCTCGCGGCATCTGCGGCATCGAAAACTTCCCCGTCAGCTCCGAATGAAGTCTCCGTGGCTGCGGCCGACGAACAGCCTGCGGAACTCGAGGCCGGCGCCTCATCTGACGTATTCTCACAATCGATTCCTGCTCCTGCCTCAACCATGGCCGCTCCGATCGAAGGTGAGCCAGCGAAAACACTGACTCAGGAAATTCAGGAACGCAGTTCCCAGTTGTCGAAGGCACAACAGAAGGAGAGCCCCGTGGAGAACTCCGGCTGGTTTGTCTGGTACTGGGACCGCGGACTCAATCTGATTTTCTGGCAGCGTCGATCCGGCGGACGCATAGTGGGTGCCGCACTGGAGAGAGCTCGCTGGATCTCTGATCTGATCACTCAACTTCCCGACTCGACAATGGATCTGCAGACCACATCACCGGGGTCATCCACGGAGTTGACCATTCCGACGTTGATCCGACTGACAGGTGCCGAAGCTGATCCCTTGTATCAGTGGGGAACGTTTCCCGCAAACGAAGTTCTCCCCGATCCGCTTTGCGAGATTCCGGTGTCGACGCCGCTTTCATCATGGCGACTGCAGTGTTTCGTGCCGCCGAATGCGCTGACCGAAGGGACTTCAAAAAGCACTCTGCTGAGCCTTGGTGGCGGTGTCGTGTTCGCAGGATTTGCGCTCGCCGTTCTGGCACTGCTGCTGTTTCGTGATTATTCCCGCGACATGCGTGAAGCCGCGCAGAAGGTCAGCTTTGTCAATCAGGTCTCTCATGAACTGAAGACTCCGCTCACCAACATCCGGCTTTACGCAGAACTGCTGGAAACTGACTTCGACGAAATGGGAACAGAGTTGGCCGGCAACAGATCCGGTTCGGAGTCAAAGGTTCGCCGAAGAATTGCAGTCATCAATGAAGAAGTACAGCGCCTGAGCCGACTCATCGGAAACGTGCTCACCTTCGCTCAGCAGCGAAAAACGCCGCAGGTTCCGCGACCGGTTCCTCAGATACCGGATGCCGTGATTGATCGTGTACTGGAACGATTCCGACCGTCACTTGAAACTGCAGGCATCGCTGTGCGGATGAGCCTGAACGCCTCCGTCGCCGTTCCGATCGACGGAGATTTTCTGGAACAGATCCTCGGTAATCTGATCAACAACGTCGAAAAGTACGCTTCTTCAGGAGGAGTCGTCGACATCAGAAGTCAGATGGAACAGAACCTTCTGATTGTTGATGTGGTTGACGAAGGTCCGGGAATCGAAGACTCAATGCGGAACAGGATTTTTGAACCCTTTGCTCGTGGCTCGAGTTCTCTCCACGCACCTGCCGGCACCGGAATCGGGCTCTCCATTTCGCGAAGCCTTGCGGAATCTCACGGAGGCAGCCTCACTCTGCTCAACCGCGTCACGGGATGCCACTTCCGGATGACATTGAATGCCGGCTCCTGCGACTCATGATGCTTCCATTATGACGGAGTCCTGCCAAGCTGCTATAGCCATTCACGGTGACCAGCCGCAGACGGCTCGGTAGAAGCCTCGCCCTCCCGAAAATCAGCCGCTTCCCAAAAACATCCTTCGTGTCCTTAGTGATCTTCGTGGTAAAAAAACAGATTGCCCAGAAGGACACGAAGGAAAATGATTTCGGAAGGGCGAAATCCCTCAGAGCCGGATACTACTATTCAAGATGACTGGCCCCTCCGGACCTGATGGTAACCATGACAGTAAATCACTGACAACAGCATCTGTCTCAAAAAGGAACTCTGGAAATGGCGAGTCCATTCAGAGTACCTGTTCCGGTTCTCTGCGTGCCGCTGCAGAAAGCCGCTCAGGCATCATGCACAGGTCTGAGATCAATGAGATGAAGCTGGCGGCCTTCTCCGGAATGCGGTGAGTCGATCACAACAAAGCGTCCGTCACGACTGAACCGCGGATGCGTATCGCATCGCCATTCGCCGGTGTATTCGGGTGGAGACAGAAAGTGTCCCAACGGAACCATACGGCGTGTGGCAATGTGGTAAAGAAAAGGATTCTGTATTCTCATCGCATCCGGATACGAATCGTTGAGAATCCACTCGCCGCCGGGCAGATAACTGCAGTGACCATCATGCTGAATGTCAGCATCTGCAATCACCTTCGGATCAGTCGGTTCCTGGTCTGCAAACAGATAGAGTCGCTTTCCGTGTGACGGTTGATTTGACCAGGCCAGGATATGGTTCGGATCTCGCCAGAAGAAGTGGGAGGTGAGACCGTTCGCATCAAGGACTCGCAGGCGACTGCCGTCGCTGTCCGCTGTGAGCATGCGCGACTCCCGACCTTTTCCGACTCGCCATCGATGCAGAAACACGAACCGACTTCCGTCCGGATTGAACAGCAGATGATTGAACCAGTGTTTTGTGTTTTTCATGCTCGGCAGCTGAGGCCCGAATTCAGCAACTTCCGCGATGGACAGGATCTGCGACACCACGCCGGTTGAAAGATCTACAAGCCCGATACCGGAATCCTTCGGTGCCGATTGTTCTGTGTAAGGATCCGGAATTCCGTTGTAGCCATATCCCGGCCGCATCTCCCCGAGCCGTCGAAAGTCTGTCGTAATCGCAGACTTCCCGGACGGGTGAATGGCGTAAATCGGTGTCGGGATCGTTCGTTGTTTTCCCGTTGCCACATCAAGAATGCGACAGACGTATTGACCATCTTCCCGATCATTCCACAGGACCATTGAATCGAAGCCGGGGATCCACTGAAGCATGCAGCCCTGCTGCCAGCACCACGCGCTGCTGGTTCCCAGTTCAATCCATCGGTCACCATCCTGCAGATCCACCATCCCGATGCGAATGACATCATCAGGGCGAGGAGATCGATGTTCGAAATCGACCTCCATTCCCAGCACATATCGTCCCGTGACATCAAACTCCAGCTTGTCATAGTAGCCGAACCAGTGATGACGCGGTCCCTTCGTGATGGTTCGCACAGGAGGCAGATCGCCGGATTTCGGAAGGCCTCCTCGAACAGTGCTGCACACTCCCGAAACGGTCAGCCTGCCGCACCATTTCAGAAACTCACGTCGCCGTGATTTCCCCTGCCTCAGTTCAAAAGACTCCCGACTCGTTGGCACTGCTCCCCCTGCCTCAGTTCATACCTGGAAATTGACTCGCTTCAGCCTGTTCGGGATCCGGCCTTCCGCATTCATTCGCAGTTACGCGAGCAAGTGCCGTCGCATGCCACTGTCGATTCTCCCGAACACACGGCATCATTTCCCTTCTGCGGGTGTAACTGGAACATAAACAGGATTTTCAATCTCCGCTTTCCACCCGGACACAGAGATCGCAACCATTCCGGGTACCTCAAACGGACGGGTAGCTGACAGGACTTCACGACTGTCAACCCGAAGACTGACTTTCGATCCACGAAACACGACTTCAAAGTCCATGAACTCATTACCGGTCGTCCGCGAGACTTCCTGAGCCGCCAGATCCTGTTCCGGGCTGGATTCTTTCAGAACAAACCAACGTGTCTTTCCCAGGTCCAGCAGCATCGCAGACGTCTCACTGTCGTGTCCCGACTTGTCGTGTCGAAGCATGAACTTCACCCATCCAGGTTTTTCTGTCTGATGGATGCGGAGACGTCCCCGAACAGCAACATTCGCGAGCGTCAGCGTTCCAAAGTTCATCCAGACCTGAGGTGATCGCCCTGTCGAGTCAATCATCAGTCGCTGATTCTCAATTCGAACGTCCTCCGGATGCCCGTCACCCAGATTGAACTGAGTTCGTGGCGGCAGGAGAGAAACGGAGTTTTCCTCGTTCGATGATTCAATGTGACCGGAAGCATTGCCTGAAGAAGGGGGTGTCACAGAGATCGACAAATACTGCCAAAACATCAACACGATGGTTACAGTGAACAACAAGACTGTTGCCGAAAGCAGTAATCGCTTTCTGCGCAATGGTTCTGCGGCTTTATTCAATGGCTGAATATCCAGGGAAGGCAGGTCGACGGAATTGACACCAGAGTTTCCGGAGTCGCCTGTGGTTCGCCGGGAGTTGTTCGTTGCGTCCGCGATCTCGGTGAAGGCGAACTGCGGGTCACTCGATGAAACACGCTGTCGTGTTCGATCAGATTTCCTCCCGGAGCTTGTGGTAAAGTTTCTGTCGACCATTCCGGTTCCGGAAGTCGCGGGGCCGGTATCTGCATCCGGATTTCCGATGATCACGGTCGCCTCCGAGTCCCGGGATGAGTCGACGAGACCTTCGATCTCGTCAGAACGCTCGTCACGACCAGCGTTCCTTAATGCATCCGCCGGACGCTTTCGTTCGAACTCTGTGCCGACCACATTGCGCTGCGAAAATGTCTCCTGATGCCGCTCTGCCGAACCAGATTCCCGATTCAACCACTCTGACAGCATCCCGATGACATGATCCGCTGATTCCGGTCGGTCCTGAGGTCGCTTGGCCAGAAGTGATTCAAAGAGCTTCTGCAGGTCTGCATCATCAGTCAGAATCGGAATCTTCCCTGACTGGTGATTCATGAGCCGCATCATTGGTGATTCATCAATGAACACCGGTCGGCCGTGCATCAGGAAATACAGTGTGCAGCCCAGACTGTAGAGATCGCTTCGAGCATCAGCCTTGCGCGAATCCATCGCCTGCTCCGGAGACATGTAGTCAACTGTGCCGACGATCGTTCCGCTCTCAGTAAACGCATCTGCTTCTGGTGTCGCCGCCACTTTTTCGAAGCGAGCCAGTCCCATGTCGAGAATTCTGACAGTCCCTGATTCATCGCAGAGCAGGTTTCCCGGCTTGATGTCCCGGTGCACCACACCCTTTCGATGAGCGTATGCGAGACCGGCCGAGACCTGCAGTATCGCTCTCACCGCGTCGCGAGGCCTTAACGGACCCTTCCGACGGACGATTTCGGAAAGCGTTCGGCCGCGAATGAATTCCATCACAAGGTAGCACTGACCGTCGACCTCGCCAGCATCGTGCGACGTGACGATATTGGGATGACTCAGGCTGGCGGCTGCCTGAACCTCGCGCAGAAACCGTCGTCGCGTCTGTTCATCATTCAGGAGTTCGGGAGCAATCAGCTTCAGTGCGACCTCGCGTTTCATCGTCCGGTGAATGGCGAGAAACACCTGCCCCATTCCGCCACGGCCAATCGGACCACGCAGAAGATAGTTTCCAATGGTCAGACCGGAGATTCGCCCCATCGGGATTTGCTCAGCCTGCCATTCAGTCAACGCTTCGGACGCGACAAGCAGCTGCAGAAGCCGTGCGGACGAAGCCGCATCATCCAGCCTGGTAAGCTGGGAATTCGCCTCCAGGAGCTGACGCTGGCTGACGACGTCTGCTCTCAGAAGTTCCGCACTGAGCTGTTCTGCCGTCAGTTCCACCTGCGGGTCTCCAAACCTCCGTCCGGGCCACTCGCCTGTGCAGTGCCCCCTGAAACGGCAAGATTGTTCCGCAGGAGTATACTCAACAATCGCCCCGGTATCGACTGCGCCACACGGAACATCCCGATTCTCAACACACGTGGCAACCCGGATGCAGAACTCGCCTGAGGAAAGTGATGACGCGGACCGGGCATTCGAGATGCCCCATGAGCAGGATCGCTGATCGGTTATCGACAGTGCCGCACGCCCGTTTTCAGGATGCGATGTCTCGGTCAATGGACTCCTTTCCTATCGGGAGTCTTGATTCATTGCCGAATGGACCCTGGTCAGGACACCCTCTGGTGCAATTCGTGCTGCATCGAGAGAATGAGTCTTTCGTTGCTCGAAACCTTGCCGGGATCTAACCGGACAGCGCCAGTTTCTGGAAAGGAAGGAAAGGCGGAAATTCGTCAAGGCCGAATTCCGGGAGGGCGAGGCTCCTGCCGAGCCGCCTTCATGGACGACGTTGATTGGCCGAAGCGGCTCAGCAGGAGCTTCGCCCTCCCTGCAGGGTGTCGCAAACGATCTTCTGCGAACCGGATTGCCTCATTTGATCACCGATGATGATGTCACGATGGAATCAGTACACGGCTTCTTTGGCTCAATTCATTCGCTGGTGATGATTTCCTGAGTCTTCAATACGAAACATGGCGCTGTCCAGCTAATACGTCAGAGCCTGCGATCATCGCGAATGAAACATTCACAAAAAAATGAAAGACAAAATTTTGAAGTTCTGAAATCCTCATCATCAGAAATTGCTTCAAACGAAACTGACATCACTGCCCGTAAGACTCTCCACCGCGAACAGAACTGCATCGAGATAGATCGCATTTCAAAACCGGGACAGGCCCCCTTGCGGTTGCAGATTTTGCAGGAAAACATCGCGTCCATCGGGAGCCAGTCCCGGTTTTGTAACCACCAGAAGTGGCGCGACTGGAAGTGAATCCTGTGCGATGACTGTGTCCGAATTCCTCGGAGGAATGTTGGTCATGAGCAGCAGTTTCGAAACAGATCCACCTGCCGGACCGTCTCCCGAGCAGTCACCGTTGCCCCCCGCTTCTTCAGACGCATCTTCTACTGCCATGACGGGACTGCAGTCGGTACTGGCACTGCTGTCGATCGGTGCGGGAGTCATTCTCGCTGACATCACCCTCTATCGGACTCAAGGATGGTTCGGACCGGCCGTTTTTTTTCCGATTGCTGCAGTACTTCTTCTGATGGGGAGTGCTCGTCGAGCACTCACGCCTGCTGTGCTGATCAGTGGATTTCTGATCGTCGTTTTTTCGGCGCGGTTATCCTGGAGCGGCAGTGTTGCTCAATGCGCTTATGCGTTCTGGTTGCTGAACATCTTTGCGATGTGTCTGCAGCGAATCCCGCCATGGCCTGATGAATCGATGGTTTTCTTTGCCGGAATCATTCCGGGGGGCTTTCGAACGGTATATCGAATTCAGTCTGTCTGGAGAAATCTTGTCCTGACACCGATTGACCGCGGGCACGGTGCCTCCGTTCTGAGTGTGCTGGTTCCATTAACCGCAGTCGTGTTGTTCAGCGTGCTGTTTATTATGGCGAACCCGGACATCGCATCAGAAGTTTCCACTCTGCTGGGAAACGTATCCGACTACGTCAATTCATGGCTGAGGCGATTCACATTCCCGGAAGCAGTATTCTGGTGCGGAACAGCGTGGATCGTGTCGGGACTGATTGCCACGCGTGCTCCGTCGCATTCAGAAAACAGTTCGCATTCGCCTGCTTCAACTGGCGGTGTTGACAATCCGCTCTATGCATCGTTCCGAAACACTCTGGTTTCTCTGACGATTCTTTTTGCTGCGTACCTCTTCTTTGAATTCCGGACCTTGTGGTTCCGAAACTTTCCTCCCGGATTTCACTACTCAGGTTACGCCCATCAGGGAGCTGCGTGGCTGACTGCAGCCCTTGCTCTGGCCACGGTCACGCTCTCGCTGATCTTCCGCGGCACCATGATGAATCACAGTCGGCTGGAGAAACTCGAACGCTGGGCCTGGATCTGGTCCTCTCTGAACTTTCTCCTCGCAGCATCGGTCTACAACCGGCTCCTGATTTATGTGATCTATAACGGGATGACCCGGATGAGAGTTGTCGGATTGCTGGGAATCACATGTGTCGTCGCTGGATTCATTCTTGTGCTCTGGAAGATCCGAAAACGTCGCACATTCTTCTGGCTTGTTCGACGTCAGATCTGTGTCCCGATAATCGCTGCCGGATTCGGAACTTTGATGCCCGTGGATCTGCTTGTGCATCGCTTCAATGTCCATCGGATTCTAGATGGACATCCGGAACCGAGCGTTCAGATCAGTGAACATCCGATCGACCGCGATGCGATGCCGGCACTCATTCCTCTGCTGAACTGTCCCGACAAAGAGATACAGGAGGGAGTTCGAGCAAGCCTGGCAAGGGCACTGAAGCAGCTTCGCGGAGATTTTTCAGACGTCAGCCAGCAACACTGGACGACCCGCCAGTTCGGACTTGAACAGTCAGAACGCGAACTGTCGAACGTCGAGCAGCAACTGGGACTGACACGGTCTGATGAAGAACTGACTGAGGCTCTGACAAGGTTTCACGACTACACAATCAAGTGGTGGTGATGGAGTTACTACCAAATGTGTGTTCAGCGAGGAATTGATCAGGCGACGATTTCGGTATGAGTTGCAGGGGTTTTGTTGTTTGAGTTCTTCTGTTCGTTCACGCTGTGTTCATTGATTCCGTCGATGAAGCGGCCGCCTCGCTTCAGTTCCGGAATATGTTGATGACCTCGTAGCTTTCGCCAGCCTTTGGCAGCGCTCTGAGCCAGCTTGAAGATCATCACAGTGAGGCCTTTGCACTGCCGTTGTTCTTCGTCCTTCGATGGCGAATTCGGATTGTCGTAAAGGTGCTTTCGATTGGATTCGTCGTTCGGATGTGACACCAGTTCTCTGCCGGAAAGTCATAGAACGTCAGCATCGCGTCTCGATCTTTCCGAAGACACTCCACGGCCGCCGAGTGCTTCGCTTCGAACGTGTTGATGAACAGATCAAACGCTTTGATAGCTTCTTCTTTCTTTGGGGCATCCCAGATCGAATGCAGCATTCTCTTCGCCTGTGGCTGGACTCGATCGGCTGGCAGGCCGACGAAGAACTCAGCGGCATTTTGTCGAGTACGTTCGCTGTTTTTTGTGCACAGTGCAACGTTGCATTCGAGTTGTCGGGAAGACCTTCTCAAGAGCCTTCCAGAAGCCCAGAGCACCATCGCCAATGGCCAGCAGCGGATCGAATCGCAGACCGCGTGCTTTCAGGCCCAGCAGCAATTCCTTCCATGACAATTCGCTTTCACGAAAACCATCAACAACCGCAATCAGTTCCTTCGTGCCGTCTGCTGTGGCTCCCATCAAAACCAGCAAACACTGGCGTTTTTCATCGGAGTTACGACCTTCGTTGTCGTTGAAGCGAATGTTGCTGTAAATACCATCAGCCCACAGGTAAACGTATCGCCTGTCGTTCAATGAACGCTTTGACCATTCGTCATGTTCTTCTTCCCAGATGGATTTCAGTCGCGTAATGGTGGTCGGGGAGATTCGGTACATTCCGGACAGCAGAACTTTGTGCCAGCCGGATGCTCAACATACACATCAACCTGCTGACGGGAAACGTCGAGCGACACCTTTGAAACCGTCCACGGACTCTTCAATCCCAGGATCTCCTGATACAACTCTCGGTCCTGCATCGCGATGGCATCCGAAAAACCGAATCATACCAGACCCACAGAAAACCCGGATGGACC
>JBKDKA010000167.1:0-16306 GCA_046345315.1 Planctomyces sp.
GCCGGGAGCCAGTCCCGGTTTTTAAACCACCTGCAGCAGCCATCCTTCAACGCACCTATCAGGGAGTCCATCACGTTGCCACTCATTCGCAGACAATTTATGACCAGCAGCCTCGCTGGTCTGACATCCGGCCTTCTTGTCACATCCAGCTTCGCAGAGGAAAAAGCCGCAGTGAAAGAATCAAAATCCAACGAAGGTCAGCGTCCACTGATCGTATCCACCTGGCCATTCGGGCAGTCCGCCAATGAAGCGGCCATGAAAACTCTGACTTCCGGCGGTTCCTGTCTGGATGCTGTCGAACAGGGAATTCGAGTGACGGAAGCATCCGGCAATGGTTCGGTCGGGCTCAGCGGCGGACCGAACGGAGCCGGAGTGGTGCAGCTCGACGCCTGCATCATGGATGGCCCTCGACATCGAGCCGGAAGTGTGGCCGGTGTCGAAGGGATCCGTCATCCCATCACACTCGCTCGCCGAGTCATGGAAAAGACCCCGCACGTGATGCTGGTCGGCGAAGGAGCTCGCATGTTTGCTCTGGAAGAAGGTCTGGAATCCATCGAAGTGGATACTGCAGCAAAGTATGAGGAGTGGAAAAAGAAGCGAGCTGCGGATGCTGATCGAAAGAAGACCGACACCAGCAAAACGCATCCGAATCACGATACGATCGCGCTGCTTGTTCTGGGTGCCGACGGCACAATCGCCGGTGGCTGTTCAACCAGCGGATGGGGCGGCAAGCTGCCGGGACGTGTCGGAGATTCTCCGATCCTTGGCGGCGGTCTTTATGTGGACAACGAAGTCGGAGCCGCCGGAGCAACGGGGCTCGGTGAAAACGTCATGCGTTACTGCGGGACATTTCTGGTCGTCGAGATGATGAGACAGGGAATGACTCCCGAACAGGCCTGTATCGAAGCACTTCGTCGAATCGCTCAGCAGGATCCGCTCGGAACAGCGCTTCAGGTCAGCTTCATCGCCATCGACAAGAAGGGGCGATTCGGTTCTGCCACCGCCGGGCAGGGGTTCAGCTACGCCGTCACGACAAGCGAAGGAACCACAATCCAGTCGCCGGCCGGGATCGGGGAACTCAAGCAGGTACCTGAAGGCGGCAATCGAAACGAATAACAAATCACTACCGGTGACGAGCTCTTCGAACCGGAATGCTGCTGAGTCCCGATCTGGATTCTCGTCAATTGATACATATGGAGTCATTACAATGCGATTTCCTCTGATGAAGTGTCTGAGTTCTCTGAGCCGTTCTGAAAGCACGACGAATCGATCCGGAAGGAATCGATTTCGAACCGTGATCTGCCTTGCGTTTGCGGCGCTGACAGCGTCATTGACAGTGACCGGAACTGCGGAATCTTCCGACCATATCGCTGCCGTCCGCAGTGCCCTGACGTTTCACGCGACGTTTGATCACGGTGTTGATGCAGCCTTCGGATCCGGTGATCTTCGGCTGTACACGGCACCGACACTCAATGATCGAAAGACCGGACACCCGGGACTTCCGGACAGTGGTGCAGTGACAATCGAAAAAGGAGCGGGACGTTTTGGTGACGCACTGAAGTTTCACCGAACCGGTTCCGACGTGGTCTATTATCAGGTTCTTGAGAATCTGAATTACTCGAACTCCGGATGGAACGGCACGATTTCGTACTGGCTGAAACTGAATCCGGACACGGATCTTCCTCCCGGTTACTGTGATCCACTGTTCATCACACCTCGCGTGTTCAATGACGGCGCACTCTGGACTGACTTCAGTGACAAACCACCGCGAGCATTCCGCCATGGTGCCGTGCCGGATCGGAAGATCTGGGATCCAAAGATGGAAGACTTTGACAAGATTCCGGAATCAAAAAGGCCACTCGCCACGGTGAAGCATCCGCCGTTTTCGAGTGATCAGTGGACACACATTGTTCTTGCGTTCTCCAATTTCAATACAGGCAGGCCAGACGGTGTGTCAACGATGTATCTGAACGGAGTTCCTGCCGCGACGGTACCGACTCAGACTCAGACCTACACCTGGGATCCGGCAGAATCAACCGCCGTTCTTGGCATCAGCTATGTCGGACTGCTCGATGAACTCTCCTTTTACAACAAAACATTGAATGAAGATGAAGTGAAAGCTCTGTACGAATCGGCCAAAAGTCTTTCTGAGAAACCAGTCGATTGACAGACGAACAAGGAGTCGATAAAAAAATTCACAGAGGGAACCGGTCACTCAGGTTCCTTTGAGAAACATTGGTTCTCAAATACTGATGAAGCCTGATTCATTCAGGCAACCCGGAGATGTGGCTTCGAAAGGAACGCTCTCCTGCCCGCAGTACTCCACGTACTGCTGAATCGTCCAGTTAGTTTTCACACCCTGATTTTCACCACACTGTTGAACGATCGTTCCGCGGATGCAGCCTGGTCCGGCAGAAATGCCGACAGCTGCGCATGCGGACCAGCATCCGGAGTTCCGCACCATGATCATCAGCCGATTCCTGCGCCTTCTTCGGCGCTGTGTTCTGTCGTGTCGAAGTCTCGCTGGAATCTCTGCAGGCGGTATTCTCGCTCAACGCGACTCGTCACGGCTGCGAAGATTTCGAAGGCATCGTCTTTCGGAGTCTTTCAGCACCGAGTTGCTGGAATCGCGTGTCTTCCTCACGTTAAGCATTCCGCAGCTGACCGGGCCGCGAGGCACGGAGATTCCTCCGACTCGCATCGTCTTCAGCACTGATGCTCCGCTGACCTGGAATCCGGTTGAGGGCGCCTCCGGGTATGAAGTGTGGCTGAATCGCCGACTGCCGGATGGTACATGGCGACTGCACGAACGCAGAGCGGACATCACGACGACATCGTATCTGGCAACCGGAATTCAGCCAGGGGTGACCTACAGAGCGTGGCTGCAGGCGAAGGCCGCTGATGGGACAACATCTCCGTGGAGCCTTGGGTGGCAGTTCGATGTCGCGCCTCAGAATGGTCCGACCATCATTTCGCCATCCGAAGATCTGACAACCTTTGACGGAACTCCGACAATCCGGTGGGCCAGCGTTCGGGGAGCAGCCTCCTATAACGTCTGGCTGACACAGGCCGGGGCTTCGCGGATCGCTTTTGCCGATCAGATTTCGGGAACCAGTTATACGGTGACGTCTGCGGACTTTGATCAGGGCATCACGATGCCTCAGCTGATCGCGGGAGATTATCAGGTCTGGGTTCAGGGCGTTGATGATGTCGGGCGTCCCGGCGAATGGAGCGAGAGTCGGAGTTTCTCGGTGGGAAACTCCCGGCCAATCATCACCGTTCCCGGCAGTGCCGAAGCCCTGCCGATGGTTGCCTCCATCAGCAGTGCTCTTGAATGGCTTCCGATGGAGGCTGCATCCACATACGAGATCTGGGTCAACAAGCGCGAAGTCGACGACTCCTGGCGGCACGTTCATCAGAAATCCGGGGAGACTCAGACGCAGTACGTCATTCCCGGCCTCGAACGTGGAGGCTCATACCGCGTCTGGGTACGTGGGCAGAGCAGTGATGGATCCTTTTCGGAATGGAGTTTCCCCCGAGATTTCCGAGTGGCTTCCGAGACGACGGCGATGGTGACTTCACCGTCCCATCTGTCAACTACAGTCAGATCGCTTCCCACGATTTCCTGGTCTCCCGACGCGACCGCGTCAACTTATGAAGTCTGGATCTCACGCCTCGGCGGTACTCGCATTCTGCTCCACTCCGGTGTGACCGGAACTTCTTACACGGTCAACCCTGCCCATTTCGATTCATGGTTTCGGGAGTCGGAGCTGCTGCCGGGAACGTACCGCATCTGGGTTCGCGGAATCAGCGCTGCCGGCGTTCCTGGTCTCCGGGGACCAGGCAGTGATTTTTCTGTGTCGCCGGTTCTCCGTGGAGATTTCGACGGTGATGGCGCGAAGGATCTGCTGCGAATGGACTTCGGACAGCTGGTCGTGGGAATCAATGGTGGAGATCGACTGAATCGCCGTACCGCAACAATTCGCGATCGCACCTCCGGAGCTGAAGTATCGGATGTGAAATCGTTCTTTCACGCCGTCGGACGAGTCTATGTCGGGGACTTCAGCGGCGATCAGTCAGATGACATTCTGGGCTTTGATCCGACCACGCGTCGGTGGAGAATGCTGCAGTCCTCCTCCGGTGACTTTTACTATGCGGAGTTTTCAGCGGAAGCATCCCTCAGCTCTCTGCCCGTCAGTCAGCCGATAATTGCAGACTGGAATGCCGACGGACGTGACGACCTTGCATGGCAGAATCCCGACGACGGGTCGTGGATGATTCATCAGCCGACGGGCTACAGTATCCGGTCAAGGTCTGCTGCGAATCGATCAGCAGTCACCTTTTCTGTGATCGGTGCAGCGGATGTGAACGGTGATGGGCGAGACGACATCATCTCGCGCGACCGCACGTCGGGCGCTGTCTACGTTTCCCTGTCCACAGGCACCGCCTTCGAGACACAGCAGTGGCACATCCTGAAACCGAACACGACACTCGCCTTACCGTTCATCGCGGACTTCAATGCGGATCAGCGAGCTGACATCGCGATCCGCGACCCGGCACGTCGGCAATGGACCATCCTGCTGTCAACGGGAACCATGTTCACGTCCGGTGCGGGTTCTGATTTCATCTGGAACGCAGATGCAGTCGCAGCAGTGGATGTCACCGGAGATCAGAAGGCTGATCTGATCGGCCGAAATTCAGCGGGACAATGGGAGGTCGCACGTTCCGTTTCAGATACTTCGTCTGCGATCGGTGCCTTTTCCACCAGTGTCTGGACTGGACCGAACGGACAGCCATGGTTTCTTCCGATGAGCATGACGGAATCGCCTTCCATCACTGTCGTCGATTTTCTTTATCGCAGCCGAACGGCTCAGAATGCGATCGATAACGTTCGCAGCCTGATCGAATTCACGCCATCTGGCGGCGCGATGAAGGGTGGAGAAGCAGCAATCGAGTCTCGTTCGGGCAATGCATGGGATCAGGTTTCGGCGCTCAGCCGAAGACTGACAGGCATCGTCAATTTCGGCCAGCAGTCCGGAAGAGTCACATTCACTGAACCGCAGTTCGGTCATCTGAATCGCTGGCTGGGTACATACACCGTCGAGGCCGCTGTTGATGTCCTTCGAATGGCTGGCCTGAATCCGGTCACCACGAATGATGCGGTCTCTGGTGCAATCACATCCGTCCGGTTCGATCATGCCTGGCTGAACGTTCAGATGCCGGGGCCTGATGGGCTTCAGTTTCGCACGATCGATCCGGCGTTCAAATCGATTCAGGTCTCAGCGACTCAGAGTTTTACTGGCGCGATGTCGTTTGATGTGACGGCCGCAGTGGCCCCTAAGCATGTCAGCACTGGTGAAATCTCCTTCGACCCGGCGATTCCACTGAATCGTAACCTTCTGGTAATGCAGGGGAGTGGTCGTGCCGCCAATGCCGCGGGCCGTACAGTCTGGCTTACTGAGACGATCACTGAACTCGTTCATGTTTCGCCATTGCTGAACGGAACCGTCACTGCCGTGGTTCGAAGAAACTCCAGTGGAACTGTTCCACTGCGGGTGATCGGGCGAAAGACTCGTTCGACGGAACTCGGCGTGCGTTTTGACGGATCGAAACCCGTCCTGTATCGAACGGTCAACGGCATCGAAACGGTACTCGCACAATCAAATGTATCGTCCGTAGGCAGTGACGGATGGCTGCGGATCACCATGAATCTTACCGGCAGTCAGGTCATGGTCATCGTCTCCGGCGAACCAGTTTCTGACGGCGGCGTTGTGAGCCTGTCGGCGGACCTGAACAACATCATTGGCGATGCAGCGACCATCGAGGAGGGGACGTTTGGCGTGATCCTGTCAGGGTCAGCTGCGGAACCGGTCAGTCTTGACAGTTTGAAGATCGACGGTGTCGCAGCGGTCCATGATGCAGGCTCGAATCTCATTCATGCGATCACGTCCGGACCAGTGCGGCGACAGATCCTGGCATCCGCTCCGAGTGTCGTTCCAGTTTACGAAAATCAACGAGTGCTGACAGGAACCTGGGGGGCCGACGAGCAGACTCAGGTTTCGTTCACGGTTGTCAACGGTTCCTCTCGAACCACATTTGCCTCGAATCTCCCGGCTTCAATGTTCGCCGATCGAGGTCTTCAGTTCAGCACCACCAATGACGCTCTGGTGTTTCAGGTCCCCACAGCTGACGGAAGTCCGCAGACGTGGAGTTCCGGAGTATCGTGGCAGAATCGAATCCGTCTGGAAGTGATGTTCAACGCGCCCGGGGAATCCGGCATACACACCCAGAGCTTCATCATTCAGTCAGGCACAGTCGGCGTTGTGACGATCGATCTCGGGCAGAACACCACAAAAAGTGTTGCGGACGGATTGGAATCACTAAATCGAGCCTTCTCGCAAGTTCCTGACGGCGCGGCACCCGCAGCGCAGCTGGCCATTGACACGCTTGATTTCGCCGGCCAGATGTATTTTGCAGATGCCGATGAACGGCTCAGAAGGCTGAGCCAGACAACCGGAACGGTCATGGTACGACCGGCAGTCACGGCGGGATTCATTTCTGCCCGCTCCGGAATCACTCATGATCGATCTTCCGCATATTTCATCAGCGTTCAGGATATGCAGATGGACCAGCCTGGCCCTCTGACACTTCCGGTGAACGACGGATCTCGCACTGGAACAACATCGGGAATCAGTCCCTCCGCACTGGAAGCTCAGGCTATGCTGCTGAGTGAAGTGGAGGAGAGCATCGTCGCGGGTCTCACAGGAACCTACACGAACTCGATGTCTCGCGCATTCGGAATCGCAGCGGCACAGGAGATTCCGTTTCTCAGGCTGACGGTCGCGAACAATGGTTACCGCGATGGGCGGACAGGGACGACATACACGCAGCAGGAACTGCGAAACAGGCTTCAGTATTCTCAGGCCGTTGAAGAAACACTGATCGGGCTGCTTCAGACAGACACCACAATCATTCTCCCGGAACGATCGGTTCAGGTCAGCAGCTGGCGAGGAGCGCCCATGCTGGTGCTGAATCTGAATCCCGATCAGCCATCAGCTCGTTCTGTTCTTCTCTCCGAAGAAGGCATTCTCAGGAACGGAGCGATATCCAGTGAGACAACGGTGCGCAGCCTGGCGTCAACCACCGATGCAGCGTTTCAGGTGGATGAGTATTCCGGGAAGCTGCATCGGACGGATACAGACTTCTCCCTGGCAACGAACAGCCTTCCGTTCGTAATGCATCGCACCTGGCGTGTGACAACTGCCACAGAAGGTGCTTTTGGTCGTGGATGGACGTCCGTCTTCGATGAGATACTGATCGATCGGTCGCTCATTCCTGGTTCCTCGGCAGCCGGATTCCTCTGGCAGACCTCCGACGGAAGCCTGCACACTTTTCAGTATGAAGCGGCCACGCGGCAGTACATCACTCCGACAACGCTCCCCGGCAGCACACTGACAGCCGTGAACGGAACGAATTCACTCAGGCTGACCATGAAGGACGGAGCAACGCGGAACTTTGAGCGGCTGCCGTCGGCGGGTCAGCAGCGGGCGTGGTTGAGTCTGACATCGGTACTTGACCGACATCAGAATCAGATTCGGTTTCAGTATATACCGGGCACGTCTATGGTGAGCAGTGTTCTGATGAGCGGTCGAACGACGCCGGAATCGACGCTCATTTCGGTCACGTGGACCAGTGGTCGCGTTTCTGTCATCACCGATCATGCCGGCCGTCGGTGGGCGTATGATTATTCATCCATCGGGGGAGCACCGCAGCTGCGTTCTGTCGATGGCGCGGTGGCTGCGCAGACAGCCATCGTGCCAGCTGACAGAATGTTCTTCTATACATGGGTCAATGCAGACTTGGGAAATCCGTCATCAGACCGCTATCTTCTGAAGAGTGCTCGATCTCGTGATTCGGGACTCACCAGCTACGAATATCATCTGAACGGACAGTTGCTTTCATCCGATTCAGAAGCGAGCGGCAAAACTCGATATCGGTACCACGAAGGCATCGGGGCAACAGTAGTTCTCGACGAACGTGGAGGCGTGACTCGCAGCTTCTATTCACCTGACGGAACACTGCGGCTCAAGGAAGAACCGGGCGGCTTCGTCACTGTGAATCAATGGGATCACTCACGGGGGCTGCTGCTGTCATCCGGTCGCACGGATTCCGGCACAACAACATGGGAATACACGGCAACGCCGCAGGCCAATCTTCTCGCGACGACTGACGCAAAGGGACTTCGCACGTCCTATGAATATGAGCCGACGTATCATCAACTGCTGCGGACAATCATCGACCCGACTCCCGAGTTGCCCGGAAGTGGTGACGAACGAACTGTCCTGCAGAATGTTTTTGTGACAGGAGTGGCCGGGGCGGAGGGAAATCCGGTGCGAACGCTGGACGCAGCCGGAAACGCAACGACCACGACTTACACGCCGGAGGGTAAGGTCAGCAGTCTGACAACTCCCCGTGGTAACGCAGTCGGAAGTATTCCCGCGAACTTCACAACAACGTTCACATACGATGTTCGTGGTGCCGTGATCCAGACCGTTCTGCCGGGAATCTCCGGCAGCCGCCCGGTGCGTACCTCCGTAGCAGATTCGCTCGGCCGCCTCCTGAGCTCCACTGACGAGACAGGGCTCAGAACGGTTTACTCAAAAAACATTCACGGAGACGTTGTTTCCAGTTATGTCGTCGACAGAGTCACCGGGCGAGCCGAAATCTCAGAGCTCTTCACCTGGGCTGCTCCGGGCCGACTCGCTTCACGGCAGTCACCTGACGGTTCCGTGCACCGTTACGAGTATGACAATGCTGGTCGACTGACTCGGGAGATTCTTCCGGACGGCAGCGTGATTCGCTCCTTCTATTCCCCGGATGGCTCTCTGGAATCGCAGATTGATGCAGGCGGCTTTCGCACAGGTTTCAGATACGATGAATCGGGACGCCGCACGCAGGTGATCACCAATGACGGAGTGACTGAAGCTGTCCTGCACAATGCTCAGAATAATCCCACGGTTATTCAGGATGCCCGTGAGAATCAGAGAGTCATCACGTATGACAATTCCGGCCGCATCATTCAGCAGCAGAATCCTGACGGAGGCAGCACGCGAACAACTTACGACAGCTACGGAAACGCAGTATCTCAGACCGATGCACGCGGCGTGATCACCACGTCGCAATACGATTCGCTCAATCGCATCATTCGAAGACATGTCGGCAGCATTCTGATCGAAACATTCCAGTACGACCAGAACGGCAATCAGACGAGCACCGCTGCCTTCGACATCACCGGACTTGCACCAGCGTCCATTCCATCGGTTTTGACGACACTGCCAGCGGCACGTAAGCGAACGGAGTCAATCCGTTTCGATGAGCGTGATCGCCCGATTGAATGGACAGACGCTGCCGGGCAGAAACGTTCCGTACGGATGGACGCTGCCGGAAGAGTGACGCTGGAAATCAAACAGAACAGCAGCGAAACACGGCTCGTCTACGACGGACTTGGAAGGCTCTGGAGAACAATCCAGGCGGCTCCTGTTCCCGGTGCAGTTCGGCCAACAACGATTCAGATCCTCGATAATTCCGGCCGTGTCACCGAAGTGCAGGACCCTCAGGGCAATCGAACTCAGTTCGTCTACGATCCTGCGGGACGGCAGATTCAGAGCACAGACGCTGAGGGAAGTCACTCGATGACTGAGTACGACGCACGCGGAAATGTGACACAGACCATTGACCCGCTGAATCGGACTCTGGTTTCCGTCTACGACCACGCAGCTCGTCGAATCCGAAAAGCGACGGCCTCGGTGGTCATCGATGGCCAGCTCGTGGTTCCTGTGACCAGGAGGCATTTTGATGCCGCAGGAAACGTGATCTCAACAACAGACGTTCTCGGCAACCGAACGGACTTTACCTACGACACGATGAATCGAGTCAGTTCCCGGTTGCTTCCCGACCCTGATGGTCCGGGCCCGCTGGGTCGGTCCCTGTCCACAGAAAGTTACGACACTGCCGGAAACCGGATCCGCTCCGTGGATGCCGCCGGTCGAGCGACGACGTTCGTGTACGATTCTCTGGGCCGTCAGGTTCGAGTCGATCTGCCTGCACTGACATCGTCAACCAGTGAGTTCACTCTCTCCGAGTTCGATGCCTTCGGAAATCTGACGGCATTTGTGGATGCTCTGCAGCGCAGGACTGTCCACGAGTACGACGGGCTCAACCGAAAGCGAAGGACAATTCATCCCGACCCGGATCGCATCGGTGCAGTCAACGGGCCGCTGACATCACCCATCGAAGAATGGAATTATGACGCCGTCGGTAACGTCATTTCTCACAGGAACCCTCGACTGGCGCTCACGACCTGGGAATACGACGCCCTCGGGCGCCGCACTCGCACAGTCTTGTCGGATCCCGACGGTCCATCCGGGCCGCTGACAGCGCCAGCGACAACTGTGAGATACGACCTGAACGGAAATGTGATCGCCACGGTGGATGCTCTGCAGAGAACGACCACCATGGAATATGACCGATTGAATCGACTAAGGGTGACTCGGCTTCCCGAAACTGATACTCCCGGCGGCCGGCAGGTTCTGACCCTGACAACAATCTACGATGCCGCCGGCCGCCCAATCCAGAAGATTGACGCACTCGGTCGAGTGACAACTTACGAATACGACACCCATGATCGCATCGTCAGAACACTGCTTCCGGATCCCGACGGCACATCCGGACCGCAGTCCTCAGTTCCACAAACTACCGTTTATGATCTCGCGGGGAATCTCGTTGCATCAACGGACGAACTCGGAAGGACGACGGTTCACGAATACGATCGACTGAATCGGCTTGTCAGAACGACTCAGCCTGACCCGGACGGACCGGGATCGGATTCACTTCCGGCTCCTTTCGAGCTGCTGACATACGATCCGGTCGGGCGAGTGATCTCACGTTCTGACACCATTGGTCGGACAACGCTTTATACCTACGATGTTCGTGACAGAATTGTCGAAACACAGCTGCCGACCATCGACATCAATGGGGCAGTTGTGACGGTGCGGGAGTTTCGTAAGTATGATGCCGGAGGTCGCATCATCGAAGACACTGACCGAATGAATCGGAAGACGTTTTACCATTACAACAACCAGGACCAGCTCCTCAGAACGATTCGGCCCGCACCGGATGGAACAGTCGGCACTGCAGCATCGCCTGACATTCGCCAGACCTGGGATAGCGCCGGAAATCTCCTGACAAGCACTGATGAACTCGGACGAGTCACAAACCACGAATACGATCTTCTGAATCGCTTAATACGCACGACAAAGCCGGATCCTGACGGTACGGGACCACTCGCCCGGCCCGTGGAAACACAGTCGTGGAATGCTGCAGGACTTCTCGTTCAGAAGAAAGACGCCGGCAATCGCACCACCGGTTATCGCTATGACGAATGGAATCGACTGATCGCAACTCAGTTGCCACCGGTCATCGTAAACGGTGTTACGGTGAACGCCACTGAATCGCAGTCGTACGATCCTGCAGGAAGAATCGTTCAACGCATTGATGTGATGGGACGAGTGACGAAGTCCGTCTACGACAATCGAGATCGCCTCATTCTCACTCAGAGCCCTGACCCGGATGGACCATCAGCAGATTCGCAGTCGTCTCCGGAATGGTCGGTGACGTACGACGCTGTCGGCAATGTACTGACACGGACTGATCCCCTGGGACGAATCACTCGCTACGAATATGACGGGCTCAGTCGTCTTACGCGAACGCTGTTGCCGGATCCGGACGGTCCGGATTCCGAGACTCTCTCATCACCATCAGAATCCATCACTTACGATGCAGCGGGGAGGATTCGAACGAAAACGGACGCCGGCGGGCGGACAACCAGACATGTTTACGATACATGGGATCGATTGACTGAGATTCAGCTTCCGACACTCATGGAAGGCACTGCTTCGGTCAACGTCACTGAATTACGGCGATACGATCTCGGCGGTCGCATCGTCTCCACAACGGATCCGATGAATCGCACGACAACATACACCTACGACAACTCCGATCAGTTGATCAGAACGACACTTCCATCGCCCGACGGATCTACCGCTGCGACCGCGTTTCCGGAGATTCGCACCACCTATGACAAGGCTGGTAACGTCAGGACTCGCACCGACGCACTGAACCGTGTAACAACGTGGGAATACGACGCACTGAACAGGTTGACGAGAACGATCTCTCCGGATCCTGATGGAGCTGGTCCGCTTCAGACGCCGACGGAAACAAATGTCTACGATGCGGCCGGTCGCGTGCAGGCTCGCACTGATGCGGGCGGAAGAACAACGCGCTTTCAATACGACTCGTGGGACCGCCTGATCGCGACAGAGTTTCCCGTGCTGGCTACTCCGACTGGAAATCTTCTGTTGTCACAGTCATCAGCCTTCGACATCGGAGGGCGGATGATCTCTCAGACCGATCCTTCCGGCCGAGTCACCACATACACCTATGACAATCTCGATCGTCTGATTGCGACAACGCTCCCGGATCCTGACGGTCCTGGAACGGGAACGCAGCCGTCTCCACGGACTGAAACGAGTTATGATTCTGCCGGAAACGTTCTGAGCCGAACGGATACGATGAATCGTGTCACTCGATATCAATACGACAATCTGAACCGGCTGATTCGTACAGAACACCCGGATCCGGATGGTCCGGCTGCGGATTCCCTACCGGCCCCGGTAGAGATTCGCAGCTTCAGCGCCACGGGAAAGCTGCAGTACGACATTGATCGACACGGACGCCTGACGAGTTACGTTTATGACTCGTGGGATCGGCTCATCGAAACGCAACTGCCAACGCTGATCGAAAACGATCAGGTGGTATTCCCGACCGAAAGGAAGTCTTACGACCGTGTGGGGAATCTCACCGCGCAGACTGATGCGATGGGGCGAGTCACATTCTTTCAGTATGATCGATTGAATCGACTGACGAAGACAACATTCCCGGACCCTGATGGTGCGGGACGCCTCGCTGCATCTCAGGTTCAGCAGGCCTACGACCGCGTCGGCAACGTCGTCAGTCGCACGGACGAACTGAATCAAGTGACGAGCTACCGGTACGACGCACTGAATCGACTGTTCCGAACCATACTCCCGGACCCGGACGGAACCGGTCCGCTGACGGCACCGACAGAGACTCTTGTGTTCGACCAGGCAGGCCGGATTCTGACCAGAGCAGATTCGGTCGGACGAGTCACAAGATATTCTTACGACGCATGGGATCGACTGATCAGAACGGACCTGCCGTCACCGTCGCCCGCAGGAACCGCTTCAACTCTGAGCGAATTCAAGGTCTACGACACAGCTGGACGACTCATCGAGGAACGCGATGCATTGAATCGTGTCACGCGTTACACGTACGACAATCTGGATCGCCGGATCACCACAACATTCCCGGACCCCGATGGTCCGGGGCTCGGAACTCAGCCAGCCCCGATAACCGTGTCGACCTACGACGCTGCGGGTAACATTCTGACGCAGGTTGATCCGCTCAATCGAACGACTCAGTTTGAATACGACAACCTGAATCGACTCATCAGAACCTTACTGCCGCCCGTTGAAGATCCACAGACCGGTTCCGAATCTTCCCCGGAGATTTCACGCCGCTTTGATTCAAAAGGGCAGCTTCAGTCGGAAACGGATGCGGCCGGAAGAACGACATCCTACGTTTACGATCCGATGGGACGAATGGTCGAAACGCGATTCCCGGCGGTCACTGATGAAGGCACAACGTGGCTGGCTTCAGAGAAAACGACGTACGATCGTGTCGGTAACATCATCGAACGCACCGATCGCATGCAGCGATCAACTCAGATGTTCTACGACAACCTGAATCGACTGATCAGAACAGTACAGCCTGATCCGGTGAGTTCACAGGCCGGTGCCTCCGGCGGACCAGTGAGCACTATCACCTACGATGCCGCCGGCAACGTCACAACTCGCACCGATGCTCTCGGAAGAATGTCCTGGTTCTACTATGACGCACTCAACCGACTGAGCCGCTCGTTACTGGCGGATCCGGATGGAACAACCGGACCACTCACATGGCCAAGGGAAGTACTGACCTACGACAACGCCGGAAACGTTCGGACGAAGACGGATGAACTCGGCCGCGTCACCACATTCACGTACGACGGTTGGGATCGCCTGATCTCCACTCAGACACCCGCCGTCATCGTGAATGGTGTTTCTGTCAGTCCCGTCGAACAACGTTCGTGGGATGCCGGGAACCGCCTTCTCAGCGAAACTGATGTCCTCGGGCGGGTCACATTCTATGAGTACGATCAGCTGGACCGACGAACTCGCACAATTCTTCCGGATCCCGATGGAAACGGTCCGCTTGCGACACCTCAGCTCACGTCAGTCTTTGATGCTGTCGGGAACATTCTGAATCGCACAGACGCGATGAATCGCGTTACGGAGTATCAGTACGATGCGGCTGATCGAATCATTCGTGAAACCGGGCCGGACCCGGACGGTGTCGGTCCGGAACTCAGTTCACTCGCCACATATCGATACGATCGCAGCGGAAATGTGCTTTCCAGATCTGAACGCGTGTCTGATTCATTCATTCAGATCACTTCATGGCAGTACGATGAATGGAATCGCCGGATCTCTGCGACTGATGCTCGCGGCGGGGTGACGAAGTTCCGCTATGACCTGAACGGGAATCGCCTTTCCCTGACCGATGCGCTGAATAACACGACAACATGGGCATACGATCGGCTGAATCGAGTCATTGCCGAAACCGATCCGCTCGGCCGTGTGAGCACGTCTGCGTATGACTCCGTCGGCAACAGGATCTCGACCGTGGATCGTCGTGGCCTGCGGATGGAAGTCCTTTACGACGCCCTGAATCGACCGATTCAGGAGATCTGGAAGGACGGCAGCATCACGGTCAATACGATTCGAAGCGAATATTTCCAGCAGGGAACACTGAAAAGCACTTCGGATAACAGTCATGTACTTGCGTATCAGTATGACACGCTTGATCGCGTCACTTCCGTGTCGACTGTCGGAACGAACGGTCTCCACGGCAGCTCTCTTCAGTTTCAGTATGACCTGAAGGGCAATCGCACTCGCAGAACGCAGAGCACGGGGACGCATTCCGCTGTCACCACATGGAACTACGACGCACTGGATCGAACAATCTTCGTGAGTCAGACCGGCAGCGGGCTCACAGATAAGTCTGTACGAATCGAATACGAAGCGGACGGACAAACGGATCGCATTGTCAGGTATGCAGACTCCGTTGCCCTGAGACCAGTACTGACTTCGGCCATGGAATACGACGGGGCAGGGCGGATGAAGGCTCTGATCCACAATCGACTCACGTCTTCGGGGGCGGAGGTTCCTCTGACGGGATATCAGTTTCAGTATAATGCTGCCGGATGGCTGACGTCGGCGAATTCCATGCTCGATCAGAGTGCATCCTACAGTTACGACGCAACCGGGCAGCTTGTGTCCGTGACTCGACCACAGCAACAGTCAGAGTCATATGCCTATGATTTATCCGGAAATCGATCCGGCACGGAGATCATCGTCGGCCCGGGAAATCGAGTCGAACGAGATGCTCGCTTTGTCTACGAGTACGATGCCGAAGGAAATCGAACGAAACGCATTGAGCTGGTCAACGGGCAACCGGTCGGTCAGCGAGTGGACTATCAGTGGGATCACCGAAACCGACTGACTTCCGTGCAGCATTTCGATACCGGCGGTGCTCTTCAGAAGACGGTAACTCACCGTTACGACGCATTGGATCGTCGTATCAACAGGCAGGTCAGCAGTGGCTCTGCCACGAAGAATTCCGCGTTTCTTTACGACAGCGATCGCCTGGTTTCCGAATTGAATGCCTCTGGCGGCGTCGAACACAGTTACCTCGAGGGGCCGGAGATTGATCAGCTGTTTGCAGATGATCGTGGCCTTGCCGGGGTCCTGTATCCGCTGGCCGATCAGCAGGGAAGCATTCGAGATCTCGCGGAACTGGATTCATCGACCGGAACTGCAGAGCTTCAGCTGCATCGAGCATTTGACAGCTACGGGAATCAGATCGCATTCGAGGGATCGCAGCAGGAGTTTCAGTTCGGGTATACGGGACGTGAACTGGATGCCGACACCGGCCTGTATCACTACCGTGCTCGATGGTACGACCCGATCTCCGGCACGTTTCTGAGCGAGGATCCGCTGGGGTTTGATGCCGGTGACGCGAATGTGACGCGATATACCGCGAACAATCCCGTCAATATTACAGATCC
>JBKDKA010000168.1:0-63533 GCA_046345315.1 Planctomyces sp.
GTCCCGGCGGCAGTCAGCCATTGTCCTGTTGATTCGGAGAAGCCGTTCTCGAACAATAGTGCGCCTGTCGTAGCATCAAGCTGGAAAGCCCAGCCATTTCCAAGTGCACCGCCGGCGAATGTCGAGGATGCTTTGGAGGCAATGCGACCGAAGTTGTTTTCACCCCAGCCGGTTGGTCTGATCCATGCGGACACCGTTCCGCCGCCGGAGAAAACATTGTCGACGTCTGAATTCAGGCTGATTTCATCGGAGGTTCCATTGAAGTTTCGCGCTCCCGCGATATACCCCGCCGTCGCGGCGGTGCCCGAGAGGTCAACTTCATTGGCAATCGCGGAGGAATCGCTCGGCGTTCCCGTCATATGCACGATGGCTCGTGCCTGGGATGTCCAGACCGCTGCGGCATTTTGTCCGTCAGTGGCTGATGCATTGCCATAGTACATCCAGAAGAAGTCCGCATTCGATGAGGCATCAATCTGCGGAACACGGACCCAGACTCGTGATGTGCCCGATTCATTCCATTCTTCAATCTCGTAACTCAGCAGTGTGCCGTCGCGGTCGACGAACCGCAGATCCTGTCCGCTGTTCTGTGTCTGACCATAGTCGATTGTCGAAGAGTTGACGGTCACGAGAACGGCCGTGTCGGTCAGCACTGGCCCGGCGGCGTTGTTCAGGGTGATCTGCTGACGAACCGTCCACCGGCCATCGAACCATCCGGGGCGATTGACGGTCGTCAGTGTCGTGTCTTCAGCAAGTCGATAATTGTCTGCCACTCCGACCGGCGCGGCGTTCGGAACGGTCACCGTCATACTGGCAGAGTTCGATGAGCTGCTGAACGGCGACGGTCCTCCTGTGCCTGTCGTCGTGGTGTTGAATTTTGAGCCCTGAAGCCCTGCTGTTGTTCCGGTCTGGTCCCAGGCACGATATGCGAAGGAGGGAGTTTCAGCAGTGGTGCCCGCGACATACCTGATCCGATCGGTCTGTCTCAGAAGAAGTGCCTGTGTGCTGCTGACGGTACCGAAACTCGTCCATGTCGTGCCGTTCAGAGAATACTGCCACGTGCCGCTTCCGGAGGCGGAGATTACAGCGATCCCGGAGGAAGCTCCACTGTCGGCATCCGAAACCGTTGCTCCGAGCAATGAATCCACAGTCACCGGGGCTGATGTCTGACCGGTGAAAACGCTTCCGAGCGAAGGTGTCGCCGCTGTCAGAACAGGAGCATCATTGACCGGAGTTATGCTGAAGTTGAACGTGGTGGATGTGATCGATCCGCCGGCACCATCGCTGATTCCGAATCGCATCAGGTCCGATGTGGTTTCGGACCCGTCGTGGACGTAAGTCAGTCGACCGGAGTTCACGTCATCCTGAGTCCACGTGCTGCCGGCATTCAATGTCGTTCCGGACAGTCTCAGCTGACCGTTGCCGGGAGCAGTATTCAGCGTGTAGGTGATCTGAGAGGCTGACTGATCCACATCGGTGACGTTCAGGAGAGAAGATCCGATCGTCAGAGTACCACCTTCGGCGATGATTCCGGAAGAATTGGTCGTGACAACGGGAGAATCATTGACTGCTGTGACAGTGAATGTGGCGGTGGCAACCGAAGTTCCGCCGGAATGAAGTGAACTGACCTCTGCGGCATCCAGTCTTCGATCAAAGACCTGAACGGTATCCATTGCTGCCGATGCGAAACGGCTGGAATCAAGGTCGTTGCGAGCACCGAGATAAAGAGGACCTGTCGGATTAATGGAGTTGCCGCCGCTGGAAATGGCAGCTCTCTGGACTCCGTCGATATAAACTCGCGTGCCGATACCTGTCTGAGTCGTCAGTGTGTACTGATGCCACTGATTGTCGATCAGGTTGAGAGAGACTGCATTGATATCCAGTCCGGATGGGTTATCGGTGTCATTGCCATCTCGAATCCGGGTGCGGATGACGTTGTTCGCGAAACCGTCTTCGGTATCGGCTTCGACGAGATAAACATTGAGGCTGTTCTGATTGGCCACTGTGCCATGGCTGTAAAGATACTGATAGGAAGTCCCGAAATTGTCGGACAGCCTGAACCAGAAGGAGACAGTCATTTCGCTGCTGTAAGCGAAGTCCGGGATGCGCACATAGTCGTCGATCGCGTCAAACTTAAGAGCCTGGCCGTACCGACCGACCGTGACTGACGGACCGCCTGAGATTGTGCCGTTCGAGGTTCCAACACTGTCAGTCGCATTGCCATCGAGTTTCCAGTAATGCGTGCGACCCTCGGTGCCGTCTGTCAGCACGTACTGGAACGAATCACTGCCTGAGAAATTGTCGTTCGGCGTGTATGTGATCTGCCCGTTCGATGTTACGGTCAGGTTTCCGTCTCCCGGTCGCGTAAAATCGAGAATTGAAATCGTGTCTCCGTCGGGGTCTGCGTCATTGGCCAGAAGTCCGGTTGTGGTTGTCGCCGTAACGTTCAGGGTGGTATCCTCATCCAATGTGAACGAATCCGCCGTTGCAATCGGTCTGTCTTTGACGGGATTTACGGTGAGGACGAATTGAGTTGAAGAGGTCGTGGTTGCGTCACTGACGGTGAGCGTGATTGTGGATGAACCGTTCTGATTGGCTGCGGGTGTGACACGGACGGTGCGTGATGCTCCAGTGCCTGACACGACAATTCCGCTGGTTGGCACGAGTGTGGAGTTGCTCGTCGTCGCAGTGACTGTGAGACTTGATGCGGGTGTTTCGACGTCACCGATTGTGAATGCGAGATCACCGGTGCTGGTGTCTTCATCGATTGTCTGACTGGCAATCGCCGAGATCGTTGGCGCTGTGTTGCCGTACTGGCGAGCATAAACGCCGAGAGGATCAGCCGCGCTGGCACCGGACCAGACAATGACATAATCGATGGCCGAGGTCATCGCCACAGACGAGGCAATCTGAGCCCCCGTGACGGACTGATTCACGAGAAACTGCCCACCGTCGGTGCTTCCGTCAGCGTGGAAACGCTGGGCGTAAATTCCGGTCATGTCGCCATCACCGGTCTTTTCAAACGTGATCAGGAAAGAGCCGTCAGCCGCCGATCCATCAGCAACCATGGCGATGGACGGAGAGGATGCGTCGCCGTCTGAAATCTGAACACAGTCTCGCAGCAGATCGCCATCTGCTGTGTAAGTTCTCGTCCAGATTCCTGCCTCCGCGCCTTCCGCCCGAAGGCTGATCGTGAAATTCCCGGTGCTGTCAACGGCAGCCGCAATTCCGGAAGTTCCGCTGCTGTAAGACGTGTCAATCTGTGTTTCAGCGCCCACAGCGACGCCGGCACCGTTGTATCTCTGGAAGTAAAGATGATTATTGACTTCCCAGAAGACGACGCTTCGGCCGACGGCGTCGATGGTTACCGCCGGTGAAATCTCGGAACCTCGGTCTGTGGCGTTCGCTTTTCGTTCCGTGCTGTCCAGAGCTGTTCCGGATGCTGAATATCTTCGAAAGAAGATGCCGGAAGTATCGCCGGTCCCCTGCCCCTGCCACGCGATCACGAACTGACCGGAACGATTCATGGAGATCGATGATTGAAGCTGATATCCGACGATTGTGCTGTTTACCTGTACTTCCGAAGAGCGAGCCACACCGTCTGCCCCGAACATTCGGAAATAAACGCCCTGAGTGCCTCCGTGATCCTGAGCCGTACTGGTCCATGTGATCACAAAGTTTCCGCTGGCATCGGATGCCACAGAGGACCATTGCTGATCGTTGGTGGTGGTCTGGTTGACGAGAATCTCCCCTGAAAGGGCGATTCCGTTTTTGTCGAACAGTCTCGCATAAACACCGAAGCCACCCAGATCCTGATTGCGACTGCTCCATGTCACGACATAGTTGCCATTGTCTGCGAGGGCGACAGCATTCCTGCTTCCACGGCTGACCAGAGATGTTGTCTGCTCATTGGAGGTTGTCGAGTTGACCTGAATTTCGCCGGTCGGATTGAGGTCCAGCGTCTGTGTCCACGTCCGCTGAAAGTGTTCGGATACAAAGACCCGGGCTTCAATGTTGCCCACTGTGGTTTCGAGATTCCAGTCTCCGCCAAGCTGCAGATGCCCGGTCGCATTGCTGCTGGCTGCAACGTCTGCCTGCGTCAGATCAGAAAGCACTTCCAGCATTCTCAGTCCGGATGAATTCGCGGTCACATCACATCCATAAATCAGGATGTCAGCGTCGGCTGTCAGACAATTCCGCCAGAGACTGAATTGAGCGCGGTATTGAAGACTGCTCAACGTGTCGACACTCACGAGGGACGTTCCGAGCTGAAAGACTCCCGAAGTACCGTGAGAAACAAAATGAATTGCAGAAAGATGATTCGCCGGTATCGCCGACTGCTGCATCCATTCGGTGATCTGCTGAATGCCGTCGACGGAGTCATTCAGGATCAGAATAGAAGTTTGGTCTGTCTCTGCCTGTGAGAGGTTGTCAAGCAGTTCGGAGTAATTCTCCACACGCGAATCCACCACGATCAGTTCCGTCGGCTCCGCCTGGCTGACCGGTTCCAGTGAAGCGGTTTCCTCAGGGCCGAGGTCAGGCGTGCCGGCGTCAACAGCAGCGACCTGCGCCATCACGATCATCGGCGATGCGCTCATCAGGATTCGTTCCTCCAGTCGCGACAGGCGCAACGCACGCTGTGCCGCGCGGAAGCGATGAGGTTCGCTTTCCCGGCGGTATCGGTGCATGGCTTCTTCAATGAGAAGCTGCAGCTTTGAGCGAAGGGTGGTGAATGCTGAGCGTGACTTCATGAATCAGGCAACGGTCACAGAATCTTCGGAAATCCGGGATCGAAGTGAGCGCGCAGCTGCGCGCGAGCACAACGGTGCATCACAGGAGAACTTAGCCCAGAAAGACGACACGTCGGGAAAAGTCCCCTGTTGATTCCGCATTTCAACAGAAAGAAACAGTCGTCGCCGGCACTACAACAGGCCTGATCGTCAGATCACGATCCGCAGAGGTTCTGAAGCGTGCTCATGACTGTGCGATCGGCAGATTCTGCAAAACACGAATCGCCGATGACAGAGCCCCGGAAGACAGGCAGGCTGGGTAGTCTGTTCCTGAGATTCCTGATGTACCGGTCATCCGGAGGACGTTTTGTCTGTACCGGATATGCCGAAAATGTCGAACGAAACAGGGAGCATTCGCGCCGAGTATTTGACTTCGAAGATCTTCACCCAGTTCGGCAGAAACAGCAGAAGAGTGTTCTCTTTATTGTGATCCCTGCAAGAGCTATGCGAGACATCATCAACACAGTGGCTTCGATCGTGGATGAGTTCCGCGACCGAACCGGCGATCGCAAGCGATTGATTTGCCTGCGATTACCGCTGTTGTTGTCCTTAACGGCACTGGGATCGACTCTGACATTGACCGGTAACGCGATACGAGTTTCCGAATCCGTCACTGCAGGTGAACCGTCTGCGGCGAAAGCCCCCGGGATTCGTCTTCGATCTCCGGAACTGTCATCAAAATCAGGGGCAAAAGGAAGTTACTCCTGGTCGGCCGACGGAGTCATTCGATCATCAGCGCCTCGAATTGTTCCGCTGGGGCATACCGGAAGTGTTCCAGCTGTTCAGGGGCAGACCCCGGGGGGATTTTCTCCGCAGTCTGTTCCAGAAGTTCCCGTCATTCCATCACTGGATGAAGCCGCCGGGACTGTGCGAGATCAGGTCGCTCCCGAGTTTGACATCATTCCCGAAACTTCATCGCGGGATTCTGTCATCCCGGAGTTCGATCTTCCTCCTCGCTCGTACAGCGATTCAGGAGCATCAGCCAATTCCGGGCACAGCCATTCGCCGCAGGGTGACTCAGTTCATTCGCATACAGCGCCACAGCCTTCAACTGGTCGGTTTGTTCCCGGCCCACGACCCGGGACATCGGGGTTTCGAGCGACAGTGGAGACTGATGCTCCGCAGTGGCTGGGTGGCTACATGGGGCGTACGGAGCAGATTCCCGCGGACGGTGAGTTGACCGTCACGACCGCGACTTCTGTCCAGATTCCTCCCGACTACCAGCCGTGGTGGGATTCACTGGTTCGTTCCGAAGTTGGGATCGCTCCACAGTCAGTCGCAGTCGATGTAAATCTGCTTGTGCAGCGAGCACTTCAATTCTCACCGCAGGTGCTGGCTCTTCAGGCCGAACCGGAAGTGCAGCAGCGAGTGGTCTGGCAGGAGCAGGCTGCATTTGACTGGCGAGCCTTTCTCGACACAACTTATGACGATCTGAATGATCCCGTTGGTAATACGTTGACAACGGGTAACAACTCCAGGCGATCACTGGATGAGCGACTGAGTTCGTCGGCTGGTCTGAAGAAACGAACCACAAGTGGTGGCGAGCTGTCACTGTCGCAGCGGATCGGTAATCAGCAGAACAACTCCATCTTTCTGCAGCCCAACCCGCAGTCGACGTCGAGGCTTGAACTGAGTTTTCGACAGCCGCTGCTTGGCAAAGCCGGCACGGTTTATTCGCAGAACCAGATTGTGCTGGCTCAGATCGCCACGAATACAGCCGGTGATGAAGTCCTTACAGAGCTCCAGTCTCATTTGTACAAAGTCACGGAAGCTTACTGGCAGCTGTACCGTGCTCGTGCCGAATTCTTCCAGAGGCAGAAACTGCTGAGCTCCGCGAAGAGCGTGCTGCAGACGCTTGAAGGGCGACATCAGGTCGACACCATTCCTCGGCAGACACTGCGAGCTCGTGCTGCGGTCGCGCGAGCGGAATCACGAATGCAGCGAGCAGTCACGTCGATCCGGAATGCCGAGTCGCAGATCCGCCTGCTGGTGAATGATCCGGACATGTTGAATAATGGTCCGATCGAATTTACTCCGACGGAGACCCCCGTCGCTGTAATGTCACCCTCAGGACTTCGCGACGCACTGCAGACAGCTCTGATCAATCGCCCGGATATTTCGCGTGCGATTCGTCAGATGAGAGCTTCCAGTGTTCGTCTGGGAGTGAGCCGCAATGAACTCCTTCCGAAGCTGGATTTCATTGTGAAGACTTATGTTGCCGGGCTGGAAGCGCAGAATCAGATTCCGCAGGCCGTCGGCAATCAATTCAGCCAGGGCGGACCGGGGTACACGGTCGGCTTTGAATTTGAAGTTCCGCTCGGAAACCGTGCTGCAAAGGCACGCGTCGAACAGCGACAGTGGGAACTGCAGCGTTCCATCAATGTGTTCCGAGCAACAGTCGAAACCTCTCTGACAGATGTTGAAGTGGCCAATCGGGAAGTGGAAACTTCCTGGCGCGAGATGGCCGGACGCTTTCAGGCCATGGAAGCTGCTCAGAACGAAACCAATTACCTGAGTGATCGGTTTGATGTTCTGCCGATGGCCGAAGAATCAGCCATTCTGCTGCTCGAAGATCTTCTGGATGGATTCGAAAGACTGGCGGACGAAGAATCGGCATTCGTGGAATCACAGGTGAATTACGCGCTGTCAATCATTCAGCTGCGACGAGCCACCGGTGTTCTGCTGCGGTCTCGTCATGAGCAGGCTCAGCTTCTGCCTGATGAATCGGAATGGATGGAGACCAGAGCTCAGAATCACAGCGGAATTCGAGCTCGCCACGTCGATATGACTGATTCCGAATCGCTGAACTCGTCGGACATCGGGACCGGGGACAGAGATTCTGAAGAAACCCGCAGTTCGGAGACGAGCGGTGAGTCTGAAGACTCGATACCGACCTTTGAAGTTCCTGAAGCCGAAGAACATGAAGAGGAAGTTCTGAATTCAGGGGACGATGCAGCGGCTAAACCGATCTCGATACGGCGCATCCTGCCCAACTTCGGGTCTGGGAAGAAAGCTCGGGAATCAGCCGGAAGTTCAGAATCGAAGAAAAAACAGGGCGGACATTCGCTGATCAGGTAGAGGCTGATCGCCACACGGTGGAAAATGACGCTTCAGAACCTGCGAAGTCTGACCGGGATTCGCTCCACTGCAGTCCCGTCGCACGGTCGGCAGCCCGCCGATCTCTCTGAGTGTGCAGGCATCATTTCTGCAATTCGGGATGTGACGGAGAATCTCGGCTCAGCGACCAGCGAACAGCTTCAGGAAGAAGTATTTCTGATTCGCAGGGAGATCGCTCGCGGCCGTCAGCCCGCTGATCCGGAGCTTCTGACAGCCGGGCTGGCACTGGTCTGTGAAGCGCTGCAGCGATCGGTGGGCGTGCGTCTTTACGATGTGCAGCTGACGGCCGCGATTGCGTTGTCACAGAGCTGCATTGCACAGATGCAGACCGGCGAAGGCAAAACCTTTGTCGCCGTAACATCGGCAGCGTACCTCGGAATGGCCGGGCGTGGAGTCCATGTGGTCACACCAAACACCTACCTTGCTGATCGCGACCATCAGCTTGCAAAGAAAGTGCTGAAACAGCTGGGAATGACGGCTGGCCTGCTTCCGGAACGAACAGACGCGGCTCGAAAACGTCCGGCCTATGATTGTGACGTGACTTACGGAACCGGTCACGAGTTCGGTTTCGAGTACCTCAGAGATCAGCTCACGCTTCGAAACGAACAAAAATGCGCACCCGGGGTGCGCTTGCTGGCCCGACTGCAGCGGGATTTCAATCCGGCTCGGGTGACGATGCAGCGAGGCCTTGAGTTTGCTGTGATTGACGAAGCGGACAGCGTGCTGATTGACGACGCGAGCTCGCCGCTTGTTATAAGTCTTTCATCGCAGTCTGCGGCGCCGGATGAACAGGCTCATCGTACAGCTCTCATTCTGAGCGAACTTCTGCAGCCTGACGAACATTTTCAGATGGACCCCACGTCCGGCCTGATTGTCCTGACGCCCGCCGGGCTCCGACGATGTCATTCCTCCGACGTGGCGATTCCGGTCGCCTGTCTGGTCAGACCGTGGTCGGACTATGTTCAGCAGGCTCTGCGAGCTCGTCTGCTGTTTCGACGGGACGTTCATTATGTGATCGAAGAGGGCGAAGTTCGAATTGTCGACGAGACGACGGGGCGGATCTTTGAAGATCGGTCGTGGCAGGACGGACTGCATCAGGCGATCGAAGCTCGAGAGGGATTGCGGATTACTTCCGAAAAAGACCCGGCAGCCCAGATTACTCGACAGCGTTTCTTTCGGCTCTATCGGAACCTCTGCGGAATGACCGGAACTGCGACCGGATGCGAACAGGAGTTCGCTGATGTGTATCGTCTGAAGATCCGTGAGATCCCGCTGCGAGTGCCTTCAGCGCGGCGCCTGCTGCCGACACGATATTTTGCGACTGCAGAAGCCAAATGGTCAGCCATCGTGGAGGATCTTTGTCGAATCCAGAAAACCGGCCGACCCATTCTTGTCGGAACACGCACGATTGCTGACAGTGAGCTGCTTTCGGCGCGACTGCGTGACGCTGGTGTTGAGCATCAGTTGCTGAACGGGCTGCAGAACTCTGCGGAAGCCGAGATTGTTGAGCGAGCTGGTAATCAGGGAACCGTGACGATTGCGACAAACCTTGCCGGGCGAGGAACGGACATTTCTTTGTCCACGGCGGTTCGTCATGCCGGCGGGCTGCATGTCGCCGTCACCGAGTGTCAGTTTTCAGGTCGCATGGACCGACAGCTGATTGGTCGCTGCGGACGCCAGGGAGATCCCGGATCGGCTCAGATCTATGTGTCAGCGGAGGACGTCCTGCTGCAGCTCCACGGTCCCTGGCTGGCAGCTGCCATTCAGAGAGACGCGGATGAATTCGGTGAGGCTCATACCGGATTCAATTCTCAGCTGCATCGGGTACAGTCTGCGGCTGAGCGTCATCAGCAGGTCGGACGGCAGCAGATGCTGCTGCGTGATACTGCTCGAGACTCCCTGTTCCGAAAGGACTGAAATGAAACAACAGGTCAGGAGTGTCGGAATCGTCCTGCTGTTCATGATTGTCTTCGTCTGCCAGGTGACAGGCTTGTCTGACGGGAGTTCTGCTTCTCAGGTTGAGTCAGGTACAGCACTGCCACAGGACACAGCGGACAACTCTTCGTCACAGATCCCGGGGAACAGCGAATCGAACAAGGTTCCGGATCCGGCTATCGAGAAGGAACCGGGGGTTGCTGAAACTGCTGCTGAAAGCGGGGTTGCCGACTCTGTCGTCAGTGGCGATCCGGCGGAGAAATCTGCTCAGGGCGAGCAGCCTGCGGATCCGGCAGGAGCGATCGATCGATTTGCACGGCAGTTTGACGACATCCCGATTGTGCGCAATACCTCCGAGAAGATCCTGAGCCTGACAACACAGCTGGACGAATTCCTGCAGATTCCAATGTTTCATCAAATTGTTTACTCACTGGGGATCGCTGGAGCAGTCAGCTTTACATTTCAGCTTCTGCTCACGAAACTGCTGGTGCTGCTCAAGGGCGGGTTCAGTATTCGCGAGATTATTTCCGACCTGACTGGCCTCGTCTTCAGTCTGAGTGTTGTGGTGCTGACTCTTCGAGGTGGTGGCCGCGGGATTGAGTTTGCCCGACATCCGGGAATGCTGGTCGGACTGACAATCCTGGGAATACTCTTCGGTCTGGTTCATTATCGATGGGCACAGCAACAGGAAATCCTCGCGGCTCGCGGACAGCATGCAGGCAGAAAGCGGCGAAGAAGTCAGTAAAGGTCGTTTCTGAACCGCGAATAGTGCATTGTCAGTCATGGAATGATGGAAGACGAAAAGTGGTTCTTGTGTGCCACTGGCACATCCAGTGCTGTTCGCTGGAAGACACGGGCATCGGCAGTGGAACACATCAATTGCTCTTTGACAGAAGACTATCTCCCGTCGGACAGAAGCGTTCCTGCAGGCATTGCAACTGCAACGGTTTCTTTCCCGTTTTTGAAGTGCGTTTCGTCTGTTCCCGGCCTTCTGAATTCAGGATGTGATTCATGGGGCCGTCTGAACTGTTTCTGATCCTGCTGATCATCGGAGTTCTGCTCGGACTTCCGCTGACTGCGATCATCCTTTCTGTCCTGTCTTATCGACGGTCGCAGCGCGTTGACGAACTCGTGCTGCAGGTACAGCGTCTGGAGGCTCAGTCGCGCTGGCTCTACGCCGCCGTTCAGGAAAAGCAGACGTTGGCCGCTGCCGATGAAAAAACGACTGACGCCGGCCAAGAATCCATCCCTTCAGCGGCATTGAGCCCATCGTCTTCCGGTATTCCCGGGACCGTTTCGGCAACGGTGGTGCCTGACAGTGTTCATCGTCCCGATCAGCCTGCTGCCCCTTCATCGGTCGCAGCCTCCGACGGGCGAAACGCAATGGCTGGCACTGCAATGCCGCCTCAGAGCAGCTCTGTGCCATGGGGCGGACCATTTTCGGCAGGTCCCGGGGGACGCTCCGTGCCTGCAGACAGCGGGCAGAATGATCCCGTCGGTTGGGAATCATTCATTGGCCAGAAGGCTTTTGGCTGGGTCGCAGCACTCCTGTTCGTGCTTTCCGCTTCGTTCTTTCTGAAGTACGCGTTTCAGAACAACTGGGTGGGACCAGTTGGCCGAGTCACAATCGGGGAGCTCATCGGAGTCGCTCTGATCGTGGCGGGCTGGCGATATCTTCAGCAGGGAATGCGTCGGTTTTCCTCGATGCTCACATCCACCGGGATCGTGGTGGTCTATCTCGCATCCTACAGCGCGTTCGCGGTCTATCAGCTGATCCCTCAGTTTCATGCGGGCCTGTTTCTGGCGGTACTGATTCTGGAATCCATGGCAGCGGCTGTGTTCTTCGATTCTCTCGCGGTCGCGTGTGTAGCATTGGTGGGCGGTCTGCTGACTCCGATTCTGCTGGCGTCAGATCACGACAGCTATCAGACGTTCTTCCTCTATCTGATTCTTTTAAACGCTGCCGTTGCTCTGGTCCTGATGCTGAAATCCTGGCGAGTCATCGGGTCGCTCGGCTGGGCCGGAACACAGCTGCTCTTTTTTCTCTGGTATCAGGGTAACTTTCATCCTGAGAAGCGTGCATGGGCCGTGGGATTTCAGTGCCTGCTGCTGGTCTGTTATCTCATCCCGGACTGGTATCGCAGCCGACGCAGTCATTTGCGTACTGTTGCCGGTTCCGGGTGGACAGGATTCATTCTGCAGAATCTGAACGATGAGCGTCATCGGGAGATTCACTGGGAGAATCTTGTTCGTTTTGTTTCTGTCCCCATTCTGTTTTTTGCAACATTCCGAATCCTGATGGTGGACCCTTTTCCGAACTGGATGGGGACGGCCGCAGTGAGCATGGCGATCCTTTATGCCTTCATCGCGAAGACACTGCTGAAATCACAACCGCAGCATCAGCGTCTGTTGTTCACGTCGCTTGCCATCGCCATCGCATTCACTGCCTGGGCTATTCCGGTGCAGGCGGATGCGCGATGGGTATCGCTGGGCTGGGCTGTCCTGGCTGCAGCTCTCTGGTATTTCGGTCTGCGAATTACTGCTCTGCCGCTGCGATCCATCGCTGGTATCCTCGCAGGAATGGCGGTGATTCGCCTCCTGATGATGGACCTTCCGCTTTACACGCGGGATCCGTTCATTCCCATCCTGAATCGCTGGGCTCTGCCATCGCTTGGAGTTGCCGTCTGTCTGCTCGGATCCGTCGTTAAGGCGGATCGGTTTTTGAAACAGCTGGAGCAGGCCGAACGATTTCTGATCGGAGTTGCCGGAGTCGCCGGGATTACGCTCGTCTGGCTGATCTTTTCGCTCGACATCCACGGCTGGTTCGTATCGCAGGCGCTCACTGACGGCGATTCTCTGTTGTGGCGATGGCGAGGCCAGCTGGCTCTGACTGTTTTCTGGACCGCATTCGCGACACTGCTGCTGATCCTTGGGTTTCGACTGCAGCGAGCTCGCCTGCGCTGGTTTGCGATGATCCTGTTCGGCGTCACCGTACTGAAGCTGTTCGTTGTTGACATGGCCAATGTTCAGCAGCTTTATCGGATCCTTGCGTTCTTTGTTCTGGCCGTTGTTCTCGGTCTGGTTGCCCGAGCCTATCAGAGGTTTCGTTGATGAATATCGCAGAACGATTAAGTCTCCGAACAGCAGAATTCTGTGGTGCGGGCTGTCGCGTCGCCTGTCTGCAGTGGACCCTGGTTCTGATTTCTGTGGGCAGCTTCAGCTGCCTGCTGGCAACGACGGTGTCGGCACAGGATGCCGCTGTGCTGGATCAGCCTTTCCTGGAAGCGGCGACGGAAGCGCCTTTGGAAGGGAGCGTACCATCGATCGGCGATGCGGCTGCCGAGGCCCCGTTGTCCGACAGCATTCGGGAAGATCCTGCCGGCTGGAAGCATCTGACGCGACTGTCAGTACCCGCTGATTTGCAGGGTACTGGCGTTGAGCCAGTCATCGCTGATGGATCGCAGAATGCTGATTCCCTTTGTGAGTTCTATCTCACGCCGGAGCTGTTCACGAATTGTCGTGAAGATCTTTCTGATCTGCGACTGTTTGATGATTCAGGGAAAACAATTCCGTATGCACTTCGAGTTCTTGCACCAAAGTCGATTCAGGAGTCTGTGCCGGCATCGGAGTTCAATCGTTCGGAATCTGATGCAGATGTTTCGGAATTGACACTGGAACTTTCCGGTGATTCGATTCGGCACAACGAGGTTCGAATCGTTTCTGATGGAGAGAACTTTCGCCGAGCGGTGATTGTGGACGGAAGTGATGAGGGGACCGAGTGGCGCCGACTGGGAGCTGGGTATCTTGTGCGTCTTGCCGACGGTCCGAGGCTGTTCGAAGTTGATCGGATTTCGTGGTCGGAAAGTCGCTTTCGTTTTGTTCGAATCCAGGTTCATCCGGACCGCGACACACCGCCGGAAGCCTCGAGTGCCGAAGAGAAGATCCGCACGGATGATGCAGGTTCACGTCCGTCATTCATTCGTGACGCAACCGTGATGCGTCAGATCAGTCTTCCCGGGGTTCCCGTCACCCGTGACGCGGTGCTCAGCGAACGGGAACCTGGGCGGATCAACGGGACTGCAGGTTCCTCGTGGATCATCGATCTGGGTGGCGACCGGATTCCGGTGGACCGGATTGAAGTGGAGGTCAGTAATCGAGAGTTCTACCGCGACGTCGATCTGGAGGTTGAAAGAGTCTCCGGGTTCACCGGGCAGAAGTATTTTGAGTCTGTCGGAATCCATGAAGAGCGGCAATGGCAGAGAAGTTCGGGGCAGGGATCTGTTCCGTTCGTGATGACGTTTCCTGAAGTGGTCACGAGCCGGCTTCGGCTTCGAGTGACTGATTATCAGAATGTGCCGCTGTCGATTCAGAAGGTTCGCTATTCGGCACCGGCGCGGCAGGTCGTATTCAGTGCAGATCCGGAGAAGGTGAATACCATCGCTGTGTACACCGGGAGTCCGAATGCGGAATCTCCGATGTACGATTTTGCAAGAAATCTTCCGGAAGAGATTCAGCCGAAGCGGACGGTCACTCCGGGAAGCACCGAACCCAATCCGAGTTATGTCGCTCCACCGGTTCCGTTTTCTGAACGATTCCCCTGGCTGATCTATGTTGTTTTCGGAACCGTCAGTCTGGTGCTGGCTGCCGTTATGATGAGTCTTGCGCGTTCGGCGATTGCTCTGCATGATGCAGCTATCGCCGCAGCGACGGCTGCAGTTGAGAGACCACCGGAAGGACTTCCTTCTTAACGAAACAGAACGATGTTCACGCGATATACCGTCTGCAGGCCATCACGAAAATTGACCGCATCGATCTGTTTGATCCCCGAAAAGTGCAGTTGGAAGGTAGTGAAGGTTGCGATTCGGGAAGGCGCGGTTCCTGCCGAGCCGTGTTCAATGGCGATGTCAAAGGTTGAAGCGGCTCAGCAGGAGCTTCGCCCTCCCTTCAGGGTTCCGGCATCGATTTGCGGCAAACTGGATATACACATGGGCTGGCAGAAAATGACAAAACGATGGAATCAGAATACGGCGAATTTGGCTCAACCCATTTGTTCAAGATCATTTCCAGCGATTTAAACACAGAACAAGGCGCTGTCCCGTTAGCTCGCGTTTCAAAACGGCCACTGGTAACCTTCCAGCTGCAGTTACTTCGGTGTCCGTCAGAAGTGTGACCACTTCAGATTCGTTAACGTTCGATGCTTCCGCTGTGAATACACCGCCGCAATCGTTTCGATGTCTCCGGTTCTGTTCAAGAACGCGACAGCATTCTGCTCTTCCGCGGCGTTTCTGTTGCCGAGTGATCATCGTTCTGACGGTGTTTTCTGTCGGAACGGTTGCACTGCGAGCGGTCGCTGATTCCTCGAAACCAGCGAACCTGTTGGCCGTACCGACGAGTCTTCAGACGAAACCGGACGATTCGACGATCATCATCGAAGAAAGTCAGCAGCTTTCATCAGATCGCGGTGCTCTGCAGGCGACTCGCGAGTTGAGCAATGCTGTCGGAACGGGGGATGTAGTCACAATTCGGGATCAAGTTGCGCGGCTTGCAGAGGTAGATCCGGGCATCGTTGTACCGCGTGAGGCCGGACTCTGGGAGCCGTTGTATCGCCATGTGTTTCGACTTATCCATCAGGCGAATGATGGAGTCCTCCAGCAGATTCGGAAGGAGTCTTCGGCCACGGCAGATCGTGAAATGAATCAACTGCTGGCGGCTGGTGAATTTCGTTCGCTTACGAAGATCATTCTCCGATACCCCGGAACCGAAGCTTCGTATCGGGTCCATCTGCTGCTGGCATCATTGCACCGAGACCGCGGTCATCTGATGGCGGCTCGCTACTGGCTGCAGTCGCTCTCCGACTGTGTTCGCGATCCGCGCTGGCTGAAAGCTGTCAATCAGATGGAGAATCAGCTCGATGAATTGCTCCGAGTCTCCGGAAAGTGGAGCTCTGAGAAGGCGGTCACGGACCTCGCTGGAGAGAGTCGCACTGTGGCTGAAGCTGGCAGCGGGGCTGAATCTGCCACCATTGATGATACCGCGATTTCGTCCACTGATTCTGCTTCGAGCTCTGATTCTGCGCCAACCTCAGTGACGGAGTGGACTCATCAGCTGCCGATGTCACCGGCGACGCGGAGTATCATGCACCTGGTGGTGAGCAGTGCGGTTGAGAGCCAGGTGTTTCCGACTACGGAATGGTCTGCGATTGTCGGCCCGGATTCGATTTGTTTTCGAACGGTTCGTGGCCTGACCAGTCTGGATCTCAGCACGGGGAAGCCACGCTGGTCGTGGACAGCACGACAGAATCTGGAGATGCCACTGACAGCGACGGATCGGCGTTCAGATGAGACACCAGCTCCACCCGGTGCCGCGGCTGCCAATCGACTGGCGATGTACGATCATTCGCCGGTCAGTGATCTGCTGCTCCGAAATGCCCTCGTCGGAAAACTGAGTGCCGATGATGAGCGTATCTATCTGGTTCAACATGCCGGGCAGCGAGATCAATCCCGAGCCTCAATGCCGGTTCTGCGCGGTGAGGGAGTTGCGGAAGCCAGCACTGAACTGGTCGCCATCAGTCGAGACAGCGGTCGCCGGATCTGGACCTGCGGAGGCCGTCCGGTTGAAGAGATCTTTCGCAATGAACTGACAAGTGCCTGGTTTGCAGGTCCTCCCGTTGTCTCTGGTCGCGATCTCTACGGGATCTGTGAACAGCTTGATGGAACATCCCGAAACGCGATTGTATCACTCGTCTGTCTTCGAGCCGACTCGGGCAGTCTGCAGTGGAAGCTGCCATTGAGTTACCCGTCAGTGTCAGCGGCGATGGATCAGCCGCGTCAGCTGCGTTCGGCAGTGGGTACGGTGAATGGCGGTCTGTTGTGGATCGATACGACAACGGGATGGATGAGCTGTCTGGACCCGATCCTGAGGTGTCCGATCTGGCTCAAGCGAATTGATCGAGCACGCAGTGCGGCAACCGATGAAAATTCGGCAGTACCGGGAAATCCGGGGCGAGAAAGACTGCCCGTCGCGCCGTCGCTACGGGAGTTTCGAGGTTCGGCTGCACCTGTTCCGTCCGGAAATCATTTGCTGATGTTTCCCGATGATCCGCGTACAGCGATCATCGTCAACAGTCTGACCGGACAGACTCTTCATCAGATTACCACCCCTGCACCGATGGCGGTGCTTCACACGGATTCCGAGCATTTCATCTGCAGTTCCGGGCAGGAGATTCAGTGCTTCAACTGTCGCGACGCCTCACAGCTCTGGAAGACAATTCTGCCGGAAGCTGGGCGTCAGCCGTCAGGGCGAGGCATCCTTCAGGGAAGTCGATTTCTTGTGCCGATGTCAGACAACACGGTGCAGTGCATCCGAATGAATGACGGCGGTCTCGATCAGATTCTGCCGGTGAAATTCAATTCGGAAGCGTGGGGACATTTACTGACTGATGGTCGTCAGATCTTTCGATCGTCGCCAGAACAGATTCAACGGCTCTCTCAGGATCCGTCAAACAGTGCGCGGGGAACTGCGGTCGACAAAGTCAGTCAGCTGATGAACTCAGGCAACTATGAAGAAGCTCTGAAGCAGGCAGGAGAGCAAACTGTTGGTGGTACCACACCTTCGGAAGACCTGCGATTGCTGAAGTTTCAATGCCTCGCTGCCATCAGTCAGAAATGCAGTGTGGATGATCTGAATAATGTCTGGAAGGCGCTCGATCAACTGGCTCGATCAGATCGCGACCGAGCTCTGATTCAACGACTACAGATCAGTCGAGTGATTCTGGATGGAGACATCAGCGTTGCAGCGGAGCAGATTGTTTCTCTTCTCGCCGAGAATGGTCATCTGCTGAACCAGGAACTTCTGCCGGAGACGCTGTCAGTGCCGTCTCAAGATCAGAACGCCGTCGTCGTGCACGGTGCTGCCCCGCTTCCCGGTTCACAGCCGGTTCGATCATGGCTGCATTCTCAGCTGCAGACACTGCTTGATCAGCATGGTATCGGTGGAAATGCTGTGGCGGGAGATACTGCCAGCGGTGCAGCTGCCGATTCAGCAGAGTCATCGGAAACTGCTGCGGAACCGATGCCTCGTGATCAGTTTCCAATTCGAGTTCTCGAACGTCTGCCCGATCAGTCTCTTCTCTGGCTGTTTCACGCCGCCGTTCAGAACGAGATGATCCGTCGCGTGGAGTCTCGACTGGGAGAACGAAACCACCAGGAGTCCACTCTTCAGCTGATTCAGGAGATCATCCTGAATGATCCTGAACGGACTGACCTGCTGCAGCAACTGGCTGACCAGATGATCGTCGTGGAGAACCAAAGTGAGGCTGTGAGCACTCCGGATTCTGGCGATCTCGAGAGGCGTCGTTCGAGATCGGAATTCGAAGGCTCTCGACAGATTCATCGGTCACTTCTGCAGAGGCTTTTCTCCTCGCTGCATGCGGAGCTTCGTGATCGCGGTGTCGGATTTCACCGGATGGGAGAGGACATCGTTGCAGCACAGCCCCAGGATGCGAAGTCGGACTGGTCGCAATGGGAGCGAGTGTCGCTGAAATCTGTTCCGGTGTCGCAGTCCGTATCGTTTCGGCCGACCGAGCAGTTGCTGACTGAGTCCATCGACGGAGACGCTGTACTGGCCGGGTATCAGTGGCAGCTCTTGAGGAATCCGGCGATGCTGAAAGTTCAGCCGCTGAGCACTGGGCATCAGGGAAGCTGGACCGTTTCCGGCCAGTTCTCTGACACGGTGCAGTCCGGATATCCGAGAGATACGGTTCATCGCTGCGGCAGTATGATCCTCATTCAGACTCCACAGTCGCTTTCTGCGGTCTCGATTCTGGATCAGAAGGTTCTCTGGACGAAGCAGCTTCAGGGACATGCGATCATTCTGTCATCGGAGCATCCGATGCGACGACGACTGATTCGTGAGATGTCGCGAGGAATCAATTCGGGAAACGGCGTGTATCCGACGGCTGCGCGTCTCTGCGGTGCAACTCGCAGATGGGTCTGTATTCAGGATCAGGAACGTCTGGAAGTTGTAGATCTGCTGACCGGGATGAGAGTCTGGTCCATCGAATCTGATCTGACGCAGCGAGTCATCGTGGCGACCGATGATGCTGTTCTGATTGACGGCAGTGAAGAGCCGAACGCTTCGGTCTCTGCATTTCGGATTGCTGATGGAACTTCCGTGGCCACGTCCATCACCTCAGATCAGCTGCGTCGAACGTTGACATCCGTCGGGAGCCATCTTGTTATCGCAGGTTCTGCCGGCGCAGGTTCCGGGAATGCGATCAGTCAGACATCGGAGTTTCCGGGGACTCTGGAATGGGTGATGCCATTTTCGGAGACAAAGAGAAAGCCGTTCGTGTCACGAGGGCAGTTGTCTGTTGAACTGCCGGGAACGCGTACTCTGCAGCGAGCTGATCAGCAGACGTTTGTCGCAATCGGAGAAGACTGTTTTTATGACGTATTGCTGCATCGAGGAGTTGTGCAGCAGTTCGCGCTGCCAGCCGAACTACTCCCCGGAACGGAGACCAGATCAGAAAACGGTCAGGATCGCGAAAAGGATATCCCCGAAGCTGGAGCTGGTGCTCAATCGCATCCGGTGGTCGTGTTTCGCGATGCGGAGAACTTTTACCTGACTCGGACACCAATGGAGCAGAAGGCATCAGGCACCCGGTTCCACGGGCGTGATCTCATCCCCATTACAGGAGTGCTGGTGGCGCTGTCTCGCGAGACCGGAGAGCCTCGCTGGAAAGTTGAACTGCCGGACGAGGTGCTTGCAACATTTGATCAACCACAGTCACCGATTCTGTTGCTGATTCGGACTGAGCAGCACGCGTTGAATCAACCAAGGGTTCCTGGTGTGTTTCTGCAGGCAGGAATTCCACGACTGTCATTTCAGGGCATTCTGAAAACCAACGGTCGCCGACTTCTGGAACACAGGCTGAGCGCTCGCTATCCGGTACCGTTTCTTCGCATGATGACGAAGGGATCGGACACCGTGGATATCGAGGTTTACGGTGCCCGAGTTCGCTTTCTGCCGGAATGACATGCGAGATGATCATCCGTCAGTCATCACTCCGCTGTGTCTCAGCGGATGTCTCCTGATCGGGTTATTCAGACGGCGTCGCTGCGGGCTTCAGCAGGTCAGGATTTTCGCTCACCGCTGTCACCAACGAATTCGGAATGGTGAACGACAGCACAACGCCGGCCTGTTCACTGGAGGCGGTGAGGCTCTCCATCATTTCTCGTATCGCCGGCTGCACTGCTTCCGGCACACCGGAAACTGCTGCTTCACGAAATTCTCGAACGAGAATGAGTCCCTCATTCAGAAGTTTCTCCGCGTCAGAAGCTGCGGCTTCGTCTGGAAGGACCACCTTGAGTTTGACGATGACTTCTGAATCGACACCGGCACTGATTCCAGCCGCCGTGATCTGGCCGCGGAACGCGTCAAGAATTCTGCCGAGGATCGGCGGAAGATTCGAATCCGGCACCGGAATCGCAGCACTGAATCCCATGAGTGATGGTGACGCTGCAGCGATTTCGAGATGAGTTGCGTCGCCGATGAACGCAAAGCTCTCGCGAGTCGACTCGCCTTCACCGGAATCGATGGCCATCTTGACGGCCGTTGGTCCGCCGACGATGCACGTTTTCGGGTCTGGCTGCCAGAACGCTGCCTGAATCGCTTCATCCTTCGGGTGAGTGCGAGTCAGAAACGCCGTATCCTTGTACTCGACAGACGCGGCACCCTTTTCTGTGAGGAATGCTGTCAGATCCGTGTCTTCGTGAAATCGAAGGACGACCAGAAAATCACTTCCTGTAAAGAGAACCTTCATGATCTCTTCATCAGATGACTTTCGTTCGGTCATTCCGCCAGCCTGAGCTCCGATTCGAGTGATCATCGGAACGACATTGCTGAGACCGACTGTTACAGAATCCAGATTGTTCATCGAGAAACCGACGTTGTCGATCATGTTTCCGAGGCCCTTTTCCATCTCCGGCAGCGTGATGACTTTTGCCAGAAACGGGCTCTGCATCAGAGCACTGGGCCGCACATTCAGCACTAGTTCCGGTTGAGGCGGAAGCCAACCGAAGTTGACTGGTGCCGGTACGAAAGCGGAGCTTTCTTCGGCCGCAGTCGGTGGTGCCGGAGGTGCGTCGTCAGGCGTGGCGTCAGTTGTGCTGAACGACACCAGAAACGGGTTACCGAAGCGTTCTGCGTTTGCGTCTGACAGATCACTGGTGACCCACTGGAACGCGAAGACGCGATCCCCGATGAGGATGTCCCGACGCAGCAGATGCTGGCCGTCCCCGGTCTTCAGAATCAGTCGGCGGGATGGATTTCCGTTCCAGGGATCGTCAGCAGTGCTGACGACTTCGCCACTGACATTCTTTGCGAGCTCTGTCTTCAGGGTTTCGAAGAAGATTTCGGATTCTGCACCGACACCTTCCTGATCGAGGAACGACTGAACCAGATAGCGTGACGACGAAGGTTCGTGATCAAGGATCCATGAGATGATTCCCTCTGCATTTTCACTGCGTTCAGGAGTTCCGGGCATCCAGAAATGAAATCCGCGGTCTTCTGCAGCGGTAACCTGCCACCCATCGTCTTCCCCGGCTCCCTCCGGACGGGCCACTTCGGAATCCGGCTGTGGATTGCTGTCATCAGTGACAGGCACTGCGTGAAGGCCAACGACTGATGCCTTCATGCCGGTAAACTGAAACCTGCATGACACAGACATTGTGCCGGCGGTGCCGATCACTCGGCTGACGACAAGAATTGCCTCACCGACTTCGTTGTTGTAAACAGGAGTGAGTTCTGTGAACTCCATCGAAGTGACTTCGCCGATTCCGTTCCGCATGTACGCGAACAGGTCATCGACATCCTTTCGCTTCAACTGCTGCTGGACTTCCGGGTGAAACATCAGGAATGCATCATCATCATTGCCGGCCATGATCAGCTCGATCATGCTGTGCGAGGTTCTGGAATAATACTGTCCGGCTTCAGCGGCAAAGTCTTTGTCCTGGCTCAGTTTTTCGAACAGCTTCGCGTTGAAATCATCGATGGGCGCACTCTTCAGGAGGAATCCCGTCAGCAGATCTCCCTGCACCACGAGCTTGACGTTGATCGGGCCTTTTTCACAGGTCAGGTCGGACTCGATCGAAACCTGTCCGTCGGTCGATGGTTTCTCCTGACGAACTGCACCGGCGTCGGGCATGGAAACCGTTCCATGAGATTCCTGAACGATTCCTGCAAGTACCTTCAGCAGCAGCGGCTCGACTTCCGACTTCAGATTGTCGTGCATCGTGCCATGGTAAGTGTCGGCATCGCCGGAATTCAGAAAATCAACCAGCTTCTGAAGGCTCGCAATTCCAACGGGATCCGCAGGAGATTCGTTCAGATCCGCCACGGTGGCACTGTCGAGAATGTTGCCGACGACGTATTCCTCGAGAGTGACTCGCTTATCGGCATTCAGATCGTAATGACGGAACCAGTACACTTCCGTTCCGGAGAGTCTCCCGTCGTTGTTGACGTCTTCAGCTCGGAACATTTTCTCCTGAAGTTTCTGAATCTCCTGAGGAGTCTGTTCCACACATTCGATTCGGCGATTCTTCAGTCCGGTTTGAAACTCTTCCGCCGTGATGCGTTTGTCTCCGTCTGCATCACAGAATTCCCAGTCTGTCATTTCTTTTCCACTGAGTCTTCCGTCTTCGTTAGCGTCAAGAAAACGAAAAGTTTCATCGTCAACGGCCGGCAGCGCTTTCGCATGCTTTAAAACGGCGTTCTGAAACTCCTCAGCTGAAACTTCGCCGTCCCGATCTTTGTCCAGTACTTTGAGACCGACGACTTCCTTGCCGCTGAGCACTCCGTCCATGTTGATGTCGAGATGACTGAATACGCCGGCGAACAGCGACTCCGCCATCATGCCGCACAGATACAGAAGCAGATGAAATCGTAAGATCAGCAGAAGGGAGTGCCGTTTGTTCATGGTTCGATTCCTGGAATCCGAATTCAGACCTGACAGGGGGCAAGACCGGGACTGACTCCCGTCAAACAGGATTCTTCCTGCAGAATCTACAGCTGGAAGCGTGCCTGTCCCGGTTCTGAAATGCGCTCTAGAATCCGCAATGGGATCTTTCCTCGGCAGCGTAGAGCTGGTTGAAATGATTCCAAAGATCATTCTCAGTAAGTTTCTGCCACCTGAGGGAAACCGATCAGCAGAGCGCGACGAAGCTTGGCTCATCGATTCAGCTTTCCTCACACGCAGAGTTGTTGTTTTCCGATCTCCCGCGGTGATCCTTTCAGAACGATCCGCTTCCGACCATGCAGAATCCCCTTTCAGACTGGCAGCAGCATCTGGCTGAATGCGTTCGAACCGCATGCGTTCTTGAAGTGATGGCACCCAAGCCCGGGAATGTTTCACCCGGACGAGAGTTTTCCGACGCATCCGTCGACGATTTTCTTCGGTCAGCAGACTCGATCGCCCCGGTGATTGCTCGAGTCAATCCGTTCATCATCGGGGGCACAATTCTGTCTGCCGTTAAGGCAACACAGGCATCAGTCGGACACAATACGAACCTCGGAATTGTGCTGCTTCTGGCACCTCTTGCCGCAGTGCCACAGACCGCATCACTGGAGTCCGGTATCGATGCCGTACTCGATCATCTGACGGTTGAAGACAGCCGTTTCGTTTATCAGGCGATCAGGGAGGCGCGACCAAACGGACTTGGGAATGTCACTCAGCAGGATATCGCCGACGAGCCAACCGAAACGCTGCGAGAATGCATGGCTGCCGCAGCGTCTCGCGACATGATTGCTCGACAGTATCAGAACAGCTTCCGTGAAGTTCTGTGCCTCGGGAGTGACCTGCTGGCGGAGTCTTCGAAGATCTCTGATGACCTCATGGTGCGAATTCCCTGGCTGTCGCTGCGGCTGCTGGCTGAGTCGGGCGACAGTCTGATCGCGCGAAAGTGCGGAACCGCCGTCTCCGACTCAGTTCGCGCGATGGCACAAAATGTCCTGAACGCCGGGTGGCCAGACTCGAATGCCGGCAAAGAGCTGTTCGAACAATTCGATGAATTTCTGCGTGACGGAGCCCACCGCCACAATCCGGGGACGACGGCTGACCTTGTGGCGGCGATCCTGTTTGCGGCCCTGCGTGACGGCCGTCTTTCTGCGCAGAGCCGAACGAACGGCTGAGAAGTGCACCGGAATGGTGGTGCATGTGATTTCGATTTTCGGAAAAAGTCCTTTCCGAGCGAACAAAATTCCGATTTTTGCTCTCATTACCGGGGACTACTGACGGAACCGGTTGCATCACGGTGTTGGCTTCGTAACCTGTGCGCCAGATTTTTCTGCACATTTCTGCACAACTGAGAATTCTGCCAATCAGAGGACCTGTGATTCATGAACGCCCGAATTGTCTTGCTGCCGGGAGATGGAATCGGACCGGAAATCGTCGCTCAGGCTCGACGCGTTCTGACCTCTGTCGGACAGCGTTTCGGACATCGCTTTGAGATGCCGGAACATGCAATCGGCGGTTGTGCCATTGATCAGTTCGGAGATCCGCTGCCGGAGGCGACGCTGAACGCGTGCCGTGGCGCTGACGCCGTTCTTCTGGGAGCTGTGGGCGGTCCGAAATGGGATGATCCTTCGGCAAAGACGAGACCGGAAGCCGGGCTGCTGAGGATTCGGCGTGAGCTGGGGCTGTTTGCGAACCTGCGTCCGACGAAAACATGGGACGAACTTCTGGATGCGTCACCGCTGAAACGAGAAATCGTTGCGGGAACCGACATTCTGTTCGTTCGGGAGCTGACCGGCGGGATTTACTTCGGTGAATCCGGCAGAAAGCCACATGAATCCGGCGAGCAGGCCTTCAATGTGATGATCTATTCCACTCATGAGATTGAGCGTGTCGTGCGTGTCGCCGGTGAGGCGGCTCGTCGGCGTCGCGGAATGCTGACGATGGTGGATAAAGCCAATGTGCTGGAAACCTCTCGCCTGTGGCGTCAGGTTTCTGAAAGAGTGGTGAAGGCTGAGTTTCCTGATCTGAAGTACAACGTGGTTCTTGTGGATGCCATGGCGATGCATCTGATCTCACGACCGCGTGATTTCGATGTGATCGTGACAGAAAATCTGTTCGGCGATATTCTCACAGACGAAGCGTCGATGCTTCCGGGTTCGCTCGGGCTGCTTCCATCGGCTTCGATCGGTTCTTCAGGTCCGGGACTGTTCGAGCCGATTCACGGATCTGCTCCGGATATTGCCGGGAAGAATCTGGCGAATCCGCTGGCGACCATTCTGGCTGTCGCGATGATGATCCGACACTCCCTGAACATGAACGCCGAAGCGGATGCGATCGAAGCTGTGGTCGGAAAGGTTCTGAAAGCCGGTCATCGGACTCGCGACATTTCCGGTGGCGGACCGTTCATCGGTACCGTTGAGATGGGTGATCTGATCGTTCAGGGCCTCAATGGATGACCGTGATCCGCATCGTTGCCTGCTGATCTGTTCGTCAATGTTCCTCCGTTTTCTGGACTTGTGAAGTTTTCTGGATTTGTGAAACAGAATTGCCATGCATACCTCAACGCTTGTGAAGCAGCTGAAGCCATCTGAAACTCTTGCGGCAGCTGCGAAAGCAAAAGAGCTGCGAGACCGTGGGGTCGATGTTCTCGATTTTACCCTAGGAGAACCGGACTTCATCACTCCCGCTCATATTCGAAAAGCGGCCGTCGATGCGATGGAAGCGGGTCACACTCACTACACGCCGGCAACCGGCCTGCCCGAACTGAAAAAAGCGATCTGTGAGGCGTTTCAACGCGACCATGGGGTCACTTACAAGCCGTCGCAGGTAACCGTTTCGAATGGTGCAAAGCATGCTCTGCATAATGTGCTTGTTGCCACCTGCGAGCCGGGTGATGAAGTCATTATCCCGACTCCCTATTGGGTCAGTTATGCAGCTCTGGTGGAACTTGTAGGAGCGGTTCCGGTTCTGGTGGAAACGACTGAAGCGGAGGGATTCTGTCTCAGTCCGGAGAAGCTTCGTTCTGCGTGTACCGCAAAGACACGGATGCTGATGCTCAACAGTCCGAGCAATCCCACCGGTGTTGTTTACCCGATTGAAGTTCTCGAAGCGATTTCGAAGGTCGCAGTCGAAAAAGACCTGATCGTTCTTTCTGACGAAATCTACGACAAGCTGCTCTACAGCGGCTATTCGTTCCGCACATTCGCATCATTCGGCGAAGAAGTGAAAAATCGGACGATCATTGTGAATGGTGTGAGCAAAGCCTACGCAATGACCGGATGGCGTATCGGCTGGACACTGGCTCCTGATAACGTCAGCGGTGCCATCACTCGACTTCAAAGTCAGCAGACTTCGAACCCATGCAGCATTAGTCAGTACGCGGCCATTGCCGCACTGAACGGACCACAGGATTGCGTTGCTGAAATGCTGAAGGAGTTTCAGAAGCGGCGCGAGTATGTGATGGGGCGACTGCGAGCGATGCCTGGTCTTTCGATGGCAGAACCGGGCGGCGCGTTTTACGCGTTCTTCAGCGTGAAAAGTCATTTCGGGCGACCGCTGATGGGCGGGAAGGCGGTTTTGAATTCCACCGATTTCTGTTCGGAGCTCCTGGAACGAGCTCACGTAGCGCTTGTCAGCGGCGACGGATTCGGTGCTCCAGGTTATGCTCGAATGTCGTTTGCTTCGAGCATGGATGCACTTCGGAAGGGTCTGGATGCCATCGAAAACTTCCTGAAGTCCTGAGCCGGGGTATCACTGCAGCGCGGCCGCGAGCGGCACGATTCAGGAGGCATCGCTTGCAGTGCATCGCTCGGAGAGGGATGACCAGACTGGTCGCAATTCATCCCTCGGAGAGGGATGACTACTTCTTTTTCAACACAAAGAACAGGGTTTTCTTGTCATTCCCGCCTGCGCAGGAATGACGGAACCCCAAAATCAAGGTTTGGCAAAGCACTACATTGGTCGCGTTTGCCATCACCGCCTTCACGCGAGTCCGCGGCGTTTGCGAATCGCCCATTCGAACGTCAGCAGCGCAACCAGTATTCCGAGAACGTACCAGTTGTCCCAGAGACTTGTTCGCTGAGTTCGTCGGAGTTCCATACCGGGAAGGCCGGTATCGGCCCATGTTTCCAGACGCTTCAGCAGTTCTTCGGGAGTCAGAAAATTGCCGCCGCTCAGATGAGCCAGCTCCCTAAGCATTCCGGGATCAGCGGCGGGATCATCGAGTTCGGGATCGCGACTGTTCACGTGAAACCGTGTCCATGGGTCACTGTCGACGGCCTTCCCTGCAACGGTCGCATGAACGCGGACCCAGTAGTCGCCGGATTCAGACGTGTCAGAAAAATCGGCGACACCGCCTTCAGAAGTTTTTCTCGCAATGAGCGGCAATTTCTTCTGAGACGGAGTCAGCAGTTCGAGTTCGTAGCTGGCATCGGGCAGAGCGTTTCCCTGTTCATCTCGAGCTCCGAATGAAAACAGTGCGGGCTGTCCGGGAGAAAGATCGCGTTGATCGGCGTTGATCCAGACTCGTTGCTGGGTATCGTTCTCCTTTCTGGTCAGCCAGAAAATGACCTGTCGCCAGAACCGCTGATGCTCTTCCGGATGCCCCTGAAGAGCCCATTGCCATGTCGTATCTCCGGCGAAGGCCAGAACTCGGCTTGCTCCGACACTCTGGCTGATCAGCAGGGGAGTTCCGTCTTCTCCGGCAGCAAGAATCTGCGCCCCCGATCGTTCTCTCGGACGAATCAGACTGGCTCCGGACAACGGAGGCAACCCCTGCCAGCGTTCGCGATTCTGATCGGGCGCTGCAATCTGCATCACAAAGCTGGCGAGTCCGTTTGTCGTAGGCAGCATCTGAATGGGATCGGAAAGCTGAGGATCATTTTTGGTGAGTTCCACCGGCAGCAGGAGCGCCAGCGGTGTGTCACCGTATCCCCCCGGACCGAATGACTGAAATCCGCCTGTCATCATCAGGCCGGCTCCCTGAGTACAGCAGTCGGCGAGTGCTTTCAGCTGCTGCGGTCGAAAGACCGATGCGGGAACATTCCCGATGATGAACGCATCGTAATTTCCGAGGACAAAGAAGTCGTCACGAATACGATTTCGATCAGCGAACTGTCCGGAAGAGATCAGCTGAAAATCCAGCTGCACTCGGTTACTCACATTGATCTGTCGAAGCCATTTCTGTTCCGGTCGGAGGATGTCAAAATAGGCGACGCGGATGCCGCCTTTTCGCACACGAATGATCGTCTCAACGCGATTGTTTGTACGTCGAACCTCTCCCGGCAGTGGCTCCGCTTCGACAGCCAGCTTCAGTTCGCCGGGAGTATCAGGAATCACTCGCAGCTGCAGTGTCACTTCTTCAGAACCGGACGCTGGTGTGTGCGAAACGACAGCCATCGATTCTGCGGTTGCTTCCACCGGCTTCATCGGGCCGGAAGTCCCGGGAAGTATCCCGGTTCGGTCTTCCAGGAAAGCTCGGACGCGGACCGGTTTTCCTTCCGCGCCGCCGGATTTCAGTCGGACTCGGATCGGAACCACATTCCCCTGAAAAACATCGCGAGAGAGATCCAGTTCCTCCAGTGCGAGATCCTGTCCTGCTGTGACGGCTTCGCTGCTTCCGTAACCAACTGTATACAAAGGACGCTGCTGACGTCCGGCCAATCGTGCCGCCTGAAGGGGATCGGAATCATTGCTCCCCGATGCCGCCTGTCTGCCGTCGCTGAGAACGATGACTCCGGCCACTCGAGCCTGACCTGCTTCGTCGCGCACCTGTTCGAGGACATTTCCGAACGCGGTCATTCGACCGTCTGCATTCGGTGTCGGTGGGGAAGCTGCTGTCAGTCCTTCCGAAAAGTCACGAATCCGGACTTCAGCTTTGCGGCGAATCTTTTCCAGTGAAGATTCTGCAGAAGCAAGCGTCTTCAGCAGACCACTGCGACGACTTTCGCCATCAGGCAGATCCGTTGTCTGCATGCTCCGACTGGCATCCAGCAGGAGATAAAGAACGGAGTCCGAGTTATCCTGGCTTTGAATCACGATCGCAGGACGAAGTGTCATGAGACACAGGATGACGACCGTGAGGAGCCTGAGCAGCAGCAATGCTCGCCGCCATCGCTTTGCAACCTTCTGAATCCGGCGGGGATAGCCAGCCAGCAGGATCACGATCATCGCGGAGCACGCGACGATTGCAAGCGGCCATGCCCAGATCGGTTCAAACTGCAGATTCATCAGAGAAGCGGATCAGCGAAGGTTCAGGGAGTTGTCACGGAGGCGGAAGGAGTTTTCCGTACCGGACCGGATGTTTCCGGGTCCTCATCATAGAAATAGTTTGCCATGAGATGTTCTGCACAAAGCAGAAACATCACAAATCCCATGATCACCGGGAACACTTCAATTCCCAGACGGCCCACTTTCGCAGCCTGTTCCAGTTCACTGAGATTCCTGACCATTTCAATTCGATCGGGTCCGCAGAGTTCAGCGAACTGATCCGCAGACATCGGAGTCAGGTCGCTTTCTTTCTCGGGAATATTGACGGAGAACGCGACTTCATTATTCGGATTCTGACCGGATTTGCGATCCGGAGAACCGCCGGCCCCGGCGACTGCAGCCCCAGGTGACTCTGCAGCGGCAGCAGACGGTTTCTCCGTCGAACGCACACCCGACTCTGTCGGCCGGATGAGATAGTGCCCCGGATCTACAGCATCGTCGATCAGAACTGACTTTGCATTCAGAGCCAGTTCGTGCCGAGTCTGACGACCTTCAGGTCGCCGCAGCAGAAACTGCGAAAATCGCTGTCGTGAAGGAAATGCGAATTCGGCCACCTGCCCGGCGGTCAGATTGCATTTCAGGTCCGATGCTCCGGTGAGATCCCGCAGGATCTCTTCCGCCAGCATAAGAAACGACCAGTTATCGATGACCAGATTGTTCCAGAGGCTTCCGCCGTTGATCAGATTGTCCATGGCGGAGGTGAACAGGATGCATTTGCCGCGGCCCACGCGGCGACTCAGCATCGCCGGAGGATTTCCGGGGGCGACATACTGCATCAGAACAGTCGCTTCACCGGATGGATCCACTGCCCAACGTTTCTCGAAAATCGCTCGCGAAAGTTCCGCTCGCGCCGGTTCAGAATCCAGAAAAGCTCTCGTGATGGAACTGGACGTATCGGTGATCTTCAGCGTTGCGGGTTCAGAAACGAAATTGAGCTGAGTCAGAAGAGTTCCGGGAAGGACGGACTGAGCTTCGGGGGTCTGCCAGCGATTCACAGAAACGTCTGCGCTCCCTGTGACAATCAGAACACCTCCACCTGCTTCGAGAAACGTCTTCAGTGATGTCCAGAGCGACGGGTCCGGGCTGATACAGTTCATCAGGCAGACGACATCATAATCCGCGAACGACAACTGGCTGGCCTGCGATTCCGTGACGGTCGTGCACTGAAAATAGATCTGGCCCGCTCGAGTCGCCTCGTCGGGCTGAAGCACATTCTTCAGGTAAAACGAATCGTCGGGTTTACCGGAGATGAAGAGGATCTCCGGTGTCGGACGAACCTGAACTGTGAAGTATCTTGTGTCATCGATCGAAAGTGGATCCGTGGTGGAGAGACGCAGAAAACCATTGACGAATGGCTGATCACGAACCGGTCGAAATGAAAACACGGACTCTGCCGCAGCGTCATCAATTTTCACCGACTGTCGACCGACACGGATCTCAGATCCGTCAGGATTCTGAAGAAACGCATCAATCGTCGTCGCTGATTCTGCCGCTGCGGTTCGCGCCACAGAGACCGCCAATGAGATCTCCGTTTCTGATGTGGCCGATTCCTGAATCAGCTTCGGTTGCGACAGGCTGAAATTCACCGGCTTTTCGACGCTCACGTCCACGATATAAACCTGCAGCCAGTTGTGTTCTTTCAGAAGATCAGACAGGCCGCTGTCATCGGGATATGTCCATGCCGTGCGCGACCGATCCGTCACGATGCAGATTTCTCTCGCAAACAGATCGACGTTCCCTGATGTTCCGGCAGATTCCTGAACCCGTTTTCGATCATCCACCTGAGCCTGAACGGCGGCCCTGAGAGCTCGATTGAAGGTTCCGGGCAATGGCACAGGCTGCAGAGATTCCAGTCGCGAACGAGCCCCGTGCAGGTCCGCCTGAAAGACAATTTCTTCGGAGGCCATCAGTCCGGAAACTGCAACCCGACTTCCGGCCGGAAGCTGGCCCAGATGTTCTGATGTGATCTCGACGGCCTGCTTCAGGCGACTCCGATTCTCGAACTGATAACTCATGCTCAGGCTGTTATCGAGAATGAAGACTGCAGCAACTGGAACGTTCTGTGTGATTTCACTCCCCGGTGCTGACAACTCCGATTCAATTCTTCGCCACCACGGCCAGGCCACTGTCAGCATGACTGCAAGGAGGCCGCCTGCCAGGCACCACACTCGACGTCGACTTCGTGCCAATTGCTGCTGGTGCAGTGTCTGATTCCCGGAGCGGTCGTTTCTGCTCATCCAGAAGAACGCTGCAAAGGAGCCCGCAATGACGACTCCCAGAATCCCCCATTCCCTCGGAAGCAGACCGTACCTCGCTGCAGGAAGAGAAGGCCTGGTTACGAGAATCACGATCCCTGCGACCAGAAGGCATCGAAGGAGCAGGAGCAGCAGATGCCGGAGTCGCATTCGCCGAGCGTTGGTTGTGGTGCGATTGCGCAGCAGTTGAAGTGCCGGAAACTCGATCTTCCGGGGGCGAGCCCGCATTGCAAAATGCAGAAAGACTGGAATCGCTGCCAGCAGCAGCCCGGATAATAGACTGGCATTCAGGAACGTCATTGCAAAATTATGCCGCGGTCAGGCTCATCCGTCGAGCCATCTTCGAATCAGTTCGTCTCCAGTGATCGACGAACGTAGATGCGCTGCAGGGCAATATCAATCAGAAGCACGATCAGGCTCAGTCCAAGCAGTGGGTCTCGCAGGGAGTAGACTCTGCCCGGCGATGCCTCTGTCCCCGGCCTGAAAACGTCACGAGGCTCCGGCCGGAAACGCCCGCCAGTTCGCGCCGACAACGCTTCCAGCCAATCATGATCAGTTGTCTCGAATAATGAATCCTCCGTCTCGTTCACAATGACAGCTTCAGAAGCGGAATCCAGAAGCTGACCGTCGACGTGAACATTCACCTTGCAGGTCCAGGCCCCCGGAACAGCCTCACGGAGGCGGAGTTCGTATTCCCCGGGAGCAGACTGAGGGATGTTCCGAAGCAGTTTGGTTCCTTTCGGATCTGTTATCTCTGCGGTGACGTCAGCTCCATTCAGAAATTCGCTTGTTTCCGTCAGTCCTCTAACGAGAACACGGATCTGATCGTCGGCCGGCTGAAGCGAGAGTGAAATGTTTCCGGCATCATCGCGGCGAACGATCTGGCGAAGCACCCGAGACCAGAATGCGTTGTACTGCTTCCACGTCAGCCAGTTCGGTGTCCACCGAGTTCCGGAATCTGTCGTAAAAGCCGCTGACATTCCCAGTCCGAATCGCCACCAGCTGAGAAGCGGGTCTCCGTCTTCGGTGAGAAAAATGTGTTCCGCAGATTCTCGAGGTCGTGTTCGCACGTAACCCAGAATGGAAGGTACTGACGTGAGATCGATGTCCCGGAACACATCCGATTCCTGTCCCACTTTCAGACGAAACTCATTCTCCTGAACCGCAGCTTTGCCGGCCATGACGGTTTCGCGAGCGAAAATCTGCGGAATGGAAGTCGGATCGTCCGCGAAGTAGTATCGCCCCTGGCCGATTCGTGCGATCAGTTTCAGCAGCTCCGGATCAGCATCACCGATTCCGACCCCCGAGACTGTAATGCGTTCATCAATCATTCGTTCTGTGATTGTTTCGAAGTCACCGGGTTTCGAGTAGCCATCTGCCAGTACAATCACGTGCCGGAGCGGCGCTGAGGATTTCTGCAGGGACGAAAATGCCTGTTCCAGAGCGGGGTACAGATTGGTGCCTCCGCCGACAGCGATAGAAGAGATGCGATTCAGCAACGAGGTCTTCTGGCCGGCGATCGGCGTCAGAGGTGCGACTTCAAATGCAGCACCGTCAAAGGATGTGATACCGATCTGATCCTTTTCGGCCAGGAGCTCCACTGCCGCTTTCGCTGCATCCTTTGCCAGTTCAATTTTTTCTCCACCCATCGAACCGGATTTGTCGATGACCAGCATCATTGCCAGAGCAGGAGCACGCTGCTGCTGATCGAAGTCACAGGCGACCGGAAGCAGTTCTTCGATCGGCGTCTGAAAATAACCTCCCGGACCAAACGACTGGTCGCTGCCCAGCATCAGAAAACCGCCACCGTCACGCCGGACGAAATCAGCGATCGCATCCATCTGAGATACAGTCAGATCAATGGATGGAACGCCGTAGAGAATCACGGCTGCGTAAGCACGAAATCCAAAAGGAGTCTTCGGCATTTCCGTTGCCGGACTGATTCGAACTCGAAATCCTTCCGCTTCAATCGCTTTCCTGAATGACTCAGCCGGATCCGTCGGATCGGTGACCAGCAGAATCATCGGACCGTCGCCGGCAATTACAAAGGCCTCCGCGCGATTGTTTTCCGAGACTGTATCCCGAAACGAGACGACCGATGCCTCAGAATCTGAGGCTGTTATCGGCCCGGATGCACCGTCAGTGTTCTCTTCGGGGATCTTTTCGGAAAGGTCGACGGATGACTCCGCGGAGCGTATCTGAACCGCCACCATTCCATCCTGAAGGATCTGAATCGGGTACTCGAACTTGCTGGTGCCGATCATCAGATGCTCACGGCCAGTCAGAATCCTGTCATTGCCTCGGAAGACATCGATCAGCACGTTGTCCTCATGATCGGCGAATACACTGACCTTCAGAGAGACCGTTTCATTTCTGGAGGCATGCTGTGGAATCTGAAGACCGACAACAGCAATCTCGGGAGACACGTTCTGATCGAGCGGAACGGTCCAGATCGGTATGTCGACAGCATCAGCGGCTCGGAGTGCATCTCCCCTCGTCTGACGACCATCAGAAAACAGGACGACACGAGCGACCTGATCGGCAGGAAAAACGGCCTGTGCCGTGGTAATCGCCGCTGAGATATCCGTGGCTCCATGCCGGATGGAACTGTTCCGCTGACTGGACGCATCCCAGCTCGCGAAATCAGCGAGGGCCGTGAACGACTTTTCCGGAATGGGATTTCCGGCGAATGGCAGAATTCTCCACGAATCCGATTCCTGATTCTGTGTGGCTGTTGAAATCCATTCGCGGATCGTTTCGTCGGATGTACCCAAACAGCTGAGACTGCGATCCACGGCGAAAACGACGAAGACTTCCTGACGGAATGTCTTCACACTGAGACCGCTCAGCGCAAGCACAACCATCGTCCAGAGCAGGCAGCGTGTCCGGAGAAGTGCGTTTCTGCGCGCCGCAGAAAGCACTGAACGACTTCTGCGTTGCACGATGTAAAAGAACGGAATCGCAGCGAGAGCGAGCAGCCAGACCGGCTGAGTCAGCAGCAGTTCTGCGCTGCCGAGCGGAATCACGAACGTGCAACTCCCGCCGGAACAGCCCAGTGACCGTCGCGATACTGTCGAGCAATGAGCCCATCCGCCTGTTCGTGGTTTGTGATGCGTTCAGCGGCGGTGTCAAACTCGAGCGTGCTCTTCATGCGCGCTGAGATATTCGAAAGGTGGACAACACCCGCACCGAGCAGCCCGGCGTTGATGTCCGCATTCAGTGTTTTCTGTGTTCCGCGAATGCAGTCCAGAAAATTCGTATGATGTGCAGCAAGATCCGGTGCTCCGCTTCCTTCTGCCACCAGCTGGTTCTTCTCACGGAACATCTTCCATCCGGAGACGTGTCCCATGATCATCACACCCTTTGTTCCGTACCATGCGGACCCGTTTTCGTACCCTTCCTGAACGTAGGGTGACCAGTCACGCTGTTCGAAAATCAGCTGCCGTTTCTTCTGACTGCCGGCGACCGCATATTCACTGATTGAACACTGAGTGTCCGGGAATTCCTGATCGTCGTCGAAGAAGTATTTTCCACCGAGACAGGTGACTCGTTCCGGGTGAGTTTTCTCATTCATTCCCCAGACGGCGACGTCAATGTCATGAACTCCGTCGTTTCCGATGTCGCCGCAACCGAAGTTGTACCACCACCGCCATTTACTCGGCAGCAGGTTCGATCGATAAGGTACCATCGGTGCCGGACCGGTCCAGATGTCATAGTCGAGCGTTGCCGGCGGATCCGAGGGAGTCGTGTGACCGATGTTGCCTCGACGCTGACTGTTCCATGCTTTGGCAGTAATGATTTCGCCGATCTCACCTTCATGAAGCCGCTGAATTCCCTCGCGGATGAACTCCGTGCTTCGACTTTGTGTGCCGACCTGAAGAAGCCGACCAGATTTCGCGACAGCATCTGCCATCAGACGCCCTTCACGAATGTTGTGGCAGCATGGCTTTTCGACGTAGACATGTTTTCCGGCGTTGAGCGACAGAATGGCGGCCGGTGCGTGCCAGTGATCCGGGGTTGCGATAAAGACTGCGTCGAGAGCCGGGTCATCCAGCAGTTTTCGCATATCCTTTTCAGTACGAGGTCTGTGCGGAGAATTCCTTGTGATGTAGTCGGACGCTTCCTGCAGTCGCACTTCATCAACGTCGCAGATAGCGGCGATCGAGATGTCGGACCGTCGACAGAGTTCGCGGAGATGGCTCATTCCCATTCCGCCGGGACCGATGAAGCCCAGCGTGATTTTCTCTGCCGGTGCTGAAGCGGCACGGGCCGTTCCCCCGACCGCGACGGCGAATGACAGAGAAGCGGCGGCTTTGAGAACACTTCTTCGGCCTGGTCCGGACATCGGAAACACCTTTCTGAAAGTCTGGCGGGAGCTCATTTCAGCGAAGTTTCGTCGCGAGATCGGTGGATGGATATCATCAGGAGTAAAGGGCGGCGATCGGACGCCCCTCCGGCAGGACCGGCATGGGACGAAGCAGGTTCGCATCACGAAACTGTTGTTCCGGATTGATTTTCAGAAAGCGGTAAACGGTTGCGAGTACGTCACCAGGAGTATACCTCTGAGTAATCGGGAACGCGCCCTGTGGGTCCGTCTCACCGATTACCTGACCCACCCGTATTCCTCCACCGGAAAACAGAACACAGTTTGCTCCCGGCCAGTGATCCCGGCCGCCGTCCTTGTTGATCTGCGGAGTGCGCCCGAATTCTCCGTAGGCGACAACCATCACTCGCTTGTCAAGACCTCGCTGATAGAGATCCGTCACCAGCGTCGCAATTGCCTGATCAACTCGCGGAAGGCATTCTTCCTTCAGAATGGAAAAGTTGTCACGGTGAGTATCCCAGCCGCCGCCGCTCAGGACCGTCACAAAAGTGACCCCCGCTTCAACCAGGCGTCGAGCCAGCAGACAGCCCTGCCCGCAGCTGTAACTCCCGTAGGCTTCGCGAAGCTTCGGATCTTCCAGACTGAGATCGAATGCTCGTGCCGCTTTCTCACTGGTCACCATTTCCATGGCCTGCCGTGAGAAGCGATCCATGCCGTCGAATTCGCTGTGGACATCGAGGTCCATTCGGATCTGATCAAACGATCGAAGAAGATCGCGGCGATTCCCCAGGCGAGTGAGTGACATCCCGTCGGGCATCCGCAGGTTACGTACAGCAAAATCCGGTTTACTCGGATCACTTTCCGGAGTGAATGGATTGTCAGCCGGGCCGAGGAATGCAGATCCGCCGAGCAGCTGTTTTCGCGGAATGCTGACATAAGATGGCATCCCCGGATCATTCGGGCCGCGCAGGCGTGAAACAATCGCACCGATGGAGGGATTCACATTGGTCGTCGTGGCCGCCGTGGGATTATGCCCTGTCATCATCCAGTGAGACGCCGGGAGGTGCGATGAGTTCTCATGGTTCACGGAACGGACGATGGCCAGTTTGTCCATGACCTTCGACTGAAATGGAAGATGTTCGCTGATCTGAACGCCAGTAACATTTGTCGAAACTGGCTGAAACTCGCCTCTGACTTCCCGAGCAGCATTGGGTTTCAGATCGTACATATCAATGTGGCTTGGACCACCACCCATGTAGATCTGAATCACTGCCGTGGGTTCGGACGATTCGTCACCGGCGGCAGCACGGTGCTTCAGCTGATCTGCGAGTGTCAGTTGTCCCAGCGCGAGGCTTCCAACCTGAAGGAATGTTCTGCGGCCGAGATTGATGACCGGACCATTGAATCCTGATACCGCAGCCGGTTTGACTTCAGACATTCCTGGCATTGCTCACCTCTGGTTGATCTGTTGTAATTTGGTACGCTTGTCCGTGATTCGATGATTTCCCGGATGCAATAGCGTACAGTAAGTCTGTTCACTGGTACAATACTCTGTCAGGTCAGTTTCGGAACACTCGATTCGCCGGGAGAGAGTCAGGGGCGGAATGGCAGCAAAAGGACGCAAGAGGAAAAGCGAGAAGCCGCGGAAATTCCAGACCGGCACAGGTCAGTCTGACGGATCGAGCTCCTCGGAGGGGCAGAAGATTCGAGTCGATCTCCGAAAGAACCGGCAGGTTCGAGCTCGCCAACAGAATCTCACTCACGAACTGTTGAGTGATACAGAGTCTGCGGAGGACGTCGACCAGTCGGAACGTGTCACATCCAGAAGCGACAGTTCTCGAAAAAGGACGATTGTCGGTGTCGGAACTGAAGGCCCGGAGATTCTTCGAAAGGTCGATCAGGATCATTGTCGGTCCGGAAGAGTCCTCAGTTTCATCGGTCTGAACTGTCTGGTGAGCTCTGACGCCGGCGACGTGTTCGAGTGTTCGGTGCGGGGCTTTCTGAGATCGATGGTTCGTGACAGTCGGAACGTTGTCGTCGCGGGAGACCGAGTTCTCTTTCGGCAGGAAGGTGATGTGCATCAGGGTGTGATTGAACGTGTGGAACCGAGAAAAGGGGTTCTGTCACGCGGCAGTCAGGGACGCGAGCACATTCTCGTGGCGAATGTGGATCAGGTTCTGATCGTGGTGTCTGCCGCTGATCCGGATTTCAAGCCACAGCTTGTGGATCGGTATCTGGTCAGCGCGGAACGTCATCAGATTCAGCCACTGATCTGCATCAACAAGATAGACCTTGTTGATCCTCGAATCGTGATGGACAGTGTGCGTGTGCTCGGACGTGCTGGCTATCCGGTGGTTCTGACGAGCACTCGCGACGGACGCGGAATCAGTCAATTGCGGAGTTACCTGATCGGTCGCCAGACGGCTGTCAGCGGGCAGAGTGGTGTCGGCAAATCATCGCTCCTCAATCACGTGGATCCTCAGCTGATGCTTCAGACCGCGGACGTCAGCGACTGGACCAGAAAAGGCACTCACACGACTCGCCGAGCTCGCCTGGTACCCCTTTCGTTTGGAGGCTGGGTGGCTGATACCCCGGGGATTCGGCAGTTTGAGTTCTGGGACATCTCACTGGATGAAGTCGACGGCTACTTCGTCGAATTCCGTCCGTTTATTTCTCGCTGCCGTTTTCCCGATTGCAGTCATACTCACGAGGAAGACTGTGGCGTAAAGGCCGCCGTTGCTGACGGCCTGATCGCCGCGGTTCGATATCAGAGTTATCTGAGAATCCGTGAGGAAGATATTTTCGTCTGGAAGAATCCGGCCCGCGGAGTCGACCGAAAGTCCGACTCCTGATGGGAATCTGAATCTCCGACGAAACAGCGAACACATTCTTCCATCGTGGCTCGGTGAAGTTCAAGAACACGACTGATTCCACCGTTGTTATCGCGCTGATATCCCCCCGCCAGATTCCAGACGACAGGGATGTCAAGCTTTCGGCATTCGGTAAACACCAGGCGATCACGCAATCTCATGGTCTCGGAAGTCATTCCGTCATCAAATCCGGGACCAAGCGGGTCATTGACGTGAACATCGGCACCGGCCTGATAAAGCAGAACGCGACGACATCCCTCAGTATTGCTGGCAAAATCGCGAATGAACTGTCGAACCTGATTTTCAAACTCGTGCGGTTCATACCGAAAGTCTGCATCTCGCCCGAACGTCCAGTGCGGTATCGAGTGTTCGGGGTCCATCCGGTCAATCAGATCCTGTGTCCCGTCACCGAAGTGAGCATCGCAGTCAAGAATTGCAGCTGCGATCCCGCCAGCGTAGAGTCTTCGTGCCGCCACCATCAATCCGTTGAAAGTGCAGAACCCACCGCAGAAATCGTATCCGGCGTGATGGAAACCGCTCGTCGGTGAACACGCCGTCCGGCCGTTCTCAGCAGCTTCCAGTGCTGCAGCGACGAATGAACCGACTGTCCACAGGCAGGAATTCGAGACTTCTCGAACCGTATTCCCATGACCGTTGGCCGTACGACCATCCAGAACGTCAAGGACATGTCGGGGATCGTGGACCTCGAAGAGATCGTCTGGAGTTGCCGGCGGGAACGTACGAATGTCCAAAGGCAGTTCAGACTTCTGCCAGTCAGCCAGAACCTGCTCAGGTTTGGAAGCAGACGGTGAGTATCCGCGAGAATCCACGGACATCTGCGGGCAGTAGAAGACGGGAATTGTTTTCATGCGATCGGCCTCCTTCGGAGAGTTCGAAAATACAGTCCTCAGAAAACTGAACGGTGATCTGAGTTGCTGAGATGGCCGAAGACTGAACGTTCAGAAAGGCGGATCGGATCAAAAAAATCGCGGTATCAATGAAAATGGGCACCGGTGTGATACCGGTGCCGCGAGGGGATACATCAACAGAGCACAGAGCCAGGGGAGAGGAGAGAGAGACAGGAGGGGAGAGGTGGGAAAGGCTTCAGGAGTTATTTCGCAGGATCGACTTCTGCAAGTGAGAGTCGAGGTGTATTGATGCGGCTTCCGGAAAGATGGCTTCGAGACAGCTGGCGATCTGCACTGCTGCGAGTCGCTCGCCATCCGGAACCACTCTTTGATCCGGCGACAGTTGTGTCTTCTCGTTCATCTTTTGCGGGAGTGACTCGCGAGTCACGGATTCTTCGAGTCTGGGAATTCGGAAGAAATGTTTCTTCCTTGTCTGCTTCGGAATCGTCATCACCACGGAAAGAAGCACCAGTTGCAGGTGTACTGTCATTTCTTTTGAAACTGTCGCTGCTGGAACGGGGCGCGTCATCGTCAGCAGGGAATGGCTTAGTCCGGTCAGCACTTCGCCCACCACCGATGTCGTCGGGCACCGGGCCCTGAGCTGTCCGCGATGGGGAGCTCTCGATGATCGGATAACCGAAAGCCATGGCGCTTCCGGCACCGTAAGGATAGTAGGCAGACTGAGTGCTGTAGCCGCCGCCATAGGCCATCGATGTACCGATCGGCACTGTACGATAAGCCGTCTGAGCACGCATGACGGTGACATCTTCTTTGCGGTAAGCAAGTCTCTGAACAGCGACCTTTTCCGTCTTTCGTTCAGCGACCATTTCTGTCTCACTGACAGTGACTCGACGTGTTCCCTGGACAGCAACCTGTCTCGTCACAGGAACGTTGCACGTCACCATATTGGGGACGTACTGTCGTGAGGTCGTGTAGCTTGGTGTCATGGCTGAGCGGAACGAATAGCCCGTTCGATTCAGCCATCCGATCATTCCAGGTCGTGGATCGACCTGACACGGTGAACACTTCTGGACGGGCTGATAGTTTGTCTGCCAGCGTCCCATATCACGAGTCATCGTTCGCATCTCCGTGACATTCTGGTACGACACGGTGGGAACCTCCACCTCACGCTGGCGGGTCACGGGGCGCATCACCGTGACTTCCCGTTCCTCGTATTCCGTCTTGTAATACGGTACCTCGACGGTCTGCTTTTCCCGTGCATAGGTTGTCACCGGCACTGTCTGGTAACAGGTTGCGACAACCGGCTGCACTGGCATGCATTCAGCGGCCATCGCAGTCTGCGCCACGGGCATTGCCGTTCCGCAGCCCGAACATCCGCCGGAGTAAAACTGAGCTGTTGCCTGTTCAGCAGTGCCGAGGATCGGCAGAGCCAGAGCAAGAGCACCTGAGAGAATTCTTCTGGACAGCATGAGCTTCTTCCCTGAAGAAAGTGACACATGCGCGCAATCAGACAGTCCGTGTCGAATTGACGCGAGAGAGCGGGTGAGAAATCTGACCGACATGAAAGTCGCAGTCACTTCATTCGCTGAGTGCGAATCAAGAACCGATTTCATGCCACGTAATGACGCAGAGCTGAGAGGAGACCTGGAGTGGCGAGACCGGCAGAAACCGACCTCGCACCGGGGTTTTTCAATGCAGATTCTTGACAGGATCATCAGTTGTCTGGCCGAAAGTGCCGACGTTTCAACCGTGATGGGGGTGATGTATCGGAAATCGAAGAATCGGGTCAAGACCGGTTAAAGTCCGAAAGCATTTTCTGCTGGATGCACTCCCGGAACTGCACTTTCTCCGGCCTTGCCTGAGCCGACATCGGCACTTCCTGCCGGTCGTCTCAGGAGGCCTGCCGGATCTGCCGATGATCCGACAACCGCAAAGCCGCAGAATCACTGCGGGGTGCCAAGCCCTCGCGCAGCGTGGTCATGAATTCATGAAAGCACGCGCCTCTCTCCCTCTATTTCAACAGAGATTTCAAAAGAGAAGCGCGGTACCTGCTGGAATTCAAAGAACCGGGGACTGTCGCACAACCTTGCAACTTAAACATGCCCACGCTGCGCGAGGGCATGGCACCCGGCTATTTCTTCCCCAGCGATCGCTGCTGGCGAAAGAATTCCTGAAGAATCGCTCGGCAGTCGTCCTGCATGACGCCTCCCAGAACTGCCGCCTGATGGTTCAGTCGAATGTCTGAGGTGATCTGAAACAGTGAGTGACACGCTCCGGCTTTGGCGTCGGATGTTCCGTAGATCACACGCGGAATTCGAGCCTGAACGATGGCTCCGGCACACATCGGACACGGTTCCAGCGTGACATAAAGAGTGCAGTCCAGCAGTCGCCATGACTCCAGAGCCTCCGCCGCCTGCGTGATCGCAATCATTTCCGCGTGGGCTGTGGGGTCTTTCAGTGATTCTCGCTGGTTGTAGGCCTCTGCAATAATGCGATCCTGATAAACAATGACTGCTCCGACGGGGACCTCCTGCTGATCGAAAGCGAGCACAGCCTGATCCAGGGCTTTCCTCATCCAGAAATCGTGAGGCAGCAGAGGATGTGTCTCAATGATCGGTGTCGCTGACAAAATGGAGACTCCAGGAATGCTCCGCAGGGAGGTTCGATGCAATCTGATAATAGTGATCACCAGGCCGAGCGCTGAAATGATTCAGAAAGCTTAAGTGATGCAGGAAGCAGTCCGGATTGAGGCCCGTTCAGAATCATCAGCCGGCTGAGAATCATAAGGCGGTGTGCCGCATCACTGAACAGTCAGCGGAAGATATCCTGCCGGAGAAAACGAATGTTTTGTTAAAAAAACAGATTGCTGGCAGTAGTGGACCGCTAATTCATTGAAATATCTCGGTGCGACGTTCAAATTGAAGATTTACCGGTGGAGGGAACGTCTCGATGCCCGGATTGTTCGGGGGGTCTGGTGCATTGAACAGAGAACGAGCTGAGAAAGTGCGACAGACATCTCTGATCAGTACTAAAGATGACGCCAGTCTCCTTTCGCTGATGGAAGAAGCTCGACGAGGATCCGACGCAGGGCTTGGCAGACTTCTCGAGTCGTTTCGTTCGGCTCTGATGACGATTGCCGAGGAACAGATCGAGAGTCAGCTTCAGAGGCGTTTCTCGACGTCAGACCTCGTTCAGGAAACGATGCTGACTGCCGCGCTTCGGTTTGCTGCATTTCGCGGCAGTTCAACGGAGGAGTTCAGAAACTGGTTGTGGGAAGTGTTCCATTCTCGCCTGATTGACGGAGTCCGACGGCATCAGCTTGCTGAACGGCGACGTCAGAGTCGAGAAGAGCACACAGTGCAGCTCAGTGAGATCTGTGACGAGTCTCTGAGTCCATCACTCCAGGTGCTGCTTCGTGAAGATGCGGCACGGCTGATTCGAGCTCTGGCGACTCTGGAGCCATCGGCTCAGGAACTGATTCGCATGCGATATCTGGAGGATCTCACGTTTGAGGAGATTGCGGAGCGTCGTCAACAGTCGCTTGCGACTGTCTGGAGACATTTTCATGCCGCCACTGCAGCATTGCACAGTCTGCTCCACGAAAAGCCACAGAGTCCTGCTTCCACAGGCCTGAGGCCGACGGCGCCGCTCCTGCGAACGGGTGTTCCTGGCAACAATTCGCCCGACAGCATCTGTTGACAGAGGGGAGACACTGAACGATGCCGGGCAATTCAGACAGCGCCCCTCTGAATAAGGACGCAGCAGTTTCACAGAACGAGATGCATCCGAAGGACCAGCTCCCCGGAGAAGATCGGACGACGAATTCAGCAGCGGTATCACAGCATGAAACCGATGAGGAAGTCCTCTGGAATTCGGCTGCCTGCAGTCTCGACGAAACCCCTTCAACGGCAGATTCTCTGAATGCTGATCCCATCGACAACACGGCGGCGTACGATGAATTTCTTCGCAGTCAATCGAGTGCTTCCGCGGGAGATCATGACTTCATGACAGTCCCGGAGAATGCGGTGACGCTCCGCATGCTGCATGATGTTCTGCGTTCCGGCTCCGGGAATCACAGTGCCAGAACAGACAATGCTGCCGGGAACAGAGATCATGGGGCCGTGCCGGAGCGTTCTCACGAACGTCTCAGCATCGGAGATGCACAGGTCATTGGAACCTCTGCCGAGTTTTCTCGACCGGGTATGTTGCCGGATCGATTCAGAGTGACCGCACTGCTTGGTAAAGGCGGCTTCGGAGCGGTATTCAGAGCCACCGACAGTCTTCTTTGCCGCGAAGTCGCGATCAAGATTCCGCATACAGAGATTTCGACGTCGGAAGATTTTCGGGAACGATTTCTGCGAGAATCTCGAGCTGCATCGAGGCTGAACCATCCCAGCATTGTTCGGATTCTGGAAGTCAGTGAACAGTTCGGGAATGCCTTTCAGGTTGCAGAGTTTGTTGATGGGTGTCGACTGACCGAACGGTTGCGTACCACTCCAGTTCAGTCATTCCGAGAATCGGCATGGACAATTGCTCGCCTGGCCGACGCTGTCCACCATGCTCATCTTCAGAGCGTTCTGCACCGCGACATCAAACCGGACAATATTCTTCTCGAGAAGATCTCGCTTGGGTTCGAGTTTCGCCTGCCGAGACTGACCGACTTTGGTCTTGCGAGAATCGTTGACGACCAGATGATGATCAGTCGATCCGGAATGCTCCTTGGTACGCCAAGATACATGTCTCCGGAGCAGTTGAGCGGCGATCCGGCACTGCACACGGCAGCAACGGATATCTACTCGCTGGGCGCAGTACTTTATGAAATGCTGGCTCGCGTTCCTCCGTTCCAGGAGGTGACAACGCTGACAAGACGCGTCGTCACGGCCGGTGATCTCCCGAAGCCGCTGCAGAGACAACGGCCGGATATTCCAAGAGATCTCGCATCCATCTGCATGAAGTGCATGGCGATTCGCCCTGGTGACAGATACCAGTCAGCAGAATCGCTTCGGACAGACCTGGAAAGATTTCTGGATGGCCGTCCGACCGTAGCGCGTCCGCTGCCATTGCATGAGCAGATCTGGCGATGGGCCAGACGCGAGAAGCTGCTGTCTTCGCTGGTAACCACCGTGCTGGTGTCAGCGCTGCTCATCACCGCAGTTCTCTGGCAATCCAAGTCAGAAAGTGATCGGAAGAACCAACAGCTTTCAGCGGCATTCAATGCTCTGAGGGAGGAGTCCGACGAATCGAAACGACTGCGCGAGATTACCGAGCAGCATCGCGTCGAGGCAGAGAACGGACGCCGGCTCTATCGCGATCTGTCCTGGCGCAACGGGATTCAGAAAGCCTTCGCAGCATTACAGCAGAAGGATCTGCGGGGATCATTTCAGTCGATGCGTGATCTGGCTGAATCCCATGGTAACGCCGAATCAAAAGTGGAATGGCAACTGCTCTCATCAGAACTGAAGAGGCATTATCTTCCTCTGCAACAATCCGCGGGCTCGTGGACGGAAGTACGGCAAGTTCCGGGCAGAACCTGGATTGCAGCCTCGAATGATCAGGGCCGCATTCTCATTTACGATCTCCAGACTCATCAGCCTGTAGCCGAGTATCCGACGGGAATCCAGTCGATCCACGCACTGGCAGTATCTCCGGATGGTCAGCAGATTGCTGCGGGAGGTTCAGTTGACGATCAGATCCGATCAAAGGTGATCCTGCTGGAACTTGCCAGCGGTAAGCATCTGAAAGACATTCATCGCATGCCGACGACTGTCGAATCTCTGGCATACTCACCGGATGGTCGGCAGCTTGCCTGTGGCTGCCGATATGAATTCGTAAGTGTGATTGACCTTGAAACCGAAGAAATCACGAAGATCAGTTCAACAGCCCGCAATGAATGGCTCGGCTGGAACGCTGATGGTTCTCACCTTGCCCTGCAGACCGATAAACCGACGATCAGTGTCTATGAGACCGCAGAAGGGCAGCCTGCTTCAGATCCTTTGCGAATCAACCTTCCGATCAATATTCGCGCAGCCTGCTGGCTTGGAAATCACAGTTTGATCGCCAGTGTCAGTTACAACGGACGGGAGATACTGATCAGCGATACGTCGTCTGGCACCCTGGTGTCGAGGGTGCGCATTCAGCCGGAAGGTGTTGATGGAGTTTATTGCTCACCGAGCGGAGGTTATCTTCTGACGAGTCATTCCGATGGAACAGTCGGAATCTGGAAGATGCAGATTCGCCGGCAGTCGGATCAGAGCATCATCAATCCATTGTCTGCAGTGCCCGGTTCTGAACCGAATGGGGAAGCGCCATTGCCATTGCCGGAATCGCCGGTGGAGCTGAGCTACGAGTCTTCAGTGGATGCTGCAAGTCTCCTTCAGCTATCCGCAAACTACAAAGTGGAATATGAGAAGATTAATTCTGTCTGTTTCTCAGATGAACGAACAGCCATCCTGGCGTCCAATGCGGGTTCACTGATTCAGTTGCAGTTTCCGGATGCACTGCCCGATCTGACAGCAGTTGACGGAAAAGACACGGAGCATTGTCATTCCGGTTGCGTCTGTGAACGCAGTGGTGAAGTGTTTTTTTCCAGTCGTTCGGGAGACATCTCAGAGGTCTCTTTGTCCAGTTTGCAAAGCGAACGACCGGCATTGAGTTCTGAATCCGGCCGCATTGCTCTTGGTTCCGGTGCTGCCCATCACCTCATTCCAACCGGCGCGCCGCTTCTCGATCAGATTCAGATCTCGCCATCCGGGTTGATTCTGGCTGCGACAAGCGTTGATGGACGCGTTGTAACCTTTCATCGGAAGAGCACGTTGGTTCCATTTCAAGAGCCGGCGGCCACTCTGATACCGCCTCAGATCAGCTTGTCAGAAGTCGAGGAAGACGGGTATGTGACCGATGCCATCACGTTTTCGGGCTCAGAAGATAAGATTATTCGAATCCATGACTCTCGCAGCCTTGAAGCGATCAGAATCGGATCCGAGCCATCAGAAGCCGAATTCATCTGCGCACTTCCAGGGCCAGGCATGGCGGTTGCTGCTTCGCCGGATGATTCCGTCATTGTTGCTGGTGGCGGTTTTCAGGGACTTGTCGCCGTGGATCCATCGGGGGGAGTTACACGAAAACTTCCCCATCGAGGAGATACCTGCGCGGCACTCCTTTTCACGAGCTCCACCGAATTCATTTCGGCCCATAAGGATGGCAGTCTGAGATTCTGGAACCTCAATGCAGACGAATCGCGCGCAATTCCTGCTCATCGAAGCGCGATTAATACTCTCGTGTATCTGAAGGATCGGGAGATTGGATTCAGCGTCGACCAGACCGGGACCGTTGTCCTCTGGCGGACTGATCCGATCGAGCTGATCGGCGAGCTCACGTCGATCGGTCTCAGCACGGGAGGTCAGAGTCCGAGACTGATGCCGAGTATTCTGACATTTCCATCTGCAGGTGGGCTGAACCTTGGCGTGATGGTTAACCACCGGCCGACCGGGACGTTCCTGTATTCATGGTCGGCTGCGGCACACAAACACTGAGTTCTGATACACTGGGTTTTCTTTTTTGACCTGATCAGGTTATCAGAAAGCACCGTTCATCTCATGATGCCACGTTTTTGTTCTCGAATCGTCGTTCTTTTTCTGGTCGCCGGCTTTTCCGGTCGTGTCTCGGCACAGCTGTCGTTCGAACAGCAACAGGACGTTGTTTACGCTGAATCACACGGCATCGGGCTCATGATGGACGTATTTCGGCCTGTCAAGGATCCAAACGGGCTGGCAATTGTCGACGTCGCCAGTGGAGCCTGGTATTCCGACCGTGGAAAGATCCGCGATCATCTGCTCGCGCAGATGTTCCAGATTTTCTGCGCTCGAGGCTACACGGTCTTCGCCGTACGTCCTGGTTCCAAAACCCGCTTCACCGCGGAAGACATGGATCAGAACGTGAAAACGGCAATTCGCTATATCAAACAGAATGCGAAAAAGTATTCAATCGATCCGGATCGGCTCGGGCTTACGGGAGCTTCAGCCGGCGGTCATCTGGCAACTCTTGCGGCGCTGACACCTTCCCCAGGAGACCCGCAGGCAAAGGCTCTTCCCGATCGTCTTCCGACTGACGTTCGTGCTGTCGGAGTGTTCTTTCCCCCGACAGATTTTCTTGAATGGAACGAAAGCCAGCCGATTGATCCAAAGATCCTTGGCCCGCTGCTTTTTCATGGTGGTACCATCGGACGAACGGATGACGAAATCCGCGAGGCCGCTCGGAAGATCTCACCACTTCACCGCGTTCAGAAAACCGAAATTCCATTCCTGCTGATTCATGGCGATGCCGATGATGTTGTTCCGTTGTCTCAGTCACAGAAACTCGTCAACGCTATCACTCAGGCCGGTGGTCAGGCCAGTCTCATCGTCAAAGAAGGTGGTAAACATCCCTGGCCGACCCTGCCGGAAGAAGTCGCGAAACTGGCCGACTGGTTTGACAGTCAGCTGAAACCAGAAGTGTCTCCTCAGTGAATCTTCCGGTTTCTGATGATGTCTGTGATCTGTGATGCCAGTTCCTGAATTGAAGCGTCGTCGCTCAGCAGAACCGGATGATGCAGTGTCATGAGCCGATGATGAAGCGCTTCGGCGTTGACCAGAGGTCCCAAACTGCGAAATCGGCGACGACTGTGAGTCAGGTGAAGAGCAGGCAATCCCGGATCCAGTGGAATCTGAAGATCGCGAAACTGGTGGCTCAGACGTTCAGTCTGTGCGCGATCCTCGACAAGTGCTGGAATGACGGGAACCTTATAGTACGCACCGTGGGTCGCTGACTTGACACGACTGTCCGAGACCCCAGCAATTCGCCATGGAAGATCTGTCGGGATGCACTGAGCGATCAGTTCGACGGAATGATGTCGACGAGCGTTGAGTTCATCCAGTTTTCGGAGCTGAGGCAGAAGCACCGCGGCCTGCATCTCCGACAGCGGGTATGCATCATTGCCGCGCTGAACATAAAGACGAATTCGCTGAGCGATCGCGGGATCCTGTGTCAGTACTGCACCGCCGCGTCCGGATGTCAGAAGCTTGCTTCCGCCGAAACTCAGAATCCCGACATGCCCCAGCGCACCAGCTCGCTGATCTCCGATCAATGCACCGGGAGTCTGGCACGCATCCTCGATGACCGCGATGCCGCGTCGTTCGCCGATGGCCATGAGGGTCCTGATGTCGGCCAGACATCCATGCAGATGAGAACAGATGATGGCACGAGTCTTTTCGGTGACGGCTGACTCCACCTGAATCGGATCAACGGTCGGAACGCCGGGCAGACTGTCCACGAGCACCGGCGTGGCTCCGATCGTGACAACATTCATGAAGTTCGACTTGAAGTCGTAGGAGCACAGAACCACTTCGTCGCCGATGCCGACATTCAGTCCGCGAAGTGCCAGCTCCATGGCACACGTGCCGCTGCTGCAGAGCACAACATGCGGGATCTGGTGAAATTCTGATAACTGCTGGATCAGGTGTTCAGCGTGTCTGCCATGATATTGCCCCCAGCTGCCATCGAACCACATTTCGTTCAGGATCGACTGAATATCCGGATCGGACAGCGGCCACGTCATGAGCCGGTTGCTCCCGTCACCGGGACGGACACCTGAATCTCGTTTCCAACAACGCGGACTTCATAGGTCTTTGTGCGAATGCTGCTTTTTGAATTGTCCAGCCAGGTGCCGTCAGCGAGCGCAAATCGCCAGGCGTGCCATGGGCACATCACAGCCCCGTTTTCGACATACCCCTCCGACAGAGAAGCCCCCATATGTGGACAGAAATCGTTGATCGCGAAGTAGTTTCCGCGGTCGAGGAAAACGCCCACCATCGTGTCCTGAATGCGAAAGCAGCGTCCTTCGCCTTCCGGAATGTCACCAATCTGAGCAACGGTCTGAAAAGGCTGTTCGCTGATGCGAGAGTCGTGATTTTCGGTCATGAGTAACGATTCAGTGCGGAAAAATATCTGGATTCTGATGAAATGCGGAATGATATGCTGAAGTCTGCGTGGTTTCCTCCGGAAAGCTCAACATCCGGACAAAAGTCGCGTTACAATTTCGGCCACAGGATTCTGAGCGCACGAGTCCCCGGGTCAACCGGCAGACTACAGATGGTTTTAAAACCGGGACTGGCTTCCGACCGACGCAGTGTTTTCCTGAAAATGCAGCAAATCAAAGGGTGCCTGTCCCGGTTTTGAAACGTGCGTTCAGCGGTCACCAGATTCCGGTTCAAGAGGTAGATTCAGATAGTCGGGTGATTCATGTTTGCTGATCGTGTGTTACTGAACTGTCAGGCAGGAGACGGCGGCAACGGCTGCAGTAGTTTCCGGCGAGAAATCTACGTACCCCGCGGCGGACCGGACGGTGGGGACGGCGGTGCCGGCGGCAGCATCATTATTCAGGTCAGCCATCACCTCGGATCTCTGTCAAATCTTGTCGGTCGGCGCCACTGGAAAGCGGAACGCGGACAGCACGGCATGGGAAGCCAGATGTACGGCAAGTGCGGCATTGATACCGTCATCATGGTTCCACCCGGAACAATTGTGATCGACGCTCGTCATGGGCATGTCCTTCAGGACCTTCAGAACGACGGTGACAGCGTCACTGTTGCCCGTGGCGGCAAAGGCGGTCGCGGGAATATGAAGTTTGCGACGTCCACGCATCGAGCACCACGGGAATGCGAAAGTGGATTTCCCGGTGAATACCGCGAGATCATCCTCGAACTGAAAATGATTGCCGATGTGGGACTGATCGGTAAGCCCAATGCCGGCAAATCAACGATGCTCAGCCGGATGTCGCGAGCGACACCGGAAATCGCCGCATACCCTTTCACCACCAAGTATCCGAATCTCGGTGTTGTTCATGTCGGTATGGATCATGACTTTGTTCTGGCCGATATTCCGGGGCTGATCGAAGGTGCTCATCACGGAGCCGGGCTGGGACACGAGTTTCTGAAGCACATCGAACGCACACGACTTCTCGTGCACCTCGTAGAACCGGCGCCCTCCGATTTCTCCGATCCTCTCGACAATTACGATCAGATTCGGAAGGAACTTGAACTGTACGATGCGACGCTGGCTGATCGTCCCGAAATCCTTTGTGTGACGAAAGCGGAACTGCCGGATGCTGAAACCTGTGCTGAACTGCTTCGTGAAACATCCGGGCGTGAAGTCATGCTCATATCTGCGGTTACCGGGACCGGGCTGAAGGAGCTCAGCCGTCTCATCGTGCAGCGTCTCGCAGAAATTCGTGCTGCGGAATCGAAGTCGGCTGAGCGATCACAGTCAGCTGAAGAATCTCCGGCGGTCAATAACTGAAGAGTCTGACAATGAAAGTTTTACTGGCGAATCCACGAGGTTTCTGCGCCGGCGTCAATATGGCGATCGAATGTCTCGATGAGGCCATTCGGCGCGTGGGCCCGAACATCTACGTGTACCACGAGATCGTCCATAATAAATACGTCGTCGATCGATTCACTCGTCAGGGTGTGCAGTTTGTTGAATCGATGGATCAGGTCCCTGAAGGCTCGATTCTGCTTTTCAGCGCTCACGGTGTTTCCCCGGAAATCCGCAGAATCGCTCGCGAACGGCGACTTCAGACTGTGGATGCCACTTGTCCGCTCGTCACCAAAGTTCATCTCGAAGCGATTCGATACGCCAATGATGGATACCACATCATCCTGATCGGGCATGAAGGCCACGATGAAGTGATCGGGACGATGGGCGAGGCTCCGGAGAGCATCACGCTGGTGGAAACACCGGATGAGGTCAGCCAACTGCCGTTCACGGAGACTGACAAGCTCGCGTATCTGACTCAGACGACGCTCAGTGTCGATGAAGCCAATCTCGTCATCACTGCGCTCAGACAGAGGTACCCGAAAATCGATTCTCCCCGGAAGGAAGATATCTGCTACGCCACAACAAATCGTCAGGAAGCTGTCAGCGTTCTGGTGGAGCGGGCTGACGTATTGATTGTTCTCGGCAGTCAGAACAGTTCAAACAGTCGTCGGCTGATGGAGATCGGTGCCGTCCGCGGAGTGCCGTCGTATCTGATTGACGGAGCTTTGGAGCTTCGGGCGGAATGGTTTGCCGGAGCCAAAACCGTGGTTGTGACGGCGGGGGCGAGTGCTCCGGAAGTGGTAGTGCAGGAATGCATTCGATATCTGGAATCAAATTTTCAGGCCACGATATCGGAAGAAACACTGCGGGAAGAGCACGTGCATTTTCAGCTGCCGAAGGAATTGCAGGAATTGACTGCCCAGTAGATGACACTCTTCGAGTGACGACAACAACAGAAGCCGCTTCCCCCGGGGTGGGGGAGCGGCTTCTGTGAGATCATTTCAGAACGGGGTACCGTCAGACTGAAGTGACTGATGGGATGAGTCACGAAAACGATTCATTCTCCTGACGCATCGTCAGAACTCAACATCAGTGGCAGTGCCGGCGTCCGCCATAATAGGCGGGCACTCCATAGATCGGGTAAACCGGATAGACCGGGGCGTAGCCAAAGGATGGGCCATACCCGCCATGACCACCGTAGCCGCCACGGTAATGACCGCCGTAGCCACCGTAACCCCCACCATAACCGTGGCCGTATCCACCACGGTACCCGCCGCTGTTGTAGCCGAATGAAATTGAAACCCCGCTGCGTCCGCCACCGTAATGTCGATGGCTCGCCTCAGCATCTCGTACATCCCCGGCGGCAAAAACTCCCATGGTCAGCACCATCAGCATCAGTCGTTTCACGGTCCAGTTCTCCTCGTATTGAAGATCTTTTCAAAATCCCGGCCGAAAGTCGAAGGCGACGAATCGCCCGCCATCTCTGCTCCGTGTTATCTCTGCTCCATGGCGGGACAGATGCGTCTCATCGAAATTCAGCCGGGAAACCACACACGCTCCGATGACTCGGGTCCCTCTGAGTCATTCGTTGCAGTATTTACAATGCGAGGACGATGCCAAAACTTGAACTGTTCTTTAGTGAATCTGCAACTCCATGCTGGGAAAGTGTTTACGACGCGACAACCAATAACGTCCTCTCGGATGATGCGGAAGCAGCGCCAGCAGAATGACAATGAGTGTCATCGAACTGACGACTTTCGTCGGTGAATCACGCCGAGAAACAGTCATGATCCTTTCCTGAAAAACGATGAGCTCGGTTGAAGAATGGCCATGAAAACACGATGCTGTGTCCAGAGGTCGTGAGTCGGCCCGGTGGTCAGATGGTTCTGAACGAAAAGGACCAGGCTTTCGGGATTTCGACTGCGATGGTTCGACAGAGTTTATTCAGGCGACCAGATCCAGTTTGCGGACCGCGGTCAGTATGCACACCGGTTGTTTCCCGGATTGTCCAGACCATCGGAATGACGGGGTCGCTGTTGATTCGACACTTGTTACTTTGAAAAGGAAGATGGTATGTCGATGTATGTAGGCGAAGCGCTGGTGGGTGAAGGTAATGAGGTGTCTCACATTGACCTGCTGATCGGTGACAAGACCGGTCCGGTCGGAATTGCATTCGCCAACGCTCTGGCCGATCAGAAGGCCGGTCACAGCAATCTGCTCGCAGTTCTGACACCAAACGTCGCGGTCAAGCCTGCGACTGTCATGATCACGAAGGTGACGATCAAGGGCGCTCGTCAGGCAGTTCAGATGTTCGGACCAGCTCAGAAGGCTGTTGCTGATGCTGTTACTGACTGCGTCAAGTCCGGTGCGATTCCAAAGGATCAGGCCGAGAAGCTCTGCATCGTCTGCGGTGTCTTCATTCACTGGGAAGCAGCTGACGACAAGAAGATCTATCAGTACAACTACGAAGCAACGAAGCTGTCGATCGAACGCGCGATGAAGAGCCAGCCGTCTGTCGACGAAGTGCTCGCTCAGCGCGACACCGCAGCTCACCCGTTCTACAAGGCATGAGCTTCCGAGCATTCAGCCGCACATCAGGGTGTCTGATCAGAAATGCATCTGCGATTCTGTTCGGATAAGAAAAGTACTGTAAGGAGCACTCCAGTTCGGAGTGCTCCTTTTTTTTGCCATGTTCGGGCTCAGGTGTCCGGGCTCGCGGACCAGCTGATTCACTTCAATCGCAGTCATCGAACTCCTTGCGACCCTTAACTGATTCGCGAAATCCGTGTCATTCGTGGTTGTACTTGCAACCACGAATAGTACGAATCACACGAATCGGAAAACAACGGGTTGGGCGTTTCATTTTCAGCTACGGATCAGCCGCCTTGAAACTTCAATGGAACTGAGCTGTGATTGCGTCGGGAATCTCCGGACACGGTTCCGTCCGGGTGTCAATCGACAAAAGTCAACGGAGCGTCTCTCGGCACTCAACCCCTGCTGACATCGTACGACGTGTCAGAATCAGCCCCAGCATGAACAGCGCCGCCCCGATCACAGCCGGGGCCAGATGTAACACATCCGTGTACCCGATTGCAGGGTGGACGAACACTGCGGTGCTCCAGCCGGCCAGACCGCCGGTCATCAGAGCCTGCCACAACGAACGAGATGGGCGGGCGAACCAGGCGGTGAGGAGCGACATGAGGCCAACCGTGGTCACCGCGCCACCGAATCCTGCTCGATCATGAGCGATCAGAGGAATAAGTCTGTCGTTGATATTGTGCAGTTCCTGGCGGCTGATTCCCATGAATTCCAGATCCGTGGTGACAAAAACGCTGGTCATACCGATCCACTGAATCGTGAGTCCGCCACCGATCATTCCAAAGGCCGAAAGGATCAGACAGCAACGACCAAAACCGTCTCGTGACGAAATCCGAATTGGTACTGACTGTCGCAGGAGTCTGTGCCACAGATCCTGTCTCCGGGGTAACGCCATCTGAGGTCTCTGAAGCCACAGCCCATATCCGAAGCATGGCAGCAGTGCGATTGTGGCTGTGCCGTGCCAGGTATCGAGATAACCGTATCCGAGATAGGTCAGGAAACTTCCGAATCCGATGATGCCACTGGCAAGGAGCGTCCACCAGGCCCATTCCTCGCGATCTCGAAGCGGAAACTCGGCGAACCAGAGGTAAAGGACCGAAATCGCGATGAGAGACCCGCCAAAGCTGATGCGATCGTGAATCATGAAGTGCACAATACGACACTCATTGAAACTGCAGAGTTCTTCAGGCTGCATCTGAAGAAACTCCACATCATGAGGCAGAAAGTGCCCTGTCATCGACTGGAAGATTGCGAAGAGTCCTGCCAGACCGAGGCAGATGCCGCTGAAACTCACCAGTGGACGACCATCCCCGATCATTGCTCCAAAAAGTCCCCGAGGATCGTTCGGCATGCCATCTCCATGCAAAATCGAGAAAGTTGATGCCCCGCGTTTCGGAAACGGATCACACTTTCTGTGAATTTTGCCAGTTGCATCAGGGGCACGAGGGCGATGGAGCCTGACGTTCCGCGAATGATAGACTTCTGCAGAGCACGAGTGAACTCGAATGCCCTGATGAATCATTGCAATGTCCTGACCCTCAGCACTCCGAATTCAATCGAAATTTGGCTCAAAAAGCGTATCTGCCCTTCGACATTCATTGAGATGATCCGGGGTGTTTCCCGGTTTCTGAGAACTCGAGTTATCAGAATCCGGTCATATTCTGCGAGGATGCAGGATCGAGCTCCGGGAGCAATCTGAATCCCTGAGACTGAGTGGGAAGCGTGGGTGGACGGCTTGAATCACTTCTGAAACTTCGCGAGAATGTTGGCAAGGGTTCCTGCCGTGATTCCGGCTGATCAGGGGCCCTTTCCGAATGTTCATTCCATCAATAACAGGATTGTTGAACAGCGATGTCGATTGAACGAGCAGAACGACTGAAACGGGAACTGACCGACAAGTGGGTCGTAGTCGCGGAAGATGCGCCGGAGCTTCGACGTTTTTCGTCGCTGACCGGTAAAGTTCGCACCGTCAACATGAACTGCCGGGCGCTCGTCGAATTCGACGGTCCTGTGGATATCGGCTGGTACGATATCGATCCGGAATTTCTGAAGGTCGTTGACGCGCCACGTCCGAAGAAGGTCGCTGAGGAAAAACCTGCAGCCGCAAAACCAGCCGCTGCCGCAAGTGCGAAACCCGCTGCAGCAGGCGGCAGTTCCCCGCTTGACAAGATTCGAGCTGCTGGCGCTCCTGCGGCCCCGGCGGCTGGTGGTTCTCCACTCGACAAAATCAGAGCAGCAGGAGCTCCTCCTGCCGCAGCGCCGTCCGGCGGATCGCCGCTCGATAAAATTCGCGCCGCTGGCGCAGGAGCTCCCGCGAAGCCAGCAGCGCCAGCGGGTGGTTCACCGCTCGACAAGATCCGATCACAAGGGGCAGGTGGAGCTGCTCCGGCTCCAGCATCCGCAGCTGCTGACGAATCACCGAAACCAGCAGCTCCCGCTCCGGAGGTTCCGAAGAAGCCGGCCATGACAGGTAATCCGCTTGACATGATCCGAGCTCAGGGTGCTGCAAAGAAAGATTGAAACACAGTGAGCGAACGGGAGCTGGTTGCAGCAGCCCGAACTTTGCTCGTGAATGAACTTTCAACCAGCCAGAGATTGTACCAGCCAGTCGCGTGCCGACTGGCTGTTTCTCGTTGCGTCTCAGGAGAAATGAAGTGCGCGTCGCATGGCTTGAGTGTGCCACTGGAATCAGCGGTGATATGACCGTCGCGGCATTGATCGATGCCGGCGTGGATCAGAATGTCATTCGGAACGCCGTTCAGTCTCTGAGGCTGCCGGATGTGCGTGTCCGTGTTGAGACCGTGATTCGCAACGGGTTTCGTGCACTGCAGCTGCTCATTGAACACCCTGAGCAGCATGCTCATCGGAATTTTTCGGATATCTGCCAGATTCTCAAGAATGCTGACGGATTGACTGCTCGTCAGAAACAGCTGGCTCTGGAAATGTTTCGGGAAGTTGCGACAGCTGAGGCACGCGTTCATGGGAGCACGATTGATCAGGTGCATTTTCATGAAGTCGGTGCCATCGATTCGATTGTCGACATCGTCGCTGCGGCAGTCGGATTTGATTATCTGAACGTCGACCGCGTTGTCTGCAACGCAGTTCCGACGGGGCGAGGCTATGTCAGAATTGATCACGGCATCTGCCCGATTCCGACGCCCGGCACCGCCGAGATCCTCAAGGGCATTCCGCTGAGTGATATACCGATTCAGGCTGAACTGACAACTCCCACCGGTGCTGCGATTGTTCGTACAATGGCAGACTCCTTCGGACCTCTGCCGTCCATGACAATCGATGCCATCGGGTGCGGCTGCGGAACGATGGTTTTTCCGGATCGAGCCAACATCCTGAGGATTTTCGTCGGCACTTCCACTGTCAGCGCCGACTCCGAACTGGTCACGCTGCTCGAAACCAATCTGGATGATGTCTCCGGCGAAGTGATTGGTTATACGCGCGACCGGCTGGTTTCGTCGGGAGCTCTGGATGTCTGGACAACACCGATTCAGATGAAGAAACAGCGTCCGGGAGTTCTCCTCAGCGTTCTCTGTCGGCCAGCACAGATTTCGATTCTTGAACAGATCCTGTTCTCGGAAACCGGCACACTCGGAATTCGGAGAATGACCGTTGAACGAAGTGTTCGTCAGCGCGAACAGCAGAGTGTCGCAACGGCATGGGGGGATGTGATCGGAAAACGCAGCTGGAGCGTTTACGGTGATGTCCGTTTCGCTCCGGAATTCGAAGACTGTGCCCGAGTCGCTCGCGACCACGGAATTCCATTGCGAACCGTCTATCAGGCCGCAGAAGCCGCTTTTGCACTGTCGGTTTCTCAAACGGTGAGCAACGCAACGCATTCCCATGATCATTCCCACGATCATTCCCACGATCACTCCCACGATCACTCTCACGATCATTCTCACGATCATTCTCACGATCACTCCCACGATCACTCCCATGATCATTCGAAGAACCGCAAAGGAAACAATCCACCTGAGTGATTGAGCGATCAGCACAAACGACGGGGCGCAGGCTTCTGTCAGATGTGTCAACACCGTCATCAGCTCGCCGTTGCAAAGCTGCCGAAGCGTTCAGAACGGTTGCTCAAGGCGAACTGTGATTTCTCGCCGACTGCTGATCGACCAGAGATGGAGCTGACCGTCATCCCAAAACGTACATAGACGCTGGTCAATGCGGCAGCAATCTCGCAGAGCGACGCTTGATCGGCGCGTGCTTTCGCAGGACTTTCGGCGATTCTCAGGTGGGCTGAGACGCCGTGACGGCTTTCTCTACTTCGTCCAGCATCTGAGCTCGACGAAATGGCTTATACAGAGCGGCCTTCATCCCTTCCTGACGAGCCTTCACAATCGAGTGAGACGCATCGTGGCCGAATCCGGTCATCATGATGATCGGGACATGACCGTTGATGGCTCGAATCCGACGGAAGCATTCATAGCCATTCGCATCCGGCAGGCGGATGTCAGTCAGAACCACATCGTAATGGTAGTTTCTGACCATTGCACAGCCATCATTTGCGTCGTGGACTGCTTCCACTTCGCAGCCCATCTGACCCAACAGATTATGAGCGTCTTCTCGAACCGCCGGATCATTATCGATCACGAGGATTCGTTTTCCGACCAGCGCCGGTCGAGGCGGCCGCGCCGCGATGCCTTTGTTCAGCCGGACTGACTGCATTCCTGGTGGTACAGTCACAGAACCGATCTGACCGCTGATCTGACGGATTCGGTCAGTGATCAGATGAAGCCGTTCGCAGACATCCGGATCATGTCCGATGTATCGTTCCAGAATCCATGTCGCTGCGTTCAGGATTTCGTCGGATGGCTCCGAAATTTCCCGACGCAGTCGATCGCAGTTTTCCGTTTCCACCACGACCTTCTCGGCCAGCAGGAGCTGCAGCTGATTGAGCGAACTGGCAACGACACGCCCGAACAGTGTCAGGAAGTCCAGATCCTTCTGGTTGAATGACAGTGTTCCCGGACTTTCGACGTTGAAGGTTCCGAGAACGGTGTCGCGGATCATGAGCGGTACGGTCAGTGAACTGCGGGACGCAGAGGCTCCGCAGAGGTAAAGCACATCACGGCTCGTGTCGGCACAGAGATAGCTCTTTCGGCTCCACGCGACATAGCCAGTGACGCCGTTGCCGCTTTCTGCAGCAAAAAGCTTTCGACGAGAAGCCTCCGGGTCCATTCCGTATTCGAGGAGCGGGATCAGCTCCTGTGTTTCGGCCTGCAGCAGTCGGATTTCGAAGGTGTCATATCCGAGCACTTCACGAGTAAGCTGAAGAATCTGTTCTTTCAGCAGGAGCGTTCGCTCCTCATGCGACATCGCAGTCACTTCTTCAGCGGTGAGATTTCCCATCTCAAGTCCCGCGCGATAGATCGCATCCTGTTTTTGTTTTTCGAGCACCTGTTTGCTGATGTCACGTACGGTCAGAATCAGCGCCTGTCGTGCATCTGTTCCCGGGACAATCGTCGTGCGAGCCAGTCGCAGACCAAGCCAGCGACGATCTTCACGCTTCACGGTAAGTGACGCCGCTTCTCCCGGCGTCGTGGGAACTGCCACCGTTCGAAGATCTGTGCCATCAGCAGGCTGCATGACATCCTGAAGGTACTGTCCGATGAGTGACGCGTCACTGCGAAGAATCGACAGAAATGTCAGGTTATGCCAGAGAATCTGAAGTGTGTCATCCAGAAGCACGACACCATCGGGCAGAGCGCTGAACAGCCCCATTGCTCCGACCTGCAGGTCGAACATCGTCTGCCGTTCGGATCCTTCCACGACGACATAATCTGCCGAGGCATCCGGCATCCGAACATCGTTGGAAGAAATGACATCCAGGCGGCCGCCGGCCAGTTCCCTCATCGTCGGAACGGCGGCGGCCGTTCTGCCGATTACAAGCATGCGCTGTCGGGTGGCTGTCATGGCCTGAAATCCTTCCTCTGAGCACCGCAAGACGGTCTCGCGATCCGCGGCACGGCGTTCGTGAAGAACAATTTCCGGCGGGGAGATGGTCGAGGCTGGTCTACGGCAGAATGTTCTGGCTACGGCGATGCCGCAGCTCAATCGGATGTCAGTTCACATCCATCCATTGAATTCTGCATTCGAAACCCGGGAACTGCAAGAACAACTTGCAGGAACTCCCCCCGGGTTCTCCCGCTTTTCCGAATTCAACCCGCGTACACCGATGATGTGACTTTCAGGAATTTCTGACCAGTCAGAAAATTCAGAGTGATTTCCGACGTTTTCGTCAATGGAGCAGCACCTCCGTCAATCGGTGATTCTGATATTCTGCGCCGCTGCGACGGGCGTCCTGTGAGTTCAGTTTGACGGAGGGGTACCGCTTCCATGTTTCCGATTTTGAAGAGTCCCCGGAATTCGATTACGGAGAAAATCCGCAACGCGGCCCTTCAGATGGCAAAGAACGGGGCGCTTCGGCAGTTTGCTACGATCACAGTGACGTTAATTTTCGCGTGCGATACTGTCATGGCACGAGAAAAGTCCGATGAGTCTGCAGCAGATTCGGCTGCGTCTGGAGAGCTCTTCAAGGTAGAAGTCCTGACGCCTGACGAGGAGGCGGCACTTCGGGAGATCGAAGAAAAGAAGGTACTCGAAACCGTTGAACTGCTCGCTTCCGATCAGATGGCCGGAAGAGACACTCCCTCACCAGAACTCACGAAATCCTCAGAATACGTCGCGGATCGATTTCGCGCTGCGGGACTGACCGGCGTTCCTCAGTCGGACCTTTATCTTCAGACAACTGAAATTCCCGTTATCGATGTCAAAGGCTGCGATGTTGAGCTCACATTCGGTGATAGTTCTGTGGAAGGCGTGCGGCTGATCATTCCGGGATCTGAGTCTGTGGAGCTGAACGCAAATGGTCTCCGTCCAGAAACAGCAGCTCCGACTTCGGAGACCGCAGCATCTGAGCAATCCTCCAGTATTGTCTGGATCGAAGAGCCCGCGATGCCTCCGGGATTGCCTCGCAGCGCGGCATCGATTCTGGACAATCTGCTTCGAAACTGTCGGACACATGCTTCGAACGGTGCAAAAGCAATCCTCGTGACTCCCTCAGCGGAAACCCGTCTTCTGGTGGTTGCAGAAAAGCTGATGTCCTCGGCGATGCTGCGATCAAAGGAACAACGCCAGTGGGGTTGCCCGATTCTTCTGCTTCCTAAAGCACTGCCGACTTCAGAGATCGAAAAGGGTGTCAACGTTCGACTTCGAGTTTCCGCACCTTCGAAACGCACCGCTCCGGTATCCAATGTCGTCGGTGTCCTTCGAGGAAGCGATGAAGCACTTTCAAAACAGGCGGTCATCGTTTCGGCTCATCTCGACCATATCGGAACGAACATCTCTGGCCAGTCCGACACGATTAATGACGATCGGATCAACAATGGTGCCGATGACAATGCCAGCGGCGTGACTGGTGTGATCATGCTCGCCGAGGCTTATGCCGCTCTTCGAGAACGGCCGGCAAGAACGATGATGTTTGTCACGTTCTGGGGAGAAGAAAAGGGACTGCTGGGGTCTGATGAGTTCGTTCGAAATCCCGTCTGGCCGCTTGATCAGATCGTCGCCAACGTCAATCTTGAAATGATCGGGAGACCGGAAAGCGGTGCAGAGGGACGAATGTGGGAAACCGGCTGGCAGCATTCCACTCTTGGGCCGATCCTTGGAGCGGGAGCAGAACGAGTAGGAGTCACCGTGTTTCAGCATCCGCAGTTCAGCGATCTTCTTTATAGTCGGAGCGACAACGCATCGTTCGTTCGAGCTGGTGTCATCGGCCATAGTATTTCTGCGGGGTCTCTGCATTCGGATTACCATCAGCCGACTGACGAAGTCACGAAGCTCAACATACCGCACATGACCCGCGTCATCCGCGGCCTGTTCGCCGGCACGCTTCCCATGGCTCAGGGTGTTGCAACACCGGAAAAGCTGAAAGCGGATTGAAATTGATGGAGGAATCAGAAGCCTGCAATCCACTCGACCTTTAACCGTACAGCGATTGAGGCAATCCGGTTCGCGGCGAATCGATGGCGGAATCTTGCAGGGAGGGCGAAGCTCCTGCTGAGCCGCTTCTACCACTCGAAAACAAATCACAGGCTCTGCTGATTGCTCGTGGTGAATGTCAGTAGCGACTCACCGGGAGCTTCGCCCCACCAGGATGTTTCTCCTTTGCGATCTTCGTGTCCTTCTGTGCAATCTGTTTTTCAACACGAAGATCACGGAGACCACGAAGCATCGGCGTAATCAAGTGAAGGTAACCCATTGACAGCAAATCAAGGGCAACAGAATCCATCTCAGAGAGTGACTGATGGCGTTTTGCTGGCGAGTTCGGACATTCAGAAGTCTGATGCTGCGGAAGACAGAAACTGAAATTCCGTCGATTCCTGAATTCCCGATACCCGAGGGTTTTCGGAACGGTCAATGGCAGCACTGACGTGTATCTGTTGTTCTGTTCCTGCTCGGTCATTCTTTTTGAATTCGTTCTCTGATTCTTCGCGCCACGATGTCGCCCGGGGAATAGCGGCGAATGATTTCCCGAAACTTCTGGCACTGAGATTGGATGGCGGTGTCGGTCAACAGCTGTTTCAGGTCGGCGACGATCTGTTCCGCACGGGGGCGACAGCGAAGGGCAAGTCCGCGGTGTACGAGACGGGCGGCATGGTCAAACTGGTCATAGTCCTGAGGGCAGACCAGCGTTGGAATTCCATGTTTCAGACAACTGTAGGTGACTCCGGTTCCCCCATGAATTACCGCTGCAGAATAATGAGGCAGCCACTGGTCATAGTTGACATAATCAAGAACGGTGAAATTCGAAGTCGTTTCGCCGGGATTCAGCAGTGCCGGACGATCCGGCGTCTTTCCAAGCGTAAAATGAAAGTCCACTTCCGGCATCATTACGGCAACACGCTGCATGAGTTCGCAGACCGAGGTTTTCGCCCACCAGAGATGTGTGCCCAGTGAGACCAGTATCCGGGGCCGACCGTTCCGAAAATCCGGTGGATGATGAGGAAACGGCGGACTGTTCGTCAGCGGCCCGATGAACAATGCGGCAGTCGGCCACCGCGTTGCAAACTCAAAATCCGGAACACCGGCAATGAGCACGGTGGCGTCTGAGTAGATGGACTCATACCCATCATTCCGATACATCTTCTCAAGACCCAGCTGCCGCAGGGAGTCCCGAAACATCCAATGAACGGTGTTCTTGAAGCTTCGAATTGTCAGGCGTCCCAAAGCATCACGGAGACGTCCCTGAAAGTCATGTCGAGGCATCCAGCCTCCAAGATAGGACGGCGGACCGTCCGGTGTTTCCATCGCACAGGGGCTTGGTGTTGCCGTCCACCAGCTAGCTCCCAGTGATCTGGCAAGAAATCCAGCGATCGGAACGGTGAAGTCGGCGATGACAAGTGATGGTAATGATTCCGTCCAGACCGACTTCAGCTGCGATCGAAAATCGTTCATCAGGCTCAGATTCATCCGCAGCTGCCCGAGTAACCGTCCGGGATGAAATCCAACGCGCTGCTGAGTGTCGGCGATTTCAAAGACGAGATGGCTTCTGCCCTCAAGTAATGGAACAAAGTCAAATCCGCAGAGCTGCACCGCAGTCTCCGCTTCGGGTGTACTCAGGAATCTCAGGTTGGAAAATCCTCGTTCGCGCAGCTGGCAGGCCAGGTCCAGAAGCGGGTAAAGATGACCGGCAAATGGCGGCGCGACGAAATCAATTCTGATGCTGCACATAAGCCTGAGTTCGTTCGCAGTGACATGCCAGAAGTGGAATACCGGTGCGACTGTGAAGTGCCATCAGTCGCTGCTGAGTCTTTTCATAGGCTTTCGGATCCTGCTGGAGTTGTCGTGAAATCCAGGGCAGGCGTTTTCCCTGCATCAGCTGTCGAGTATCCCAGCATGCATCGACAATATAGCCAATGGGCCCCGTCGCCGTGTTCAGAATGTAGCCGGTGTGGCCGAGTGCATGTCCCGGCAGATCCAGCAGGATCAAACTTCCATCATTCCAGTAGTCGAGTATCAGCAGATCATCAAAGAATGCAGGATTCGACGTGAATCGGGAATTGTCGATCGCGTCCACACGCTGATCGAAATCGTCCGGAAGAAGGCCCGGAAGAAAGCCGTG
>JBKDKA010000169.1:0-12485 GCA_046345315.1 Planctomyces sp.
CACATTCCAGAGCTCTTCTGCGATGTGCGGTGCAAAAGGGCTCAGCAGAAGCACAAACGGCTCCAGTATCGACTTTGGCCGCTGATCCTGCCCCGACATGAAGTTGACGAACTCCATCATTCGACTGATGGCCGTATTGAAACTCATCCGGTCGATATCGTCTGAAACAGCCTTGATGGTTTTGTGAAGCACTCGCAGATGTTCTTCAGTCGGCTCACCGGACGTCACTGATTCGAGGAGTTTCATTTCCTCTGCGCGATCATCAACCATCAGTCGCCACGCGCGGCCCAGAAACCGATAGACGCCTTCCACGCCGCTCATCTGCCATGGCTTCACCTGTTCCAGTGGCCCCATGAACATTTCGTAGAGTCTCAGTGAGTCAGCGCCGTACTCCTGAACAACATCGTCCGGGTTGACGACATTGCCGCGAGACTTTGACATCTTCTCGCCGTTCTCACCAAGAATCATTCCCTGATTGACGAGCTTTCGGAACGGTTCCGGATGGCTGACGTGACCGAGATCGAACAGAACCTTGTGCCAGAATCGTGAATACAGAAGATGCAGGACCGCGTGTTCTGCACCACCCACATAAAGATCAATCGGCATCCAGTACTTTTCGACTTCCGGATCGATAAATTGCTCGGAGTTTCTCGGATCGCAGAACCGCAGGTAGTACCAGCAGCTGCCTGCCCACTGAGGCATGCTGTTGGTCTCACGCTTCAGCCGAACACCATCGGAATCGGTGCGATAGAGCCAGTCCTCCGGCGCGCGAGACAGCATCGGTTCGGGAGTGCCCGTCGGCTTAAAGTCTTCCATGTGGGGATGCAGAACCGGTAGAGCTTCCGGCTTGTCGGCTCGCATCAGCCCGGTTGGCTGACCATCGGCACCCAGTTCGTGCCAGATTGGAAACGGTTCGCCCCAGTAACGTTGGCGGCTGAAGAGCCAGTCGCGAAGCCGGTAATTGACGGCTTCCTTCCCGAGCCCGCCAGCGAAAAGATCGGCAGTGATCCGGCTCTTGAATTCTGCCGTCGGCAGACCATTGTAAGAACCTGAATTGACCCCAACACCGGTTTCCGTGAATGCGGCTGAGGAAAGATCGACTTCCGGGCCGCTGGCTCCGACAGGACCGACCACCTGCAGGATGTCGATCCCGAACGCTTTCGCAAATTCGTAATCGCGTTCATCATGAGCCGGCACAGACATGATCGCACCGGTGCCGTAACTGATGAGCACATAATCCGCGATCCAGATGGGAACGCGTTCGCCGTTGACGGGGTTGATCGCATACCCGCCAGTAAACACGCCGGTCTTTTCTTTGGAAAGCTCCGTGCGGTCCATATCACTGCGAGTGCTTGCTCGAAGCCGATACTGTTCGACCTCGGATCTCTTCGCATCCGTGGTAATGCGATCGACCAGCGGGTGTTCCGGTGCCAGCACCATGTAGGTCACGCCGAAAAGAGTGTCCGGGCGCGTGGTGTAAACGCGGATGACGTTCGATTCCGGTTCTTCCGGAAAGCCGGATTTCGTTCGGGAGTCTTTCCATGAGCCGAAAGCCGAAGAAGTGCGTGCAGCAGCGACGTCGATCAGAAAGTCCACTTCGGCGCCGGTGCTGCGACCGATCCAGTTGCGCTGCAGTGCTTTGATGGAATCCGGCCAGGAAAGATCGTCGAGTTCGCTGGCCAGCCGATCAGCGTATGCGGTGATCCGAAGCATCCACTGGCGCAGTGGAATACGGACAACCGGATGTGAGCCTCGCTCGCTCTTTCCATCCACCACTTCTTCATTGGCGAGAACTGTTCCCAGTTCCGGACACCAGTTGACGGGAGCTTCCGAAATGTAGGCGAGACGGTGTCGGTCCTGATAGCGGCGAGCGTCCTCGGAACCGGGCTTGATCGTCTTCGGAATCGACAGTTCCGAGATCGGTCGTCCTTTGCCCTTGCGAGTCACACCATCCTGGCCTGTCCAGACGAATTCCGGGTCGTACCAGGTGTCGAAAAGCTGAAGGAAGATCCACTGAGTCCAGCGATAATACTCCACATCCGTCGTGGAAATTTCACGGCTCCAGTCGTAGCTGAAACCGAGCATTTTCAGCTGACGCCGAAATGTCTCAATGTTCTGTTCTGTGGTCGTGCGAGGATGAGTCCCCGTTCGAACGGCGTGCTCCTCGGCGGGAAGTCCGAACGCATCCCATCCCATCGGATGCAGAACGTGTTTTCCCTTCATTCTCGCGTGGCGGCAGACGATGTCGGTGGCGGTGTAACCTTCGGGATGACCGACGTGAAGCCCGCTTCCGGAGGGATACGGAAACATGTCGAGAACATACATTTTTTCGGCAGGCTGGCCATCCAGTCCGTCAAGGGAATCATTTGTGCACCGAAAGGTCTGAGCCTGTTCCCAGAACTGTTGCCATCGAGTTTCAATCCGTTTCGCGTCATAACGAGGCATTTCGGGACCCGTTTCGTGTTGATTTCTGCCGTAATCGACGTGCCTGAAGGCGTTCCAGCTCTGTCGTTGAATGGGGGAGTGTATTGATAAGACCGCCGGTTGCAATTGCAGGTTCACCGAGTCAAACTCGCGGAATCCTTTCGGAAAATTCCAGGGAAAGCCATTTCGACCATGCGATATCGGCTGACAATCGATAGAGTTCAGAATCGCTCCCCCGCGGATTGTCAGTCCGGATATCCCGCCAATTCCCCGTCTGAGCTCGGTGGCTGTGTTCCCCGACGGAAAACTCCTCGAACATCCCACCTTCCCGAAGTTTCGTTTTACTTATCCTGATTCCCGAAAAGCGGCCAGACAGATCCGGTGCTGGTTTACGCTGAGATTGCCAATTTGAATACTTTTGAACAACTGGGCCTTGCGGCTCCGATTCTTCGTTCGCTTGCTGAAGAAAAATACGACACTCCGACGCCGATTCAGGCCCAGACAATTGTCCCCGCCATGTCGGGACGTGATGTTCTCGGTTGTGCTCAGACCGGAACCGGAAAAACGGCAGCATTCGCACTCCCGATTCTGCACCAGCTGCATGAGCATCCGGGAAAGGTCATTCCGAAACATCCGCTGGTTCTGGTGCTGGCTCCTACGAGGGAACTCGCGATCCAGATCGGTGAAAGCTTCACGACGTACGGACGTCACCTTCGCATTTCCACCGCACTGGTTTACGGTGGCGTTGGTCAGGACAAACAGGTCCGAGCGGTTGAGCGTGGTGTTCATGTGGTCATTGCGACTCCCGGGCGGCTGCTTGATCTGATGCAGCAGCAGCATATCAGTCTCAGTCGGCTGCGAATTTTTGTTCTCGACGAAGCCGACCGAATGATGGACATGGGTTTTCTGCCGGATCTTCGGAAGATCATCGCAGCACTGCCGAAGCAGCGACAGTCGCTCTTCTTCTCGGCCACGATGCCGCAGAACATCCTCGATCTGTCGGCCAAACTGCTTTCGAATCCTGTTCGTGTTCATGTGGAACCATCCAGGCCGACCGTTGAATTGATTGAACAGCGGGTTGTGTTTGTTGAACAGTCTCAGAAGAAGGCACTGCTGACTCGCATTCTTCGATCCGGAGAAGTCGGGCTGGCCATCGCGTTCACTCGAACCAAACGCGGTGCAAATGCTCTGGCGGAACACCTGACCCGAGGCGGAATCGCAGCACTGGCGATTCACGGAAACAAGTCACAGAACGCTCGCGAACGGGCTCTGGAAGCGTTTCGATCCGAAAAAATTCAGGTGCTGGTTGCAACTGACCTGGCAGCTCGCGGAATCGACATCGACGGCGTTACGCACGTTTTCAATGTCGAACTTCCTTCGGAGCCGGAAAGTTACGTTCACCGAATCGGTCGAACAGGGCGTGCTGGTGCCAGTGGAATAGCGATCGCATTCTGCGGTTCCGGCGAACGCGGCGATCTGCGTGCGATTGAAAAGTTGATCGGTCAGAAAATCCCTGTGGCTCACTATGAGATGCCGCCGCGGGAAGCTCCTTCCGAAGCGGTATCGGAACGTCGATCCGGACCTGCTCGTCCTCAGCGCGGAAGTCGACCTCAGGGTTCCAATTCGCCGGCGAAAGAATCACGAGACCCCGGAACAAACTCCGGATCGGGGCGTTCCGGTCGAGGACGTCCGTCGTCAGGGTCTCAGGGCAGATCCAGCGCGGCAGCTGCGGGACGTCCATCGGGACGCGTTGAGTCCGTCAGGGATGACTTCGGAGCAGATGTCTTCGGAGAGGGTGTTTCCCTTCCGGCTTCCGGATCACATCTAGGGCAGCGCGGACCTTCAGACGCTTCTCGCCGGAGCAGTTCCGGTGAACATCGTCGTCCGGCAAGAACTCACACACAATCCGGCGGGGCAAGGAAAGAAGGCGGAGCAGCTCCTTCAGGTCTTCCCGGATCCGATCGAGGCCTCGCTGCTGTGCGTCGTCGTCGTCGCGGGCAGATGCGGCGGCGTCGAGCTGACACGGCGGGTTAAGATTCTGTTCTCTGCCAATGGGGGAGACCAACATTTTGAATTCGGAAACCACATCGGATCATTCGAGTCGACTGCTTCGCTTTCTGAGTCTCGTGGCGCCGGTGCTGACGCTGGCTGTGATTCTGATCTTGTGGCAGGTGTTCGTTCAGGTCAGTGGAGTTTCGAAGTTCGTCCTGCCGGCGCCTGCTGACATTCTTCGGTCAGCATGGAAGATCCGAATGGAGCTGCTTTCAGCGACCGGGCGAACGTGCCTGGCCGCTGTGGTCGGACTGACCGCGAGCACGCTTGGCGGGACATTGACGGCATTCGTGTTTTCACAGTCGGCACTGTTTCGACGAGCACTCTATCCGTACGCTGTGCTGCTGCAGACTGTACCGATCATTGCTGTGGCTCCGATCGTGATTGTCACTCTCGGACGTGGCTTTCTGAGTATCAGCCTGATCGCCTGCATCATCAGTATGTTTCCGGTGATCACAAATACTACCACCGGTCTGCTGCAGGTAGATCGAAATCTACTGGACCTGTTCAGCCTGAATCAGGCGACGCGAATGCAGGTGCTCTTTCGACTGCGTCTGCCATCAGCGATGCCTTATCTGATTTCTGGGATTCGGATTGCGTCAGGCAGTGCTGTTGTCGGGGCGATCGTCGGTGAGTTCTTTGTAGGATCAGGACAGCCCGGACTGGGAGCACTCATCCAGCGAAAGACCGCTTCGCTGGCTCTTCCGGAACTGTACGCTACTGTGGCTTCGTCGACGCTGCTTGGGACGATCGTGTTCGGCACCATCACGCTCGCCGGTGACACACTCCTGCGACGTCGCTTCGGCATGAGTCTCTCCGGCACCGTGAGACGCTGAGAAACACCATTTCCACTGTCAGGGCGTTTCGGATTCCGGGATCAACTTCAGATGGAAGTGCCCGCGGTCCGGCCAGAAACGGCGGCCGGATGTGAGTTCCGATGTCAGGGCGATGTCGTAAACGTAACCCGGTTTGCGATCGGCGATCGTCAGATCAGCCGAGAGACGGTCATCGGATAGCGCCACTCCTTCGACCTTCAATTCCTGCTCATCAGAGTTCGGCGTCGCATAGCTTCCCGACCAGACCCGGGTATAGCCGCGAACAGAATAGGCTGCGACACTTCGAGCTTGCTGAGCATCAACGGGGTGGAAGAACTCCACGCGAAAGCCGGATGATGTGGCCACCAGATTTCGAATACCGTTGTCGACTCCGGTCGTGTTCGCAGACATTGGTCGGAGGCGAGTGATGGCTCCCGTGTTCGGGCCTCCCTGCCATCCGCTGTCCCAGATGCATCCGATGTAGATGTCTCCTGAAGGACCGACGGCTGAACAGATTGGTCCGATGAAATTTGATCCGCCCGCCGGCTGATCCGGAAGACTGAACGGAAATGCGGCGCCCTGAAGGATTTCACCGGTCTCTTTGTTTTCAGTCACCTGTGTCGTCCAGCGAACCAGAAAGCGATTGTCGTATTCGCATCCGATGCCATGTCCGGAGAGTCCCATTGAGGAATACCGATCCGGAAGAAACAGAATGCTGTTGATACTGCGAGCCCATGGATGAGGAATCTGAATCGCGGCCGTTTCATGCTGCAGATCTTTTCGGCTGTCATGCCGTGAAGGAACACCGTAGTGATGCCCGTGTTTCAGATGGTTGATCTCATTGAACGTATTCTGAACTCCCTGATTGTCCGTCGCGAACAGGCGTTCCTGCGCATCCAGAGCAAGTCCGATCGGATATCGAAAGGAGTCGCTGATTGGTGTGATGATTCCTGAAGGGTCTACCTGAATGACCGAACCACGCCAGCGATCACGTTCGGGGGAGCGATCTTTCTGAGAATAATCGCTGCCGAGTCCGACGATGAGATTCTGATGCCTGTCACGAATGAGCCCGGTTGTCCAGTCGTGGTAGTCGTCACTGAATCCCCACCCCGAAGCCACAACTTCCCGATGATCCGCTCGCCCGTCACCATCCGTATCCCGAAGCCGAAGGATTTCTGGCTTGTGCGAGACCAGAATTGAGTCACCGTCCGCGAGAATTCCGAATGGCGCGGCGAGCCCTTCTTCGAAGAGTGTCAGCCGATCCTCCTGCCCATCCTGATCTGTATCGTCGGCAATCCAGACCTGACCGCGAAGCGATGTGAAGGCCAGTCTGCCGTCGGGAAGAAACGTCATCGCGGTCGGCATGATGGCGGATTTCAGAGGCAGTCGAGTTCCCTCAAATCCCGGCAGAGTTGTCACGGCTTCCTGCGTCGTGAGGAGATCGGGCATCGGAACAGGATTGAGGATGTTCACTGGAACGCTGACGGTCATCGAAAGTTCGATACTCTGTTCCTTTGAGAGTTCCACAGCATCCCGAAAACCAACAACTGTCGGTGGGTGCTGTTCCGGATCGGCCTGTATTTCCTTTCCGGAAGGACCCGTTGCGTTCGACACCGATCCCGTCGCTGATGTCCGTGGAACAATCCGGTATTCAGCTCGTGCAGGAAACTCCGCAACACCATCAACCGCCCATGGTCGAAACTCAACGATGGCTCCGCCTGGTGCGTCCAGAACGCTCAGCGAACGCTGCCATCCGGTCTGTGTTCCGCGTGTCAGACTTTGGTACCGGTCTTCGACGAGCGCCGTGAGCACCGGGCGTGCGGGATCATTCCACGCTGTCTGAGTGCTGTGCGGATTCACTGTTGATGAATTGTCGGACGATTCGGAACTGGCGTCTGCGAATCGCACCTTCCACACAAGTCGGATTTCTTCAGGTGTATTCTCACAGGAGACCAGCTCCGCAAGCCGTCCTTCGTCGGCAACGATATTCATCACTGCCGGAGTCTCTCCCTCGCCTGTTGCCGGCAGACGCAGACGGAATGCAGCACGCTCGGACGTCGTTGGGGCACCTGCCGACGAGTTTGATGACGGTTGAGCGAGTGTGACGCCTCCCAGACTCCAGAACCAGCTCTTGCCTTCGGTCCTCTGGCGAGCGAACTCGCCGGCGGTCCAGTGTCGCAGCTGCATCGTATCCAGATCCACAAGCAGGTTGTGGCCATTGGAAAAACCTGCGGCGAAGGCTCGCGCAACGCTCACCCGCGATTTGTCTTCACCGACTGTAAACACATCCCGAAGTATTCGGGCAGACTCACCGGGGCGAACAGTCAGAGCCTGTTCATACCGACTTGTGACCGTGGGCGCAGTAAACTTCGGATCCCGAATCGCTCGCCAGATCACTGCCATCTGCTCCGGCAGCGATTCATGAAGGATGCCAGGTGCGGCTCTTTTGATGGCCGGCATTTCGATACCCGTCACCACGCGGATCGGATTCTTCATCCATCGCTGAAAGAATCGGGATCGAATTCTTGAACCCATCGAGAGCAGGTCCGATCCGCGGGTCCCCAGCGCCACGTTTCGGGGTTCAAATGCCCCAGCTCGATGGCAGGCGACGCAGTTAAAGCCACCGGCTCCCGTCAGCTGATTGCCGAGCAGCAGTTCTTCGGCCGTCGCCGGATCAATGTCAGACTTTCGAGAAGCGAACTCCAGTTCCGTTCGATGACTGTCTGCCGAGTCCGGGATTCGGTCGGCGTGGGTGAGATAACTGACCAGATCGTTCAGTTCATCTTCAGGCATGTAAAACTGCGGCATCCGAACTGTCAGCCATGGAAGACGTCGCGACTTCTTTCGACCGCTGATCGTGTCTCGAAGAAACTCCGTTTCCAGCTTATCGCCGACAGCGGTCAGTGACGGCGGAATCAGAGACTGACTCTTTCCACGAAAGATTGCGTGGCTGGATTCAATTACGGATGCGTGCGCAGACAATCCCCGCAAGGTGTTTCGATCATGACATGCGAGACAACCGATTCGCTCCACCAGTCGCCGTCCCCGCTCTGAGGAGCTCAGCTTTGGATGCTGTGGATTCAGGGCGAGTTGTTGATTTACATTCGAGAGTTGTTGATTGACATTCAAATTGACGACCATCTGATGCCATTCAAAAATCAATAGTCGCTGGTGATCTGAAAGTGCGAACGCCGGGGCGCGATCAGACCAATCTGTGCCGTCAATCTGCTCGCCAGAATTCCGCCGATTGCTGTTTTCTTCAGCAAGACAGCCGCCAAAGGGGGTGCCATCTACTGCGGACTTCACAACGAGTTTCTGGTCTTCTTCGAGCAAAGGTGGAATTCCCGGAATGTCATGGCACGATGCGCACCGTGCTGCAATCACCAGGCGTCGGCCGGATTCAATGTGTTCTGTGCCAGCAGAATCCTGAGCAGATTTTCCGGGGGCTTGAGCAGACTCTTCGCGAGAATCAACGTTCCCGGCGGAAGACAACGCCGCGACGAGCGCTTCGCGATCGGATTCCGGAAGTTCAAAATGCGGCATCCGATGTTCAGAGTTAAGCACTGCGGGATTCTCTAGCCACTGGCGAAGCCATTCCGCAGATCGACGCTTTCCAACGTCGCTCAGGTTCGGGCCGGTGGCAGTGACAAATTCCACTTTTTCTGCGAGATGCGATGCTGCGTCGCGCCGATCAGCGTCTCGTGAAACTGTGTCGGCGGCCTCAGAGCCCGATCCTGTTGGTGCGTCAGAAGTCACTGCTGCAGACGAAGATGAGGTCTCGTCACGGCGCGCTGCCGCCGCAGTCTCCGACGGCAGGTCGGGGAGCGTGTGGCAGGCGATGCAGCCCGCTGAACGCAGCACAAAATGTCCCTGAAGTTCGAGAGATTCCTTACGTTCTGTCTTTTTCGGCCTTCTGTCTGCACTACCGGATTCGAATAACGCCTGCAGCACGGAGTCAGGCGGCTCTGCGGTCTTTTTTTGTTCCTGAATCTTCTGCTTCGCTTCTTCCGAGGACGAACGTGTCACGGGCACGGGCGATGACAGGCTGCCAAGAAATGCCGCGATGTCGGCAGACTGCCTTGCTGAAAAACCGTAGTGCGGCATTTTCGAGTTGCTGACAACAGAGGAGGGATTCATGAGTCGCTGTCTCAGAATCTCCGGGGAGTTTCCTGCAGCTACGTTGTGGAGTGACGGCGCCTTTAACGGATGTAGTCCGTTCGGCAACAGATGACATGCGCTGCATCGGAATGCATCCGCAAGCTGCTCTCCGTGGCGAAGTCTCAGAAGCTGAGGAATCAAAATGCCTGAAAAAGCGTTCGATCCTGTCGACGTGGTCTGAGAGATCGGTGAAAAAACATCGGCCGGCAGTGGTTCCATGACAAACGACTGCGATGACCAGAAGATCTGCAGCAGTGCCTTTTCTGCGTCACCTGATCGTCGATACTCAATTGCAATCGTATGTTCTCCCGCTTCCAGCTCAACCGGATCTCCGGCAGAAAAGACGATCTGCTCGCTGTGTGCCTTCAGAACTTCTTTTCCGGCGACTCGAATGGTGACGTCGCCACTGAGGTTTGCGAAATAGCGATAGACCGAAGTTTCACGAAGCAGGATCGTCGCGTTCCAGCTCACATTCCGGACTGGCGCTGTCAGTCTGATATCCGGGTTTCCATCAGAGCAGTCAAGATGAGGAACGGAGTCGATCCGCTTGACTTCAGTACGACCGTCAGAATAAACGCCCAGCAGTCCGGCAGGTGCTTCATCCAGATCGATCAACGCATCTGCCTGCGCCGTCGAATTGTTCTGATATCCGCTGGTCGCACCTGCTGCTGCCAGTGTCACAGATGCCATTCCACTGATCATCATTCCGCATAAAAGGATGAGCAGGACTCCGGTCCGAAGGGGAGTTCCGGGTGTGCCCCGATGTGGATTCGAAAAGAATGAAACCATCAGCGTTTGGACTCCAGGCAGGTTCACTCATCCACGATTTCAGCGTGCGTTCGCGAACGAACAGCATTTTCGCAAAGACATCAGCTTAACAGCGGTTGATTCCGACTGACAGAGTGTCGATGAATCATTCAGGAGCAGAAAAATGAAGACGCATTTTCGTTCGAATCATCAGGAGTTCTGATCAGAATGCTCAGAGTCTGGCAAGATTTCCGGGCCGAGAATGATCTCGGGCTTAACGAATATGGTGGAGTTCTTCATGTTGAGTTCCGATGTCAATCACGCTTCCTTGATTCGGGACTCCGTGCGCCGAAGCTCATCACGGCGAAGTTTTCTGAGCTGTTGTTCAATGATCAGTGTTCTCTGGTCAGACATATTGTTGAACGGCGGACAGGAAGTGGCAGCTCTCGAGGAGAGCGGCGAAGGAGCTGCGCCGTCTTTACCGAAAGCGTCAGCAGCCACCACGCAATCGCAGTTTCAGAACCTGGCACAGATTGCTGACAATGAAGATCTCGCAGTGGCATCGTGGCAGTCAGTGGCGGATCTGCCAAAGGAACTGGCGATTCTGCCGACAGTGTTCTGGGAACCCGCAGACACTGAAAGTCTTCGGCAGCTGATTCGCAATACACCGCTCGTGAAGGATCGGTCTGTCCTCGAGATCGGGACGGGATCAGGCCTGATTGCGCTTTGCTGTCTGCAGGCCGGAGCAGCGAACGTCGTGGCAACGGACATCAATCCCAATGCCGTACGGAATGCTGCCCTCAATGCGGAACGTCTCGGCTTTCAGAAGCGAATGCAGTGTCGTCTGGTCTCTCGCCGATCACCGGATGCGTGGTCAGTTGTCGCTTCAGATGAAACCTTCGATCTGATTATTTCGAACCCGCCGTGGGAGGACAGAAAGCCCGGAACGCTCGCCGAGTTTGCTCTGTACGACCCAGGTTTTCAGCTTCTGAAATCGCTGATGAGCGGCTGTCGGAAGCATCTGAAACCGAATGGAAAAATGCTGCTGGCCTACGGCTGTGTGAGCGCCATCCGCACTGCAATCAGACTGGCCGAAGAACACAGGCTGAAGCTTCGAATTCTCGATGATCGGCAACTCGACGACCTCACCGAAGTGTTTCTGCCGGGGATGCTGCTGGAAGTGACCATTTCAACAGATTAGAGAGCATCGGTTCCATCAGAACCTCAAAAACAGCGAGGCTCCTGCTGAAACGCCGCAAGAACTGAAGTTCTTCTTTCCGGCGGTTCAGCAGGAGCCTCGCACTCTCTCATCCAGACACCGGTCAAATTTATTCACCGTCGACCGGAGGATTCCCCTGGCGTTCTCGTCGACCGCCTTCACGACGGCCACCCTCACGGCGTCCGCCGCCATCGCCTTCACCGCCCGGACCACGACCACCTCGTCCCCGTCCGCCCATCATCGCCATCATGTCAACTTCGAACGCTGCACCTTTCAGTGTCTCCAGTTTGGTCTTCTGCTCATCGGTCAGAACGGCAAGCGCGTTCTTCTGAGCTTCTTCCCGCATCTTCGTGAACATCTCTCGCATCGAATCTCGGTCACCGCCTGCGATGGCATCTCGAGCTTCCTCACGGCGAGCCTGCATGTCTTCTTCCAGTTTGGTCAGCTGACTGATCTGATCGTCAGTGATTCCGAGTTTTTCCTTGAGCTCATCGCTCTTCAGAGCGGTCGTGATCTGCATGTTCAGTTTCATCTGCAGAGCGATCTGATCGAGTCGTTCTGCCTGAGACGGTTCGAGCAATGCTACCAGGATCGCGTCGGTCTTCTGATTCAGAGCTTCTGAATCGGTCCGCATTTTCTCTCGGAACGCGTCTCGTTCTTCTTCGGACATGTTTTCGATGGCAGCACGATCCGGTCGAGCACTTCGTCGTTCTTCACGAAAACTTTCAAGAGCTGCTTCAATGGAGGCCTGCTGAGCGTCTTCCAGTTTGAGTTCATCGCGAACTGTCGGCAAGCCAAGGAGCATTGCCTTTCCGATCGGCATCATTCCACCGGGGCCGGGACCGCCACCCGGTCCGAAGAAGCCACCACGTCCGCCTTCTCGACGTCCACGTCCACCTCGGCCCTCACGCGGTCCGCCTTCGCGGTCTCCCCCTTCACGCTGCCCGCCACGATTGCCTTCACCGTCGTTCTGGGCAAACACAAAACTCTCTGTGGCAAGATTCAAAAGGCAGACTACGGCAATGAGTCGCACGAATCGCTGCTGTACCATGGCTCTCTCCTGATGACGT
>JBKDKA010000170.1:0-47461 GCA_046345315.1 Planctomyces sp.
ACCAAAGACTGAGGAACCAAAGACTGAGGAACCAAAGACTGAGGAACCAAAGACTGAGGAACCAAAGACTGAGGAACCAAAGACTGAGGAACCAAAGACTGAGGAACCAAAGACCGAGGAACCAAAGACCGAGGAACCAAAGACCGAGGAACCAAAGACCGAGGAACCAAAGACTGAGGAACCGAAGACCGAGGAACCAAAGACTGAGGAACCAAAGACTGAGGAACCAGCGGCAGCTCAGCCGTGATGATCAGAGAGCAATGGCCAATCGTGACCTCAGATCCGGTCCATGTTTAGTAGTTGTTTGTCGTCACGATCCAATTCGCCAGAGCCATCAGCTGATGATTTCCTGAACCACACGGCCATAAACATCCGTAGGTCGAAATTCCCGGCCGGCGTGGCGGTAAGTCAGGCGTTCGTGATCCATGCCCATCAGGTGCAGGAGAGTTGCATGCAGATCATGCATATGTACCTTTCCATCGACGGCGACGTGACCGATTTCGTCGGTACTTCCCCAGGCGAATCCGGGGCGGACGCCACCTCCTGCGAGAAACACGGTGAAACCGCGAGGATTGTGGTCACGTCCATCGACTCCCTGCGAAAATGGCGTGCGTCCGAATTCGCTGCCCCACCAGACCAGAGTGTCTTCAAGGAGCCCGCGCTGTTTCAGATCTGCAAGCAGTCCCGCGACGGGGCGATCTGTTGCAAGCGCATGAGTGGCATGCTTCTGCATATTGTTGTGCTGATCCCAGCGAGGATTCGGAGATTCGTCGGCATAATTGATCTGCACAAACCTCACGCCGGACTCGGACAGCCGTCGCGCCATGAGGCACTGCCGACCAAATTCGTCAGTTGCCTTCTCTCCGATTCCATAGAGCTGTCTGGTGTTCTCTGTTTCTGAAGAAAGATCGAGCAGTTCCGGCGCCACTGTCTGCATGCGCGCAGCCAGTTCATAACTGCGGATCATGGCTTCGATGCGATTGTCGGCATCGTTTCGCTGAGACATCTGTTGCCGACTGAGCCTGTCGGTCAGCCGAAATCGTTGTCTGGATGATTCCGGGCTGATCCGGTCAGTCGTCAGATGGTCAATTGTCATTTTCTCTACGGGGCGAAATGATCGCCCGATGGGAGTTCCCTGGTAAACCGCCGGCAGAAACGCATTGGAATAATTTCGAGGGCCGCCCTTGTCCTCGGACGGCTGCAGAGACACAAATCCCGGGAGGTTCTGATTCTCGGTTCCCAGACCATAGAGCACCCACGATCCGAATGAGGGGCGGATCTGAGTCGTTGCGCCCGTGTGCAGGAACAATGTTGCGGGACCGTGAGCCACGCCTTCGGTGTGAACTCCGTGAAGAAAGCAGAGATCATCGACGTGTCGTGCAATTTCCGGAAACAGCGCTGAGATATGCCGGCCACAGTCGCCATACTGCCGGAATCTCCACATGGGTTTCATGAGCTTCTGCTGACTCACCTGACCAAAGTCAACAAAACGAACCCCTGTGAAGTCGATCGTTTTCCCGTCGCGAGCGAAGAGATCCGGGCGGTAGTCGAACGTATCGACATGACTCGGTCCGCCCTGCATAAAGATAAAAATGATTCGCTTGGCTCGCACCGAGTGCATCGAACGCTTTTCAGCCAGCGAATCCATGAGGACGTTCGCCGACTGACTTGTAACCGCTGAGGTTTCCGCGCGGCTGGTCTGATCGGCCAGCAGAGACTGGAGCGCCATCGCCCCGAAACCACAGCCGGCGGTTTCGAGCCAGCGACGACGGGACAATGAACAGGCTGTGATCGCGTCTTCTGAGTGCGGCGACGGAGCGTTCTCTGCGGATTCGCGGAACATTCCCTCCGATGCATCGCGATCAGTCACCGTGTTTGTCATCTGCTTACCATCCAGTTCGGTATCACTACCATGGTTTTTTGTGCCACCGGATCAGTCAAGGAACCTGAAGTCGACTGAACTGACCAGCGAATGCACGATTTCTTTCCACCGTTCAGGCTGAGGCTGGCCGGAAGACGCATCGTTCAGGAGCTCTTCCAGCACGAGTCGCTCTTCAGGTTCTGTTGGCTCACGCGTGAGTACTGTGATCCAGAGGTGCCGAATCTTCAATCGCATTTTCTGAAGTTCATCTGCGGCTGATCGGGCAGCGTCGGAGTCATCAATCTGACGGAGCAATCTGTCAGTCGCAAGTTCTGACTGATGAATAACAAACGGGCTATTCATCATGAACAGTGCCTGCGACGGCAGAGTCCCCTCGTTGCGTCGGCCGGCAACGACGTTGGGATTGGCTGAATCAAACGCATAAAACAGATCGAGCATCGCGTTGCGGAAGTAGGGGACATAAACGCTGCGACAGAAGAGCGGATATTCCTGATGATCGTAGATCACGTCATATTCCATAATCTTTCCGATGGTTAATCCACCGCTGATCTGAAGATTCAGGTTTCCACCAATGGCGAGCAGGCTGTCTCGAAGTGTTTCTGCATCCATCTGACGACGAAAACCTCGGGCCAGCAGACGATTCTCCGGATCCCGCATCCGTGTTTCCGAATCCACGACCGACGACATCCGAAACGTTCGGGATGTGCAGATTCGACGAATCAGGCGTTTCGGAGACCAGTCGTCCTCATGCACGAACGTATCGGCCAGATAGTCCAGCAATTCCGGATGAGTCGCACGTTCTCCCGTGCTGCCGAAATTGTCCGGTGTTCTGACCAGTCCTTCCCCGATCAGGTGCATCCAGACTCGATTCACGAATACACGTGCTGTCAGCGGATGACGCGGATCAGCAAGCCATTCCGCAAGTTCACGACGCCCGCTGTGTTTACCGGGAATCGGAATTGCTTCAGAAGCCAATCCCGCGGTTTCGGCTGCGCTCGTGAGCGTCGTCCCGCCGTCCGGAATGCCGCCCACTTCAGAATCTCCGCGTGAAGAGACGAACGACATCACCTGAGGAAATCCTCTGGGCACAACCGGACCGAGATTGCGAGCGGTGCCTCGAATGTGGATGTGCCAGTCTGCCGGCTTCTCTTCGTCCTCGACGGTCATTACTGTCGGAACATAAGGCTTCGCAGCAGTCTGCTTTTTCAGCAGATCATTCAGCCGTTTCAGTTCTTTCTGCTGATCTGCAGAAACCGGGTTCGCTTTGGCATCAGCGATCTGCTTTTTGAGAAGATCAATCTCCTCCTGCCAGCGACGCATAGCTTCCGGATCTGCTCCACGGCTCAGTGGTGCCGTGACATAGCCACTGACGTTTCCGGGAGTCAACGACCGAGTACTGCGAAAAATCCCCGCAAGAGCGTAGTAGTCCGCCGTCGGAATGGGATCAAACTTATGATCGTGACATCGAGCACATCCGAAGGTCATACCAAGAAATGTCCGACCGAGCGTGTCAATCTGTTCGTCGACAACATCCATGCGCAGAGCTTCTTTGTCCTGTTCCTCGTAGTTGATTGCTCCGAGAATCAGGTATCCCGCGCCCGTTCGCTGAAGATCTCGCTGCTCGTCGTCAGCCGCCGGAAGCAGATCGCCGGCGATGTGTTCCCGCAGCAGCTGATCGAAGCGTTTGTCCTGATTGAACGACTGAATCACGTAATCGCGAAAACGCCAAGCTTCCGGGAACATCAGGCTTCGACCACCGCCGCTGGACTCCGCAAACCGAGTCACATCCAGCCAGTGGCGTCCCCAACGTTCCCCGAATCGCGGACTCTCCAGCAGCTGATCAATCCGGCGACTGATCGCATCTTCCGGATGAATTGCCCATTCCTGAAGAAATAGATCGCGCTCAGCAGGCGTCGCTGGAAGTCCGACCAGAACATAATTCAATCGTCGAAGCAGCATATCCGGAGACGCATCGACTGATGGTGCAACCCCCTCCCGCTGGTGGACCTCCGCGACAAATCGGTCGATTGGGCTGACTGCCCAATCCGAGTGCACTTCGGGAATCTCCGGGCGAGTCACCGGACGAAAGCTCCAGAATTCTCGCCCCTTTTCGATGTCACTTTCCGAAAGTGCTGCTGAAGTTCGTTTGAGCTCTCCGTCTCTCGGGTCCACAGCTCCGTCAGCAATCCACTGTTCGAAATCTCGAATGACGGATTCCGGAAGTTTTTTCTCCGGAGGCATCTGCAGTGATTCATATCGAATGGCTGACAGGAGATGCCCGGATCTGATGTCTCCCGGAATCACCGCGGGGCCGCTTTCACCGCCCTGGATCAGCCCTTCGCGAAGATCAACAAGCAGCCCGCCACGGATATTCTTAGCGTCATGGGAGTGGCACGAATAGCAGTGTTCCACGAGCACCGGGCGGATGCGGCTTTCAAAGAACTCAATCTTTTCGGCTGTCGAGGAGTTCTCGGAGGTTTCCGAAGCCACCTTCGCTGCATCACGCGAAACATCCGCAGCAGTTTCTTCGACGGCATGAGCGATGTTCGTTCCGAAAGCAGAAGCCAGAACCATTGCCATTCGGACAGCGACGGAACAAACAACTTTCGCGATCAGCTGTATGCCTGCATTTGCTGCTGGACTTTGTTCTGTCATGGTCGGTCCATTCTCCATGAACAGCACTCTCGTACGCGAAAAGGTGTGAAGGAAGCTGTGCACGGTTGTGATGTCGCAGTGTCTTCTGAATCAGGTTACTCGAGTGAAAAACCGGGGATCGAAGTGAGGGCCGTTCGAAGTCTTGCAATTGCACGCATGTAACGATCACTGCAGGCCTGTTCCGAGATTCCCAGAATCTGAGCTGTCTCACGGTTTGTCAACTGTTCGAAGTGTCGGAGCGCCAGGACTTCTCGATCGGTTTCCTGCATTGACTCGAGAGCAACTCGCAGCGTCACTGCCAGTTCTTCCCGTTGCGCAGCATGGCTCGGTGTGGATGCCTTTCCTGCAAGATACTGCGAAAGCGACATCGACGTTGAATCGGGAGACCAGCCGCTCTGCAGCGAGAACTCAACGCCTGCGTTTCTTTTCTGAGTCCCCAGATGTCGGCGATGAATGTCGACGAGTGTCTGTGACGTAATCAGCCGAAACCAGACGAAGATTGATCGAGACGCATCCACGAGGAAGTGATCAATCCGCTGAACTGCCGCCAGCCACGCTTCCTGCAGGACGTCGTCAGCGTCGATTCGGCCGTGCAGGCGTGGATCCATTCGAAAAGTGACCATGCGCCATAACCGATCATGATTCATCTGAAAGAGCTGCGCGAGGGCATCACGGTCTCCCTGAATGATTCGGCTCGTCAGCGTCACTTCATCCGGAAGCTGTTCCACCTCTTATCCTCTTCTGCAGTCGGCATACTGAATTTTGATCCATTGGCGCCACGGATCAGAGATCAGCAGTGCCGGATCGGGAAATCTTTTCAGGTTGAAAGGCTCCTGGAGCCATTGTGATGTTGCAGGATCGTGAAATTCGACCTTTTCCCCAGCAAATCAGAGAACGGTTTCGTAAAACATATGAATATGAGCGGATCAGGATGTTCCGAATCGCCATTCTTGCCACGAATTTCATGTGTCTGTGACATTCTGCGACATTGGAAAATCGAGCCAATAGTGGACAATCACCACCTGACAGACGCAGATTTGACGGGCGTTCTGCCGGTTTCAGGAACAGATTTCACATTTCGTCATGAGGTGGTACCAGCTCAGTGCCAGTGATTTGTTCGATTTTACTCCGCGATTCACGTGTTTTCCTGCGCAGAGCTATTTCAGCGGTGATCGCGGTCATCATCTGGCTGTCGGGAATCTGCATCCTCGATTCAGTGTCAGTCGCCGCATCCGAAATCGAAGTCCAGTCATTGCGGCTTGGTTTTGAAGGCAAAGGTCGCGTCGGAAATCAGATCCCCCTGCAGATTGAACTGAACGGATTGCCGTCCGACAGGGATCTGGTACTGAAAGTCACTGGAGCCGATCCACTTGGAAATCAGTGTGTTGACGAAATCGCAACGGGACATTCTGATGGAACCGGAAAACTTTCTTTCAGCGGGGAGTTCATTCTCGGGCGCCTCGACGGGATCCTGACAATCAGCGTCAACGAAACCGGGGCTTCCGAGCCGATCTGGTCTCGGTCGGTCCCTGTGCGGGAACTCACACGGGCCAGTCTGCGAAGGAGCACTGAACCTTCGAACGCACAGCAGAGTTCCGGAAACTCGCCTGCAGCATCAGCGGCATCAGGATCGAAGCCTGATGCAGCAGCAGCTTCAGCCGATTCCGTTGCGGTGGAATCAGAATCTCTCGACCTTTTTCGACAGTCCGTACTCAGCGTGCTGACCGTCGGCGAGGCTGCCGGACTTTCCGAGCTGGAAGATCGCCTGAACAATTCTGATTCCGGCGAACTGACTTTCGCTCTGCTTTCCGTGAGCGACGTTGCTTCGTTTCCCACCACCAGATACGGTCTGGCCAGTGTGGATGTCGTCATTCTTGGTGGAAAACAGCAATTGTCAGATGAGCAGTTCCATGCTCTGCGTGACTGGATTGCAACAGGCGGACACCTGATTCTGCATTCGGGTGAGAGCGTTTCCGAACTGCTCAAATCGCCTCTTGGAAAATGGCTTCAGCCTCAGTTTGAAATTGACGCCGAGCCGGTGCCGATTCGCGATCTCTCAGCAATTCAGAACTTTGTTGCCGGAGCCGTCCAGCTGCAGACAAATCGTCGCACTGTCAACATGGCAAGGATGCGTTCGAACCAGATTCGAGTTGTTGTTCATTCTCTGGAAGGGCCGCTGCTGGCACACCGCTCAATTGGAAACGGTGTTGCGACCGTCGTCGCTCTGGACCTGAATGAACGCCCTCTGAACAGCTGGCAATCGCTGCCTCAGATGTACGAAACTCTGATCCACGGAAAACGGCTGGACCAGATTTCTTCCGGTCCGCGTCGAACCAGTCGCATATCGTCATCAGGAGTAAACGATCTGGGCACACAGCTGATTGCCACAATCGATGCGATTCCTGAAAATGAACGCTGGTCAACATGGCAGATCATGGCCATGATCGCAGTCCTGGCCCTGATCGTAGGACCTCTGGATTACGTGATTGTGGTTCTTCTGCTGCGACGGCCGGCGCTCACCTGGATCACATTTCCTGTCTGGATCATCCTTGCCTGCGGTTACATCTACCGCGAGTCGTCTGCCAGCGAAGCTGCACCGATCACAACTCAAAGTCTGCAGCTGATGGACCTGCTGCATCTTCCGGATGGTCAGTATCTGCACAGTCGTTCGTGGCACAGCATCTCATCTGCAGAAACGCGACGATCCGACGTCACCGTCAGTCCAGTCGCATCTCCGGAAATCTCACTGTCAGAACCAGCGGATAAGGTCTGGTTCGGCTGGCACGGACGAGCGGAAGATGTTTATGGCGGAATGTACCGCGAAGGTGGCGCCGGACTCGGACGAGAACAATATCTTCGACGGTTCGCCCCGGGGAAGAGTTCATCGTCAATTGAATCACTGCCGATGCTGGCTGCGGGTTCGCAGGGATTCATCTCGGATACTCTTCAGGCTGTCGGCAGTCAGCCGATTGTTGAAAGCGACTTCACGGTCTCCGGGACCGGTCTTCTGGAAGGAAGTCTTACCAATAAACTGCCCTGCGAGATCCGCAACTGGGTGATTGTCTACGGAAATCGTGTCTATCTGCCTGACCCGAAATCCACAGATGCGGAGCGACACATCGCGGCGGGTGCGTCGTGGAACCGGAAGCTGCGATTTGTTCGAGCGTCCGATCTTCGAACATTCCTCATCGGGGCCAGATATCAGAAACTGAGCGGAAGTGGACCTGCTCTGCAGTCATCCCAGAAATCCAGCATTCCCTACAACGCGTTTGGCAGCGACATATTCGATATTCTGATGATGATGTCTCTTCACGAGACAGCTGGCGGGGGTAGTTATACAGGTTTGAATCATCATCAGAATCAGGACATGGAATTCTCAGATTCCATTCGGCTCAATCACGCTCTGCTGATGGGCACAGTTGATCTGCCACTGACTCGAATTCTTGTTGATGGTAAAGAAGTCTCACCCGTTCAGACGACGACGATCCTCCGGGCATCATTGCCTGTCACGCAGATGGCTGTGAGTTCATCACAGATGTCCGAGCCGGCGGCTGTCTCCAGCCCGGAACAGCCGGGAAGTCAACCAGCAGCAGCACCACAGCCGTCAACAGAATCAACAGAATCGCCGTCAGAGACTTCGACGCCGAAATAATGACCGGCAATTGAAGGCACGGTCACACTGGAACTTCACGGATAAAGAGCCACACGATGATTGAAACCCGAAATCTGACAAAGCGTTACGGGAACCTGATCGCAGCGAATGACATCACACTGAAGCTCGATGCCGGTGATGTGTTTGGTTTTATCGGTCCCAACGGATCCGGAAAAACCACGACCATGCGAATGATTGCAACGCTGCTGAACCCGGATCATGGGGAAGCATACGTCTGCGGAAAATCCATCTACACAGAACAGGAAGAGATTCGCCGTTTTGTAGGCTTTATGCCGGATTTTTTCGGCGTGTACGACGACATGACCGTGATCGAGTATCTTGAATTCTTTGCAGCGGCCTACCGCATCAATGGCCCGGCACGACGGAAAGTCTGCGAGGAGAAGCTGGAACTCGTGGATATGAGCTTCAAGCGCGATGCGATGGTCAATGAGCTTTCACGCGGACAGACACAGCGAATCGGACTTGCGAGAACTTTGATCCATGATCCGCAGGTGCTGCTGCTTGACGAACCCGCGAGCGGACTTGATCCACGAGCTCGAATTGAGATCCGTAATCTGCTGAAGCGTCTTGGTGAGATGAAGAAAACTGTGATCGTCAGCAGTCACATTCTTCCGGAACTCGCAGACGTCTGTACTCGTGTCGGCATGATCGAGAAAGGCCACATGATCGTTGATGGTGATGTGGCGGAAGTGATGCGAAAGGCACGTCAGCGGATTATGCTGAATATTGCCGTGCGGGAACGTACTGACGAAGCCGCCAGGCTGATGGAACAGTGCGACAGTGTGGAATCAGTGTCCATCGCAAAGCACGAAATCATTGAAGTCACGCTGAAACCGCAGATCGAAGACTATACGGATCTCCCTTCAGCGCTGATTCAGGCCGGGTTCGCAGTCAGACTTTTCCGAGAAGAAGAAGTCAACCTCGAAACCGCCTTCCTTCAGCTCACCAAAGGTCTGGTGCAGTAATTCAGGGTTCGTTACTTCTCAGAGTGCTGAGACCTCCGTCGGCAGTGCTGGGATCACAAGAACGGACGCCGGCAAGCAGAGTCTGCAACACGACAATCATCACATCGCAGTGGCCACAACGGTTAATGATTGAGCCGCTTCAATCAACGGTGCTCTCAAGGCACCTGTCCTGAGGCAGAGTTCCTATACCAATGGTCATCCTGCAGTGCGCCGAACAAACAGCATGCGTTCGGCCTCGGGAGGCAGATCACTGCGGTTCAGTGAAATGCGATGATAGACACCGGAACTCCAGTCCTGCAGCTGGTCAGCATAGTGGGCCGTGCCCGGCATGCCGGACTGGCTCTGCCCATCCATGGCGAACAACCACGGAGTCTGAAGATCGACCACCATACGGTATCCTGCACCGCTCATGGCCTGAAAATCAGCGTCATGGCTGGTGTTGCAAACGGTGACGGAGTCACCCGGCACCGGAAGTTCGCCCGCGTTCAAAAGCGAGGAAAGCTCACCGCGTGAGCTCAGAACATGCCGCAGCTGAAGACGATGCAGTCGGCCCCAGTGCCATTCATCAACATCAGGTCCGAGTCTCTCCGAAAGCCAGATCAGAGTTTCATGAAAGGTCTTTCGAATACGAGACGCGACAGCATCAGTGCTCGGATCGCTGAACCACTCACAGCCTGAAGACTCAGCAGTCAGCAATCGGGCCGAAAAACCTTCAACCAGTTTCATCATGAGTTCCGTCGCAGCTCCCTGAAAACGAGCCTGCGAAACCGTGCGACACCAGAAGCTGAAGAACACGTTGAACACTGTGGGTGCCACCAGATCGACATTGACTTCTTTGTTCCACTCTCTCAGATGCCGGATCGCTCGAGACTGCATCGCAGCAATCGAATCATTATCCGCAACAGGCACGCTGGCTGGATCGTGATTCAGAGCGGCGATAAGCCCCGGAAGACAATTCACCGCACGGATGGAAACTGTGTCAAATTGCATGGACTGGAAATCATCGCACTGGAGGTTTCCGCATTTCTTTTTGTCACTCAGTTGTGACTCGATCATCTGTCGGATGCGAACTCCTCGGTGCCCACCATTCCAGGTGCCGGACACCGGCCATCGGAAATCCGGTGCTGTCAGTCGATTGTTCGCCGAAACCAGCCAGCCACGATCCGGATTGATCGAACGCGGCATCTCATCAAACGGGATCACTCCAGCCCATTGGTGCGACGGATCCCATCCGGGACGATACCCTCGCTCCGGTTTCGTTCGAACCGGAATTCGTCCGGTGCAGATCATCGCGACAGAACCTGCAACGTCGGCAACAGCCAGATTAAACGTTGGCACATGCCATGGTTCTGTCGCTCGATGGAATTCGTCCACGGAACTCGCAAGATTGATTTTCAGGAGCGAAGTCAGCCAGCCACCGTGAGTTGCTCCCAGCCACTTCAGCGTGATATCCGAATCACCGTTGGCATGCGCCGGAAGAATCTCCGTCACGACCGGCCCATTACGGGAGGATCGAATCACTCGCGTTTCTGAAGGCTCATCGCGAATGTGAATCACTTCACTTCTTTCAGTGACAGGTTCCCACTGCTCATCAAAAAGGAAGCATCCCGGGTGTTCTTTATTCGTCTGTTCGCGATAAAGGTCTCTCTGGGAGCAGATATTATTCGTGATGCTCCAGGCGAGCTTTTCGTTTCTTCCGCAGATCACAGCCGGAATTCCGGCATAGGCCATTCCGGCCACGTGAAACGAACCACCGCAGAGGTGCACTTCGTACCAGCAGGAGACCGCTTCAATGGCAATATGAGGGTCTCCTGCAAGCATCGGAAACCCGGATCGACAGAATCGTCCGGCAACAACCCAGTTATTGCTGCCGGTTGGTTCCACATGGCCTGAGGAATCGCAACCGTTTGGCGTTTTGTCATGGCGAAACTCGTGAAGTTGCCGTGAGAGCGGCTCCGAAGTGCTTCTCGGGCTTCCCGATTTCGTCAGGCATTCCGTCGGGTAGATGGCCTCTTCGTCTTCTTCTCCGGTCAGTAGCTCTCGATAAAGTGGTCCTTCACCGAGGGTTCGTTTCGCGAGCTCCGGCATCACGATGATCGGGAAACGTCCGGTAAGATACCAGCGGAACTCCTGTTCGATGGCAACACAATCCACCGGCGACCATGGTTCCGGCTGATACCCGAGCAGAGCGAATTCAATCGGCAGTTGATCACCGCAATCGGCGATTCGCTGATTGATGCCGTCAGACCATGCCTGAAGCAATCTCCGAGGGATCTCCTCCAGCTGCTCCCACTCTTTTTGTGCAAGTCGGTGCAGGCCAACCGTCCGGACTGTCAGGTCGCTGGCGAACGCTTCTCGGCCAAGAATTTCTGAAAGCCGTCCATGAGCTCGCCGCCGGAGATAGTCGAGCTGAAAGAGTCGATCTTCCGCCGTGGCATATCCCCAGGCGGCCCAGAGATCATCGTCGGTGTCTGCGAACAGATGAGGGATCCCGAGATTGTCTCGAATGATTTCAGCGGAAACCGCCTGATCATTCTCGTTTGACCGGGCCTTTACATTTGCCCGCCATTTCAATTCGTCCTTCCAGAGCCGATGGAACTTTTCTTCAGACCAGCCCGCAGACTGACAGACCGACGATAACGACTCTCCAGCGCCCAGCCGCCGAAGCAGTTCCGTGGGAATCACCGAATCCGTGGAGTTCATGACGCAGTCTTGCCGTTGGTTCTAAATCCGTGACTGGCACCCGACGAACGCACATTCTTCTGCAGATTCCGGAATTTGCATGGGGGCCAGTCCCGGTTTCAAAATACGCTCTACCAAAGTTTTGTTCGCAGGGCCTTCAGGACGATGCTCTTGTTGTTGAAGTCGAGGAAGCTTGGAAGATTGTCGTCGTCTGCGCCACCGACTGTTTCGGAAGGTCGACTTTTCTGCAGTCGCTTGAGCATCTCTCCGATGTGAGCAACGGGGTACAGCAGGGCCACTTCGTGAAGAGGAATCGCGGCGAGCGGAATCGTCTGTTCATCGCGATCGACTTCTGCGTCTTCATTCTTTCCTTTTCGAGAGTAATGCGTCGAAACGACTACCTCGAGAAAGTCATTGAAGTCAGCCACTTTACCTCGTCGCGAGTGACCATCCTCCTGACGAAGATCGACCAGCCGAGCATTCAGCAGCACGATCGTATCATCAAGGCCTTCATTAATGGAACTGTTGAAGTAACCGACGCAGCCGTATCCGCTCGCCAGCATACATGCCACGGGGAGATAGTCGTGACCAGTTTCCTTGCTGCCGCCCGCAAGCCGGAGAAAGTCTTCACGGTTCATGAATCGCCACTGCTTTGCAAATGGAGGGTATCGAATGTTCAGCATGCCGCCACTGGCGGATTCTCCAGTGAGCGTGTTCCTGTTGTCAAGGAGGCAGCAGATGTTGCGATTCCTGAACGCCGATGTTGCAGTCAGTCCACAGGCAAAGGCCTCCTCCCTCCAATGCGGTAAGGTCATTACTCCCGAACTGCGGGAATCCACTCCCTTTCTGAAATCCTGACGACAGCCACTTCGAGTCAGAGCTAGATCTTAAGCTGAGTAGCGGAACGACAAGCTGCAATCACGAATGTCGCTGCTTCTCTTCCAGATTCCGAGCCGCCAGCACCTGAAAGACCGAACATGCCTGCTCATGTCGTCAGGAAACAGAAAACGAGTGGCCGTGTTTCCGGATCGCGAACATTGCGCCGCCGCAGTCCCGGCATCACGCTCCCGGTGGCAGAGTTTCTCGAACTTCGCCAGATGCTGACCGCACATCCGACGCCAGTTCATTCGCAGGAAGAACTCCTGATTCAGTTCGCAGATGCCACCGACGAAGCGCGACAGAATGCGCGATCTCAGATTCAGGCAACTCTGATCGAAACACTCCAGCCCCGGTCTCTTCAGCAGCCAGGATATGGAGTGATGGAACGCGTCGTACTCCCCGCTGGAATCTCAGCCTCCACCGCAATTTCAAGACTCTCCGCTTTACAGTGCGTGATCTTCGCAGAACCCAACATCCGCCTGACGTCAGCAGCGATCAGCAACGATCCGAGTTACTCCAGCGGAAACAGTCTCTGGGGAATGTACGGTGACGATCAGCCTTCCGCAGTCGGACCGGTCGGAACCACAAATCTCTATGGAACTCAGGCAGAGAAAGTCTGGAACAACGGGATCATTGGATCATCATCGGTTTATGTCGGAATCGTCGACACCGGAGTTCAGGTCACTCACCCGGACCTTGTTGACAACATATGGGTGAACCCGTTTGAAACAGCAGGCGACGGCATCGATAACGATGGAAACGGGTATATCGACGATATTCACGGCTGGGATTTCTTCAACGATGACGCATCGGTTTATGACTCAGTTGATGGTGACGTCCATGGAACTCATGTTGCAGGAACGATTGGCGCTCGCGGCGGGAATTCCGTCGGTGTGGTCGGTGTCAACTGGAATGTGACCATGGTGGTCACCAAGTTCATCGGACCGAATGGCGGATATCTTTCTGACGCGGTTCGGGCGCTCGATTATCTCACCGACCTGAAGGTTCGCCACGGCATGAACGTGGTTGCTTCGAACAACTCATGGGGCGGCGGCGGGTACTCCGTTGGGCTGCATGATGCCATTCTTCGTGCAGCAAAAGCGAACATTCTCTTCGTCGCTGCCGCAGGAAACAGCAGTCTGAACAACGACCGGAGCGGTAGTTTTCCGGCGAACTATTCGACAACGACCGGAACCGCATCGGAAAGTGCGGCACCGTATGATTCAGTGATCTCTGTTGCAGCCATAGCGTCCGACGGCAACCTCGCGTCATTCTCCAACTACGGTGCCACGACAGTTGACGTGGGTGCTCCGGGCGTACAGATTCTTTCCACGGTTCCCAATGGCTATGGTCACCTCAGCGGAACCTCCATGGCAGCGCCCCACGTCGCGGGAGCTGTCGCTCTTTATGCATCCCGATACCCGAATGCCACTCCCGCTGAAATTCGACGGGGCATTCTTGAAAGCACAACAGCCACCACGTCACTGTCGACGCGTACTGTCACAAAAGGGCGATTGAACGTCGCCTCGGCCATCGCGAAATCTCCCGCTCCGAAGATCTCGATTTCAGACGTTCAGGTCGATGAAGGCAGCCTTGCCACGACCACTGCCACGTTCACCGTCAATCTGTCGGTGGCGTCAGCCGTGCCCGTGACCGTGCGATTCGCGAGCGTTATCGGAACAGCTTCGAAGAAAGACTTTACGGCCGCTAAAGGGACTCTCACATTCGCCCCGGGAGAAACCTCGAAGACAATTCCGGTGTCGATCGCTGGTGACACGATTGTTGAAGGGCCCGAAACCTTCCGCATCAATCTCACAAGCCCGGTGAATGCCGCTCTTGAAAGATCATCGGCGGTCGGAACCATTCGCGATAACGATGCACTCGCCGTGGTCTCAGTCACCGACGTCTCAGCCACAGAATCCAACTCCGGCAAGAAACCATTCCAGTTCACTCTGAGTCTGTCTCACGCGATGGCAGAACCAGTGAAAGTACTCTGGACGACCGCTCCAGGGACAGCGGGGAGCAGTGATTTCAGGGTGGGCAAAGGAACGGCCACTTTCTCGCCCGGAACGACCACCAGGATTGTCAATGTCCTCGTGAACGGGGATTCCCTGCCGGAAAGCAATGAAACATTTACTCTCAATCTGATTACGCCGGTCAATGCCGGACTTGAAAGAACGTCAGCGACGGCAACCATCATGGACGACGATGGCGGGAACAGTCAGTCGAGAATATCAGGAAAGTCACTTGCTGCGTCGGTGAGCTCGGGACGAGGATTAGCCGGATCTTCGTCCTCTCCTGGCGCAGCAGTGACGTCATCTTCCGGGATTCCAAATCCCGGATCTCAGAGTTCCGCCGCCACACTTCGAGACGATTCAGGGCTCTCACCAGTTCCGTCGTCACGAAGCACAACGGTCTCATCACCCGGTTTGCGCCCGGTCCAGTCGCTCTTTCTGCCAGTTTCAGGTTTCCGGCCGACTTCAATCACAGATCGAGAGATCGATCTGCTCTTCACGGAATTGCTTCTGAGCGGAGTGCCCTGGTAATCCTGAACTGCCGGAATGACGTCAATTGCGGGAATGAGCGAATCGTTAGTTCGGGATGTGCGACAATCTCCCGGAAATGCGTTATTTTCCGGTTCGAGATGCCCCCGACAATGCGGATTGTTCACCGGTGCCGCTCCGTTCTGAAATTTTCCGGCATCAGCCGATTCGATCGGAGAGCACTTCGGAATCATTTCTGTGTGGACTCGAATTCAACATTTTCTTGAACTGATCCGATTCAGTCATACCATTTTTGCCATGCCGTTCGCACTCCTCTCGGCAGTTCTCGCATGGCATCAGAAGGATTCTGTCTTTCGCTGGACAGACCTGCTCGGGATTCTTCTCTGCATGGTTTTCGCACGCTCGGCGGCGATGGCCTTCAACCGGCTCGTCGATCGTGACATTGATGCGTTGAACCCAAGGACTGCCCGCCGACACATTCCTGCAGGTCTGCTCTCGCCCGGGGCAGTGGCCACATTCACGATTGTGATGAGCCTCGCCTTTGTCGCATCAACGCTCCTGTTCCTTCCGAAACGACTTCCACTGATCCTGTGTGTCCCGGTTCTTCTCTTCCTGCTGTCCTATTCTTACGCCAAACGCTGGACGAGCTTCTGCCATTACTGGCTTTCTGCGGCACTTATGCTGTCACCGATTGCGGCGTGGATCGCAGTTCGCGATGAGTTCGCTCTGACGCCTGTGCTGCTGGGAGTCGTCATCTTCTTCTGGGTTGGCGGCTTTGATATCATCTACGCCTGTCAGGACGCAGATTTTGATCGGGAACGTCGACTCAGCAGTATCCCGGCTAAGTTCGGGCTGCGGGGAGCTCTTCGAATCGCGTTTTTAAGTCACCTGATTACCATTGCGGCACTGTTTGCGGTCTGGTGGCTGACGCCGATGGGAAATGTTTTCCTCGCTGGTGTGGTCATCATCAGCCTGCTGCTGCTTTACGAGCATTCTCTGGTGCGTCCGAACGATCTCAATCGTGTCAACATCGCATTCTTCAACGTGAACGCGGTGGTCAGTTTCGGCATCTTTGCCATTGGCTGCCTTGATCTCTGGTTACGGAGGTAACTTCCCCAATGATGACTACTCTGTCTGACCCGATGCTGCGAACGATTCATGACAAAGTGTACGCCGGTGAGCGACTGACGTTCGAGGAAGGAGTTTACCTCGATGAGTCTGTCGATCTTCACACACTGGGGCAGCTCGCGAATGTCGTCCGCGAACGCAAAAACGGCAACTACGCCTTCTATAATACAAACATTCATCTGAATCCGACGAACGTATGTGTTTATCGCTGTCGCTTCTGCGCGTTTCGAGCAGACCTGAAGGCCGATCGAGCATACACGTTCACGGATGAAATGATTCGAGACCGAGTTCTAGAGGGACGAGCCGCCGGGGCAACGGAGATTCATGTCGTCGGCGGACTCCACCATAAGAAAAAATTCGACTGGTATGTGAACGTCGTTCGCGTCATCCATGAAACCTGTCCGGAGATTCATATCAAGGCCTGGACGCCGGTGGAGATCGGCTGGTTTGCAATGATCTCTCAACAGTCGATTCGATCCGTCATCGAAACGATGGTCGAAGCCGGCCTGGGAAGCATGCCGGGTGGGGGAGCTGAAATTTTTGATCCGGACGTTCGCAGTCAGATCTGCGAGCATAAAGCCGATTCGGAAGTCTGGTTTGACGTTCATCGAACCGCTCATGAGCTTGGGCTGCGTTCGAATGCCACCATGCTCTACGGCCATATTGAGAATGCTCGCCATCGAGTCGATCACCTGCTGAAGCTCCGGGAACTGCAGGATCAGACTGGTGGATTTCAGACATTCATTCCGCTGGCATTTCATCCGGAGAACACGGAAATGAGCCATCTCCGCAAGCCGGACGGACTGTTTGATCTGCGGATGATGTCGCTGTCGCGGCTGCTGCTGGATAACTTTGATCACATCAAGGCCTACTGGATCATGCTCGGCGAACAGACGGCTCAGCTGGCCCTGAGCTACGGTGCCGACGACATCGACGGAACGGTCGTGCATGAACTGATCTACCACGACGCCGGTGCGAAGACGCCGGAAGGGATGACAGTCGAGCAGCTCCACCGACTGATCCGCGAAGCCGGCCGGGAGCCTATGGAACGCGATACGCTCTACCGGCGAGTCATCCGAAATGGCAAAGACTGGACCGTTGCAGGACCTGTCACTGCGTAGAAAAGATTTCTTCAGCAGAAGCAGAATACCTGTGTATGAGCCGCGGTTTATGATCTCTTGAGAGAAGTTGAGAAGATTACCAAAGGGCGCTGTGTCTGAATTGATCCCACCGAAAAGACCCCGCTGCTGACGTCACAGGGGCTCCCACAGATCATGCTGTTCACATCGGATTTTCTGAAACGGCTGGAGTATCTTTCGATTCTTTCGAAGCGGGTCTTTCATGGCCGTCTGCTGGCGCAACGTCGAACAACACGAACCGGCCAGGGCATTGAATTCTCCGATCATCGTGAATACGCTCGAGGCGATGATCTGCGATATCTTGACTGGAACATCTACGCTCGACACGGTGATCTTCTGATTCGACGTTTTCAGGAGGAGCAGGACCTGTTCGTCTATCTGATCCTGGACTGTTCACGCAGCATGTCGATCGGAAATCCGGCGAAGTTTGATCTTGCTCGCCAGCTCGCAGCGTCACTCGCTTACATCGCACTCGCCGATCAGGACAGCGTGTGTATTCTGGCCTGCGCCGATGATGTCGTGGCGGAGTTTCCTCTGACACGAAGTCAGTCGAAAATTCTCCCCATCATCAATTTCCTGCAGAACCTGACGACGACCGGGAAGGACACCGACATCAGCAGTGCCGTTCGAAAGATTGCTCATCGCGGACGCAGGAGACTTGCGGTGGTGATCAGCGATCTGTTTGACAGAAATGGCTTTGAGCGAGCACTCAATGAACTGCGTTACCGGCACATTGATGCCCACGTCGTTCAGCTGCATGATCTCGGAGAAGCCAGTCCGAATCTGTTCGGGGACGTGGAACTTGTCGATGTCGAAACGGGAAACATTCGAGCGGTAACGATCACCGAAACTCAGCTGAAGACATATCGGGCTCGGTTTCAGGAACATCAGGACGCAGTTTCAGACTACTGCCGCAGATACTCCATTCGATGCACTCAGTCACCGACAACTGTGCGATTCGACGAACTGATGATCCGAATGATGCGAGAAGCCGATCTCGCAGGGAGAACGAGTTCCCACAAAAGCTCAGAGCACACCATCGGAGAGTTGCCGGGTTGAGTTGTGACACGAGTCGTGGCTGGGCTTTCGCTCGGGCTGCTGGAGTGACAATGGCTTTGACCGGCAGTCAGCTTCACGGACGTTGGTTCGGGGACGCGGGACATCAATGCGATTGATTTCCCGGATGACATCTGAGGGATAACTGCAGGACAGAATTCAACCGACGGGACTGTGATTCCCGCTGCTGATCCATCCACCACCCAGAACACGATCCCCATCATAAAACACAGCAGCCTGACCAGGTGCAACGCCGGTGATTGGTTCATCGGGAATCACAATCGCTGAGCATTCATCGCTACTGGAACCACTGCCATCCACGGTGCTGGACGCTGCGTGACCGACAGAGCCTGCTGCAGTCGATTTCAGATGGACTGTGCACGGTCTCGCTGTGTGCCGATAACGAACTTTGACTTCGCATCGAAACGGCGTGAAGGGAACGTCAGCCAGCCAGGAAAGCCCCTGCACGAACACCTCTGACTGAAGCAGTTCTTCGGCACGCCCGAGAACCACCTGCCGAGTCGACGCGTCGATTCGGATGACGAAGCGTGGTTCTCCGAACGCGATTCCCAGACCTTTTCGCTGGCCGACGGTAAACTGTTCGTAGCCGTCGTGATGACCGAGCAGATTTCCGGAGGAGTCAACAAAGTCACCGGAGGTTCCTTCGTAATCCCGGTATCGCTTCAGAAATCCTGAGTAGTCATTGTTGGGAACAAAACAGATTTCGTAACTGTCTTTCTTTGTCGCCACACGCAGGCCCGCGTCTGCCGCAAGAGCTCGGATCTCCGGCTTCTGAAACGTGCCGATCGGGAGCAGAATATGGTCCAGCAGATCTCTCGAGATTCCGAAAAGGACGTAGGACTGATCCTTCTGATCATCAAGGCCGCGATACAGGCCGCGGACGGGACTGCGATTGCCGTGAAGGTCGCTCTCGCTCGTGCCATTCGGAGGATTCTGTGACACCGGCAGGATTCTTGCGTAATGACCTGTTGCGATGTGGTCGGCATCAACCTGTCTGGCGAAATCCCAGAGCTTCCCGAACTTCAGCCAGTTGTTGCATTGAACACATGGGTTCGGAGTTCTTCCGGCCAGATATTCATCAGCGAAGTAGTCCTTGATACGGCGGAACGAATCCTGAAAATCCAGGGAGTGAAACGGGATTCCAAGACGATCGGCGACGCGTCGAGCATCCGCAGCATCCTCCGAACTGCAGCACCCCTGACGATGGGCAGCGGAATTGATGATCGGCAGAAAATCGCTATTGCTGCCAGCGACTGACATCTCGGGCTCAGACTTCGTCACCGCGCAGGCCGACTCGGATTCGCCGGAACGCATGAACAGTCCGATCACCTGATAGCCCTGCTGATGCAGCAGCACTGCAGCCGCAGAGCTGTCAACACCACCGCTCATGGCGAGCACGACGCGACCTTTCATGAAGTCCTGCCTGAGATCATGAGAGAATGACTGAAACAGTAAGCCGGAGTTGTTCCGATGGTGAATTCTATCGCAGGAGCGCTGCCGGTGATGAATCAAAGTCCGGAGAATACGGTTGAGAAATCGTTCCCAGCGCTGAGAAAGAATCCGACGATTTCGCCTCGAATCCCCCGAAGTCACTTCGGCAGGATGAAACGCACTTCCGGTAGGTTGCAGTCACGCCGGGCATTTGTCATATTCCCGAACCAGTCATGCTGCCGTAAAGGGCATGATGACAGGCTGCGATGCTGAAGGCAGGATGTTTTCGCAGAGCAGACAGATGACTTGCTGACAGGATGGTTGCGGTCAGGATCGCGTTGCCACCGGTCATGTTTCAATCTGAACCAATCCGGTGCGTGAACGATATGATGTTTGCAGCGCAGTCCATTGCAGAATTTGTCGATCTGAATCTGAAGAGCGGTCTCGGGCTGCTTGTAGCTGCCATTATTCACGCTCTTCTGCTGATTCATGTCTTCGCACTTTCTCCGTTCGCCTTTATCTGGCTGGAGCGGAAAGTGTCTGGTCGAATTCAGGACCGTCTCGGACCAACTCGCGTGGGAGGTCTCTTCGGCTGGCTTCAATCTCTGGCCGACGGGATTAAGCTCGTTCAGAAGGAAGATCTCTGTCCACCAGCGGCAGATTCGATGCTCTTCCGTTCGGCTCCTTATATCGTGTGTGTTTCTTCCTTTGCTGCTTTCATGGTCCTGCCGTTCAGTCATGGCTGGGTCGCAGTGGCGGCTGACAGTGGTCTGTTCATCCTCTTGGCGATCCTGTCGCTCGAAGTTTTCGGCATCATCATGGCTGGTTATTCCAGTGGATCGAAATGGTCGCTCTTCGGAGGAATGCGAGAAGCAGCTCAGATGGTGAGCTACGAAATTCCTCTGGCAATCTGTGCTCTGGTACCGGTTGTTGCCGCAGGGAGTCTGAATCTCGGTGAGATCGGCGACATGCAGCGTGGCTGGATGATCAATTGGTTTCTGTTTCATAATCCTTTCGCCTTTTTCGCCTTCTTCGTTTACTTCATCGTGGCGACGGCCAGCTGTAAGCGAGCTCCGTTTGACCTTGCTGAAGCGGAAAGCGAGCTTGTCGGGGGATTCCATACCGAATACAGCGGGATGCGGTGGTCTTTCTTCTTCATGGGGGAATACGCCAGTATGTTTGCCGTCTGCGGTGTCGCATCCTTGCTGTTCCTTGGTGGGTGGAACACCGGTCTGGGTCCGCTCGATGATGCTCTGTACGCGATGCGTCGAGCCGGTGCTGATGGCAGCGGGTCGTGGGCGCTCGGGTATCTTGCCAATGCTTTTGGTGCTTTCGTGTTTGCTACGAAAGCCAGTTTTGGTGTATTCGTTCAGGTCTGGCTCCGCTGGACACTGCCTCGCCTTCGAATTGACCAGGTGATGACAACTTGCCTGAAGTATCTCGTGCCGATCAGTTGTTTTCTGTTTCTGGGAGCAACGATCTGGCCACTGGCAATTCGTCAGATGTCGCCGCGAACGACATGGACCTCGCCACTTGGTGAGCGTGTCAGTGAAGGCTTGAAAGAAAACAGACTGAAGGCAGGTGCTGCGACGACCGGGCTGGAATCCCGGGAATCGTCACTGAAGCTTGCGACTGGCAGGAGTACACACAGTGGCCGGTGATACCGTCTTATTCACAGTTTTTGCACTGCTGACCTGCCTGAGTGCCGTTGCGGTTGTGGTCAGTCAGACCGTGGTTCGCATGGCGTTCTGGCTGATTATTTCGCTTGGCAGCACAGCAGCTCTGTTCTTCCTCGCGGATGCAGACTTTGTCGGTGCCGCTCAGTTGCTGATTTACGTCGGCGGTACGCTTGTGCTTCTCGTCTTCGGCGTGATGCTCACAGCCAGCGGGCCGTATCACAAGATTGCAACATCTCCCGGGGAGACGATCGTCGCGGGGCTCATCGGACTGATGTTCCTCTTCATGGTCATGTCGACGGTGAGCAGTGTGAGCTGGACCGGCCCAGGTGGGGACGTGTCGGCCGAATCCGCAGGACATGGGAAAGACGGTCACGAAGAGACTTCGGGGCATGCTGGCGATCTTTCGGCGGCGGTTCAACAAAGTCAGTCGGATGTTGCGAAGAAGAACCCGGCGGGGAATACACTGCGTCCGATCGGGATGGCCCTCCTCGGGCTACGGCCGGATGTTGATCTTGGTAAACCGGCGGGAAATATGAGTCCCGGTTATCTGTTGCCGTTTGAAATTGCTTCAGTGCATCTGCTTGTCGTTCTGATTGGTGCGGCGTATCTCGCAAGAGCGAAACGCAGCAAGGACAGCGTCATCTGAAGAGAACCTTTGACGCCTGAATGGCTGGTGTTCGGATTTTTTTGATCGGTTGACTGGTGGATCAACATGACCGCTGAAATCAATTCTTATCTTCTCGTCGGTGCGGTGCTTTTCGTCTGCGGCGTCATCTGTATGGCGACCAAGCGAAACGGTATCGGTGTTCTGATGGGGGTTGAGCTGGTGCTGAATGGCGCCAACGTGAACTTTGTTGCATTTTCGAAGTTCAGCCGACTTGGGCTGGATGGACAGATTTTCTCGCTGTTTGTCATCGTGCTGGCAGCTGCGGAAGCAGCGGTGGCACTTGCAATTGCACTGAACTTTTACAACAACCATCTGACGATCGACGTGGATCGAGCCAATAAGCTGAAGGGCTGAAGGCCGATCTGCGAAACATCAGTCTGTTGGAACAAGACTCGTTGCTGGAATATCCATGGTCGGTGAAACTCTGCGAAACCTGTTGATGATCGCATGGCTGCTGCCGCTTGCCGGTTTTGCAGTTGAGATCTTCGGTGGCTTCTGGGGCACCCGTCGCAGCAGGCTGGCAGCTCTGCTGGCGCTGGGATGCATTGCCGCAGGATTTGTCTGCAGTTCGTCTGCCCTCGTGATCTGGGGGCGTTCGAACCATTGGGTGGTTCTCAATCGAACCGCCGATCATCACGGAGCAGACCACCACGGCGCGGAAGGGTCAGAGTCTCCGAAGGCCGAAACACATGACAGCCATGGTCATGCTGAGTCAAGTGATGCGGGTCATGCTGACTCGCATGCCAGCGAACACTCGGAGTCTTCACATCAGGGCAGTGCTGCTCACGCTGCCTCCGGACAGACTGTTTACTCCGGCACGATCTACCAGCTTGCAAAGTTCGGCAGCCTTGAGATTTCGATGGACTATTACATCGACAGTCTTACGCTTGTCATGTTTACCATGGTCACGTTGATTGCAACGTGTATTCATCTGTTTGCAATGGGTTACATGAGTGACGAGCTGACAGATGAGTACGTCGATCACCATGCACATCTTGCCAATGGCCACCACGTTCATCGGCCGGGGCGGTTCTATCGATTTTTCGCGTTTCTATCGCTGTTCTGCTTTGCGATGCTCGGGCTTGTGCTGGCAGGAAACATCTTTCAGGTCTTCGTGTTCTGGGAACTGGTCGGGATCTGCAGTTTCCTGCTGATCGGGTTCTATACAGAACGAAAGTCAGCGAGCAACGCTGCGAACAAAGCGTTCATCATGAACCGTGTCGGGGACTTTGGTTTCCTGATCGGGCTCATGGTGCTCTGGACATTCTTCGGAACATTCCGATTTGGTGAAACTGTCACGGAGACAGGAACCACTCCGGGGCTGTTCCAGATGATTCATCGAGATGGTTCCGGGCAGATTACTCGGGGCGCTGAGGGAGATGTACTGATCACGGATGCCACGGGAGCTCAGCTTCAGAATGAAGAGAAGCAGGGTCGATCGATTCCCTATTCTCTGCTGGTGGTTGCCGGGCTGGGAATTTTCGCAGGGTGTATCGGGAAAAGTGCTCAGTTCCCGCTCCAGACATGGTTGCCCGATGCGATGGAAGGCCCGACACCTGTGAGTGCTCTGGTGCATTCCGCGACGATGGTCGCAGCGGGAGTTTACCTCGTTGGGCGGTTCTATCCGATGTTCGTTCATGAGGTGCTTCTGACAATCGCCTATGTCGGTTGCATCACGCTCTTTCTTGCAGCGACGATTGCCGTGGTTGCCACGGACATCAAGAAAGTGCTGGCGTATTCTACGATCAGCCAGCTTGGATATATGATGCTGGGCCTGGGAGTATTCGGCTGGGGTGCCGGGTTGTTTCACCTGATCACTCATGCTTTCTTCAAGTCATTGATGTTCCTGTGTTCGGGCAGCGTGATTCACGGATGCCACCACGAGCAGGAAATGCCAAAGATGGGTGGTCTGCTGAAGAAGATGCCGATCACCGGGATTACGATGCTGATCGGTGTGATTGCCATCAGCGGGCTTGCGATCCCGGGGGTGAGTTTCCCACAACTGGGCTGGGCGCTGTTGTTCACAGGAGCCGTGCTTGCGATCCTCAAGACGAAATCAGATGCACCACAGTGGCTGTTGATTGTGATGTTCCTCGCACTGATGCCGGTGGCACTGCTTGCGGGAGCATATCTCACCTCGTCGAAGCTTCTGATTCTTGTCAGTCTGACTAAGGTGATTCTGCTGATTTCGCTCGGACTGGGGCTTCTGATCTATGCCGCGGGTCGTGCAGGCTCCGCGATGCCTGTGATTCTTTTCATCATTGGCAGCAGTTTTCTGCTCATCCCCGGGCAGGTAGCATTCTCCGGGTTCTATTCGAAGGATGCCGTGGTCGCATCGGCACTGGCATTCGTGAAAGCGAATCCCTCTCATTTCCTGCTGTTCGTCATGCCGCTTCTGACTGCGGGCATAACCGCTTTCTACATGTTCCGACTCTGGTTTTATACCTTTATCGGAACACCTCGAGACCATCACGTATACGATCACTGTCATGAGTCTCCGCTCGTCATGACGGTACCACTCATCATCCTGTCATTCTTCGCTGCCTTCTGTGCAGCGGGTGGCGAAAATGGTCGCTTGTACAAGATGATCGTCGGTGATGAGCCGAGCCATGTGGCGGCTGGTATTGCACAAAAAGGAGCGATCACACTGCCGGGGCATCATGCGATCCATGAAGTCCATAGTCAGGCTGGGGCACTGGCTCTGCTGGCCGCTGTGTCCGGAACATTGATCGCGTTCATTCTTTACGGAACGAAGCTTGTCAACCTGGATGAGATGAAGCGGCAGCTGAGCGGGCTTCATGGCTTCCTTGCAAACAAGTGGCATTTTGATGAGCTGTATGACGGTTTATTCATGAAACCGGCTCATGTCATCGGAAAGTTCTGCGCGTGGGTTGATCTGACGATTCTTGACGGCATTCTTCACACGTCTTCGAAAGTCGTGCTGGTGATTTCCCGATGGGACCGCATTTTCGATGAGAACGTTGTGGACGGTTCCGTCAATCTGATCGCTCGCTGGACATCTTCGGTCGGATATTCACTGAGAGTGATCCAGACCGGGCGTCTGCGACAGTATGTGATGTTTATTGTTGTTGGTGTGGTGGCGTTGTTTGCCATGTTGTTTTCAACGTTCCCACGTTGATAACTGAATCTTCCCGTAGTCATCATCGACAGGCCTTGATCCAGCGATGAATCCAGAATTTCTGCTTACGGCAATTATCTTTCTTCCGACACTTGGTGCCCTGCTGCTGGCATTCTTTGACAGCAGGAACGTCGAGGTGCTTCGGTTTTTCTCACTCGGAGTCACCGTGGTGACATTCGGGCTGACGCTGGCGCTGCTGATGCAGTTCCAGTCCAGCACAGCCGAGATGCAGATGGTGGTTGTGAAGCCATGGATTCCCGCCTGGAACGTCTACTATCGTCTGGGAGTTGACGGCATCAGTCTGCCGCTCGTATTGCTGACAGGTCTCGTCAGTATGCTGTCGATGGTGGCATCATGGAGCATCACGAAGCATGTGAAGGGTTACATGATCCTGTTTCTCCTTCTGGAAACGGGAATGATGGGAGTCTTTCTCTCCCTGGACTTCTTCCTGTTCTACGTCTTCTGGGAAGTCATGCTCCTTCCGATGTACTTCCTCATCGGTGTCTGGGGTGGTCCTCGTAAAGAGTATGCAGCGATCAAGTTCTTCCTGTACACGCTCGCTGGTGGTGTGCTGATGCTGATCGCGATGCTGATGTTCTACTTCAACAGTGGAGCTCGCCCGGACAGCTTCAATCTGATGGAACTGGCACGTTCGGCTGCGGGTGCTGAATCGACACTGGAAAAGCCACTCAGCGCCAATCTGCAGGTGACAGCATTCGTGCTGCTCTTCATTGGATTTGCGATCAAGCTTCCAGCATTTCCGGTGCATACCTGGCTTCCTGATGCTCACGTGGAAGCACCAACTCCGATCAGTATGATTCTGGCGGGAGTTCTTCTGAAAATGGGTGGTTACGGGATCATTCGAATCGCCTTCCCGCTCTGTCCGTACGGAACACAGGCTGCGGCATATGCGATGGTGGCGATCGGTGTCGTCAGCATCATCTACGGTGCGTTTGCTGCTCTGGCTCAGACGGACTTCAAACGTCTGGTGGCTTACAGTTCAGTCAGTCACATGGGTTACGTGCTGCTCGGTCTGGCAGTCTGGAAGATTACTGAAGGGACTGGAAAGACCGCCAATTCCGAGTTCTGGCTCATGGGAATCAACGGAGCAATGTTCCAGATGATTGCTCACGGGATTTCATCGGCCGGAATGTTCTTTATGGTCGGCGTGATTTATGACCGCGTGCATCATCGCGATCTGAATCGCTTCGGCGGCCTGATGGCTCGGATGCCGCTGTACGGGGGGCTGTCTGCAGGGCTGTTCTTCGCAGGGCTCGGTCTGCCGGGATTGTGTGGGTTCATTGGTGAAATTTTCGTGGTCATCAGCACATGGAGCTACAGTCCGATGCTGGCAATCATCGCCGCATCCGGTGTGATTTTGACCGCTGGTTATATTCTCTGGGCAATGCAGCGAGTCTACCTTGGACCTGAGTACAAGGGACCGCATTCCGAGGATATCACTCCGATCAACGCTCGTGAAGTTTCCGTTGCAGGTGCGCTTCTGGCACTGGCAATCGTCTTCGGAGTGTTTCCCGGTCTGTTGTTCAACATGATGTCAGCATCGACAAAGCTGCTTGTTGAGACTATGGACAAGGGATACACACATGCTGCACCTCCGGTTCAGCAGGCATTGAACGAGGTCCGAGTGATCTCTCCTGAGACTTCGCTGAAGGTGAAGGAACAGTAACGCAGCGAGTCTCCGGTGGAATGAGTTTATTTTCCGAAACTTTTCGGTAGCACATCCGATGGTGTTTTCTCAGTTAATCGATCAGCTTCTGCAGGATACAACGGTTCGATCGTTGCCGTTTTTCAGCGCGGAACTCTGCCTGAGCGCAACGATTCTGCTGATGCTTTTCGTTCGGCTTTTCAATGCCGACCGAGTCTTTCCAGCTTATGTTGTCGCGGTACTTGGCGCAGCGGCCGCTCTGTTCTGTTCCTGGAAGCAATTTGCATCGCTTGATTCCGGGGAGTCGCCGCTATCGCAGACGTTCTTTACCGGGCTGATGGTCCAGGACCTGTTCAGCGTTTACTTCCGGGCATTCCTGAGTCTGTTCCTGCTGCTGACCGTGGCTTTGACGACGCTGACCGGAATTCCGGATCAGGAAGACAGTCCGGATTTTTATTCGCTGTTGTTTGGTGCCACAATCGGCATGATGCTGATGGCCGGTTCGAATCACCTGCTGATGCTCTTTCTGGCGGTGGAGATGGCGAGCGTGCCGAGCTACGCTCTGGTCGGTTTCCTGAAGGGCCGACGTCCATCCAGCGAAGCCGCATTGAAGTACGTCGTCTACGGAGCTGGTGCAGCAGGAGTGATGCTCTACGGAATCAGTCTTCTCGCTGGCGTGCTCGGCACGGGTGACATGTCACTGCTCAGCGAACGTCTGGCTCAGGCCGCTGGCGGAGGTGAGCATCAGGCTCTGATCAGCGATCCTGAGGTGCGTACTGCAGCTCTGGGTGTCATGCTCATCATGGTCGGTCTGGCCTTCAAACTGTCACTGGTGCCGTTCCATTTCTGGTGCCCGGATGCATTTGAGGGCGCTTCTGCGGAAGTGGCCGGGTTTCTGTCGGTTGCTTCGAAGGCAGGAGCGTTTGCTCTTCTCGTTCGGCTCTGTGTTTCGCTCACCGGAACTCCCGGAACAGAGGAACTGATGACGGCCTTTGGAATTGCTCTGGGAGCAGTTGCCTGCGTTACCGCCACGTTTGGAAACCTAGCCGCCTACTCGCAGAATAACCTGAAGAGACTTCTGGCCTATTCGACGATTGCTCATGCGGGTTACATGCTGATGGCCGTTTCTGCGATGCTGGTCATGCAGAATCATGCTCGAGCGGGTGAGTTTTCGGTGCACATTCAGCAGTCTGTTGAGGGACTGCTCTATTACCTCGCCGTTTATATGTTCATGAATCTGGGTGCCTTTGCAGTCATCGCTCTGGCGCGGAATTACACGTTCAGTGAGGAAATGGACAGCATGAAGGGACTGATAAGTCAGTCTCCTGTGTTGTGCATCGCGATGCTGATCTGTGTCTTCAGCCTCGTTGGGCTTCCCCCATTCGGCGGCTTCTTTGCCAAGCTGATGATTTTCGCTGCGGCGTTCAAGGCGGGTGAACTTCACTGGTTCATGTATGTCGTGGTGGCATTTGGTGGTCTCAATACAATTCTGGGCCTGTTCTACTACATCCGAATCATGCGGACGATGTTTCTTGAACAGCGACCTGCTGATGCCCGAAAAGTGCCTGTCAGGACAATGTCCCTGGAAGGTTCTTACGTGATGGCACTGGCGATCTTCGTTCTGCTTCTGGGAATTCTTCCAGGCGTCATGAGCGGTCTCAGTCGAACGGCGAATGCTGCAGCTGAGTCTGTTGTGCATGCTGCCACGAACAGGTAGTCACCTCCGACGCTCTTTGAATTCTGATTTGTGACGGATGCTGCGATTATGGCTCTTCAGGACAACGAAATTCTGCTGAACAGCGTACTGATCGATCTGGCTCGAAGTTATCTGCAGTACGTGTGCGAAAGCTGGCCGTGGGTCAGTGGCGAAGGACTCGGCATTGAACAGCAGATTCAGGTGATCGCTGCGAGACAGCGTCAGGCCGTTTCCGAGATCGCTGAACTGCTCACGGATCGCGAACACTTTGTTGATTTCGGCACCTATCCGACCGAATACACAGACATGCAGTTTCTTTCTCTGCAGAGTGCTCTGTCTCGCGTGCTCACAAGCCAGCATTATCTCTGCCAACGGCTTCAGGATGCAGCAACATCGCTGGAGGCAGCTGGAGATGCTCAGGGAGCAGCACTACTTCTCAATATCGAAAGTCGTCAGAAAGATTCGACTCGCTCGCTCACAGAGCTGAACACCGAACTTCAGAAGACATCACCAGCGTTTCGGTGATCAAGAATCGCAGAGGCAATCCGATTCGCGGCAAATCGATGGCGGAACCTTGAAGGGAGGGCGAAGCTCCTTCTGAGCCGCTTTTGCTTCAAGACGGAATGGAACAAGACGTCACCAAGGTCACAGAGACCGAATGGAATGAATCAATCTGATTCCACGACTGACCCTGCTCCCCGTTCCGTTTTCTCGGTGGGCTCACACCAAACGGTCGCCGAGTCAAGAGGTTCGCAGCTTTGACTGCTTCTCACCTTTGCTGAGTTTCCAGAACCTGATCATTGAGGAACGCTGCACCCAGGGGGCTCTGACGCGGACTTGATAGCGCCGCCCCTGATGTTGCCGGGCTCATTCTGAACTGAGAACCGGCAGCCATTCCCAGTCTGCAAACGTCGCAGCCTGACCGATTCGATCTCCGTTCTCGTCGGAGATATTCCAAACGACGGCCTGGCTGATCAGGAAACGTTTTCCTGAACTGCTGATTCGAATTCCTCGGTAGTCATCCACGAACCCATCTCGCGTTGTCCGTTCGAGCAGACGTGCTCTTTCGTCGCGATGAACAGGTTCGGCAGTCAGTCGTGATGGCATCCGGAGGAATGCATCGAGCGAAATGTCCCAGAGTTTGAGCGCGGTCTGATTTCCATAATTCAGGATCGGATCTGGCTCCCTGCCATGAGCTACCACGACGAAAGGGGCGTGGAACAGACGTTTTGAGTCTTCCTGTTCATTTCCGGTTCGCTCGATCAGTTCTTTGCCAAGCAGGCGAGCATAGGAATTCAACATCCGCTGCGATCGCAGGATCCAGCCGGCATCAAGCCAGGGAGATGACAACTTCCACACTCCTGATCAGAGATTCGGGGTCTGTTCTATGCAGCATTGCTCAGCTTCTTCCACTTCCGGCCGATTCGCTTCAGAGCTTCATTCGGAGTGTTTGAGCAGCATTGGGGGCAAGGTGACCGAATGAAAAATCACGACGGCAGAGACAGCGCTGTGAGCACAATGATTGGAATAATACAGAAGACCGCGAAGTCCTCAAAGGAATGCGAAACAGAGTTATCCTGGGGCAGAAATGCACCGTTGCTCAGGAATCAACAAAAAGGAGGCCCGTCTGACGGAACGCGACAGACAGACCTCCAGCAATCGATGACCTGATTCGGCGACCTCCGAAAGTATCCACCGCAGGTTCTATGCGGCTCTGAATTTTTCGGCGGCATCCCGCTACGGCTTCCCGGCGGCGCCGGGCACCGAACCCTGATCATTCAGCCTCAACAGCGGCTGTGTCTTCTTCCGCCGCTGTCACACCAGTCAGGCACTTGAGATCGAGCACCTTCTGCTTAATATCGGCGGTGATGGTTGGATTCTCTTCGAGATAGACTCGAACGCGATCGCGTCCCTGACCGAGCTTTGTGCCACCGTAGCTGAACCAGCTGCCGCTGCGTTCGATGATTTTGTTTTCCACAGCCAGATCCACCAGATCAGCCTCGAAACTGATACCGCAGCTGTTGTACATGTCGAATTCAGCAATTCGAAACGGCGGAGCGACCTTATTCTTCACGATTTTCGCCCGCATCCGGATGCCGATCTGATTCTCCCCTTCTTTCAGGGAACTGATTCGACGGACGTCAACGCGACAGGAACTGTAAAACTTCAGAGCTCGACCGCCGGGGGTCGTTTCCGGGCTGCCAAACATTACCCCGATCTTTTCACGGATCTGGTTAATGAAGATGACGGTCGTTCGAGCTCTGGAAATGACACCAGTCAGCTTGCGCATCGCCTGGCTCATCATTCGTGCCTGAAGCCCAACGTGACTGTCGCCGATCTCACCGTCCAGTTCTGCCTTGGGTACAAGTGCGGCAACCGAGTCAATCACAATGATGTCGACGGAATTCGACTTCACGAGCATTTCAACAATCTGCAGGCCTTCTTCGCCATAGGAAGGCTGACTCACCAGCAGTTCATCGAGATTGACGCCAAGGCGACGAGCCCATGAGGGATCCAGAGCGTGTTCGGCGTCCACGAAGGCGGCGATCCCGCCGTCCTTCTGAGCGCTTGCGATTGCATGTAGTGCCAGAGTCGTTTTACCGCTCGATTCCGGCCCGGAAAGTTCGATGATACGCCCCCGCGGAAAGCCGCGTCCGCCAAGTGCCAGATCAAGTGAAAGAGCACCGGTCGAGATTCCAGGAAAGCCTCCGACGTTTTCGGAGGAATCCAGTTTCATGATGGACCCTTTGCCGAACATCTTCTCGATCTGTCCGAGAGCATTGTCGAGCATTGCGGAATGCTCGTCGGCGGGTTTCTGAGTTACGCTTTTCGTTTTCGTCTTCACTGCCATCTGTAAAATCCTTTGAATTGTTCAGGGTGTCGAATCAAGGAGCAAACACAGTCTCAGCCTCCGTCCGGCAGTTTAGCGAAGTCGGGACATTCGGGAAACTTCAACACGGCACCGGAGACTCAAAACAATCAGGAGAGCACTGTCAAACCTTGATTCAGCGTTAGAGGCTCTAACAAAACCGGGACAGGCACCCATGAATGTCACATTTCTCAATCGTTTCAGACTCTCGGCGGGAGCCAGTCCCGGTTTTGTTACGCGTTCTTAGTCATTCCCGCGCAGGGGAGAATCCAGTGCCGCACAAAACCCGCAGTTTAAGCTCGAACAAAGCAGGAGTTCGTTTCAGGATCGCTTCCGACTGAATAGCTCCAGCGGAAAACCAACGATCGACGAGAATCAGCTGAACTTGTTCTGCCCGTGGCTCTGAATTTCAATCGGCTGCATTGATGTCAGATCAGCGTCTCGAAGATTCACCCAGAAAATGCGGATCGATTCCGAAGCACAGGCCGGGAAGTGGTCGTCGACCAGCTCACGTTGTCTCAGCGACTGAAGATCACAGTGGTCTCCTGGAGAACAGGATTTCAGCAGCCAGAGGGTCGGCTGATGATCAACTTCGGACTCGGCCCCTGCCACGGGAATGTCAAGAATCGACCATCGAGTTGCAATCCAGGCCGCAATCGAGTCGCTGGTTACGGACCAGGAAGCCGGCAGAACTCGAAGCGAAAATCGGGAGTTGCCTTCCGGTGGCGATGCTCCCACGATCAATTCTTCGTCCTTCAGAAACGACAACGGATCAATGACCGGAACTTTCCCGGCATCCCAGCAGTTGTCTGCTTCGAATCTCGTTCGGACGATCCGAAAATCTGCGTGCTGCTGAACGAGTCGTCTGCTGTTTTCGACCATCGCCTCGATGGCCAGCCAGTGAGCCCGTTCTTCCGAAAGACTCTCTGACTTCTGTCGGCGACGGATTTCGTCTGCCGCAGCTCCCCCGCCGATCACCAGCAGACCCCGAGCGATCTGATGGCGGGTCAGGAAAGTCAGAATTCGCTCAGGGAGATGATCTGTCGTCAGCAGGCTGCCGCCGACCTTCAGAACATGGATACCTGACATAGCTTTGGGATGTGGGGGTGTCAGTCGATGATCTTACTGATCGGGTATTCCACGATGCCCCGTGCTCCCGCATCCTTAAGCCTCGGAATGATGGTCCTGACGACACTCTCATCGACGATCGTATTCAGAGCGACCCAGTCTGGATCCGACAAATGCGAAACAGTCGGCGTCTGCAGAGCAGGCAGAAACTGAACCACCGCTTCCAGCTGATTTCGGTGGACGTTCATCATGAGCCCGACTTTGCCTTCGGCTTCGAGACACGACTGCAGCATCAGTGCAATGTTCTCGATTTTGCGTCGGATCCACTCATTCTTGTACGACGTTTTGTTAGCGATGAATCGCGTCGTGCTCTGCAGAACCTCATCCATAATCCTCAGATTGTTGGCTCGCAGCGAACTTCCGGTTTCGGTCACTTCAACAATCGCATCTGCGAGGCGTGGTGGCTTCACTTCTGTGGCCCCCCACGAGAACTCCACATGAGCCTGAACGCCGTGGCGTTCGAGATATCGCGTCGTCAGACCGACGGCTTCGGTGGCAATTCGTTTGCCCTGAAGGTCTTTGACAGTTTTCAGTGGAGAATCTTCAGGAACGCACAGCACCCAGCGAACCGGTCGGCGGCTCACTTTTGAAAACACCAGTTCGCAGACTTCATGCACATCGGCATTGGTTTCCAGCACCCAGTCATGCCCGGTGATTCCGGCGTCGAGAATACCGTTTTCGACGTATCGAGCCATCTCCTGAGCTCGAATCAGCATGCATTCAATTTCCGGATCGTCGACCGTCGGAAAATACGAGCGCGATGCGAACTTGATATTGTAGCCCGCTCGGCTGAACAGCGCAGCGGTGGACTCCTGAAGACTGCCTGCTGGAATACCCAGCTTCAAGACCTGACCGGCCATCTTAAAATCTGCTTTCCTGCATTCGGCTGAATGTTTTTACCCGTTCGGGCCGGATGCTCGTGAACTTTCGGACTGAATCGCCAGCGGCTGAGACACCGCCGCAGGACAAAGTATCGGAATCAACGAATGTTTTTCAAGAATGGAGTGACATCTAACGACGAATGCCCAAAAACATGAACGCCTTACGCCTCACCGGACAGCGACAGGTTCCTTCGGAAATCCTGCGATTCAGACCCATTGGGCGACGATGTAAATCATTTTTCGCTGGAGATGTTGCTATTCCAGCCCTTGGGCGCGAGCCGACGGCTGGATCAGGCGACGGAAATCACCGCACGGAGACGCCGTTTCGCTCCAAAATCCTTCGAAATGTTGCCCCGCAGGCCGACATCACTTTTGTCGGAGTCGTCAGGATTCAACGTGTTCTCGAAGCCTGATTGTGACGCCGGAAGGGTCTCCCTGTCTCCACCATGGAATTTCCGGGAGACATTTTCAAACGGCTCTGCATTCAGTACGTACGTCGGCAACCGTTTTCAGCTTTCGGTGGCTGCATTCCCATGATTCTGTACAGGTGGGCTCAAAACCGGGACTGGTTCCCGACGCACGCATTGTATTCCTCCGAATTCAGCAACAGGAAGGGTGCCTGGCCTCGTTTTGACGTTTTGATATACGCTCTGGCGTTTTATTCAAAACAGAGTGCGCCGGAATCACGAATCATTTCCGGCAAAGAAAGGCCGCAGTCAGCGCCCCGGCCTGCCGCTTCACTTCAGCCCGGGCTGGCAGAACGGCTGTGCCTTCGGCCTGAAGTCACAGTCAGCTGCTTCGAGAGATTCTGTTTGGTTGTTTCCCGGACAATCAACACAACACTTTCGTCAGCAATTCATGCCCACGTGGTCTTGTCATGAGCCTGGAGAATCGCCTTGGGAGCCAAATGGAGAGGAAATTCAGAATACTTATGTATAGATGACAGACGGGAATTCATGTGTTTCGAGCTTCGTAGAATCCGGGGCCCGGCCTGCGAGGGAATGACTCTGGGTTTTCAACAAGCCGTTCAATTCAACAGGCTGTTCAGGCAGGTCGAACTCTCCTATCGTTGCCTTCGAGATGCAGTGGGTGTGAACCTGTTCGAAAAGAACACTCATCGATAGACTTTCGCGCCGAGGTGACGTCATCAATCTGTTCTGCCGTTGCCTTCCAGCGCGTTCGGGATCATTTCGGGTTACCGGAATGCACGCGACGCCCCGAGAATCAGTCAGGTTGAAATGAAGGGATGCGGTCATGATCGTGGGTGTGCCCCGTGAGGTGAAGCGCGACGAATACCGAGTTGCCATGCTGCCTGGTGGTGTCGATGAACTGGTTCGATCGGGACACCGTGTGCTCGTGGAAGCAGGCGCCGGAGTCGGCAGTGGTATTCCGGATTCCGACTATGCAGCTCAGGGAGCCGAGATCCTTTCGACAGCATCCGAGGTCTTCGGCCAGGCGGATCTGATCGTCAAAGTCAAGGAGCCGATGCCGCAGGAATGGCCGCTGCTGCGTGCAGGGCAGATTGTCTTCACTTATTTTCATTTTGCTGCTGACCGTGACCTCACGCTGAATGTTCTGAAGTCCGGAATCACCGCGGTTGCCTACGAAACGCTGCAGGGGAATGGACGAGATCTCCCGCTGCTGACTCCGATGAGTGAAGTGGCGGGGCGAATGAGCATTCAGGAAGGTGCAAAATATCTGGAACGACCTCAGGAGGGTCGAGGAATTCTGCTGGGTGGCGTACCGGGGGTGGAACCGGCACACATCGCAATCCTTGGCGGAGGCGTGGTCGGCAAGAACGCGGCAAGAATAGCTGCGGGATTTCAGGCGGATGTCGTCATCCTTGATGTGAATGTCGACCGCCTTCGGTACCTCGAAGACATCATGCCGCCAAACGTCAATACTCTTTACAGTGATCGACTGAACATTCGCGAGCAGCTTCGTCGAGCGGACCTGGTGATCGGAGGTGTGCTGATTCCGGGCGCCCGAGCACCACGGCTGGTTTCAGCGGAAGATCTTCGTCTGATGAAGCCGGGGGCTGTGATCATTGACGTGTGCATTGATCAGGGAGGATGTTTCGAAACATCGCGCCCGACAACACATTCAGCGCCGACGTACATTGTCGACGGCATCGTGCATTACTGCGTGACCAATATGCCCGGGGCTGTCGGAAGAACCAGTACTTATGCGCTCTGCAACGTCACATTCCCATATGTCCGTCGTATCGCAAATGAAGGTCTTTCGAAGGCGTGCGGCAAAGATCCGGGGCTGGTCGCCGCTGTCAACATGTCGAATGGAAAAGTGACGAATCGAGCTGTTGCCGAGACCTTCAACCTGCCACTGAGCGAATACTCAGGGTAACTCAGACCCGTTAACTCAGACAGAGAACGCTGATGGATGAAGTGACTCGTATTCAGGAACTGCGACGAGCTCTGACGCAGTCAGACACGACGGCATATCTCGTGCAGACGAGAGTGATTCGTCGCGTTATTCGCGAACTTCATGGATATGCGCGACTTTCCACGGCAATTCCTCACACCGACGCGCTGGTCGCTTCGTCTGCGGATCTTCGGCGTCTTTGCCATCCTGATGAACTTGGTCGTGAGAGCTTTGACAACCTCTCAGATCGCTGCATTCTGATTGCAGTGCCGGACGAAGATGAACTTCAGCACTGGCCTGTTCAGGAACTCATGCAGCTGGTCTGGCGTCGCCTTTTTCACGGCACGATCGATCGACATCTGCAGCAGCTCAGCCGAAGTACTCTGAACCGTGCGACCATTCAAAGTCGAATTGCCGCAATTGGTCAGGTGGAATTCGATGAGGCTCAGTTTGTGCTTCGTTCGGAATCGCGTCTGATCCATTCCGATTCCCGGATGGAATCTTACTGCGAGTTTGCCGCCGTTTACCTTGAACTCCATCGGTTCGCGCCGGACCTGCTGCCCGTCTGGTTTCCTTCATTGGCGGGACGCGACCATGTTCATGATGTTCTGAGGCTGGATGTCGATGCCGAGCATCTCTACCAGTCAACTCGACTGTACGGAGCACCGGAGCCTGACCTGACACCAAACACGGCTCGGGACGAACAGCGCCTGGTGAGCACCCGCCAGAACTGGTCGCTGGGCGTCGGCGTCGCTCCTTCCGATCGAGCTTTTCTGCGTCTTCTTCGTCGGAGGGATCGAGCGAATGAGAAAGGCAACACGGTTCGCGCTGCTGTTTCGGCAGTTCTGGCAGTGGAAAGAGCAACCACCGATGACAAACGACGGTTTGCGCAGGAGCGTGCCGGAAACGACATCTCCTTTCTGGCGCAACGACTCCAGCGAGCTCTGAAGTTTGCTGATGAGGAACTGCCCGAATGGAAGTCCTCTCTGCAGGAACTTGTGACCAACTCGGTGCATGGTTTCTGGAATTCAGACAAGCGGCTGCTTTATGACCTTCAGAAAGTCTGTCTCGATCATGAACGAGTGATTTACAAAGTCGATGTTGTGAAGTGGATTGTCAGCCGAGGCCGCCGACCGCTGCGTCGCCCTCTGGACAGTATCCGCGAAGTGATGATGGCAAAACATCTGGCCAGCTCCGCAAGCCGCCTTGCCAGCGTTAGGCTCAGCGGTATCGAGCGAGAACGGCTGGACGGCCTGCTGCATGAAGCAACCCATCTGGCAGAACTGCAGATGCGTGAACGCATGCGACCGGCGATGGTCAAGACCATGAACGATGTCGGGCTGGTGCCGACGAGCCTTCCGGAGCAGGTCGCTCAGGACAAGCTCATTGAGGAATCACTCGACTGCATCGCGGAACGCGGATATCTCACAATGGGATATCTTCGAGATGCCATCAGTCGAAACGATCTCAAGCTGCCGGACCTCAAGCATCCGATGGAGCTGATCCGAGGCGACCATCTGCTGCGTTCGGACGACCGGCTTGATGTGGCTCTTGACGGTGTCTACCGCCGCGGCGAGTTCTATCTGCGGTGGCTGCAGATCACGAGTGCCATGTTTTTCGGAACCGGAGCTGGCCGCTTTATTACGCTTTATCTGATTCTGCCTTTCGGCGGTGCTCTGGTCATCGTCGAAATCAGTCGCCACGTTTATCACGTCGCGACCGGGAAGAATCGGCAGAGCAAAGCAGCGCTGACCGCGAAATCTGATGCAGGGGCGGAAGCTAAAGAAGCTTCGCTTTCGGAGGCTGGTTCGGTGCCTGCTTCGACAGCTTCCGAGACCGCTGAGGATACAGCTGCTGCAGGTGTCGGTGTTGTCGGCACCCGCGTTGAAAACAAGATCGGCGCCAGCAAAGAGGCTTCGGCGGTTGCTCCTGAGACTGTCGCTTCAAACGGCACGGATGCAGCGGATGGTCAGACCGCTCCGGCAACCGGAGTATCGACTGCCGAACCGGTGCAGATGGCTGGGCCTCTGCGGCCATTGAGTGACAATTCGATCACTGACCAGAGGGAACAGGCAAAAATCGTTATCACACGAGAAGCAGACCCGGTCGATCAGATCATTGATCAGCAGGGGCAGTCATTCTCGATGGTTCTGATCATTGGCTGCTTGCTGCTGGGTGTGATTCATTCGGAAAGAATTCGTCGAGGACTTTTTCGGACGGCAGCGAAGCTCTGGAAAGGGCTTCGGGTTGTCGTCTTTGACGGACCACTGAAGCTGATTCGACTGCCGATTGTTCAGATGGTTCTCAAAAGCCGTCTGTTCGTTCGTTTTCGTCAATGGGGGCTGAATCCATTTCTCGCTGCAACGCTGCTTGGTAAAGGAGTATTCCCGCTGCTGTTCAGGAATTCCATGAACTGGTGGTGGGTCAGTTCCGTGGCTGTTCTGATGAGCCTTGCCATCAACAGTCGGCTCGGACGTGATGCGGAGGAGCTCACCGCTGAGTGGCTGGGGAATCTGTGGTATGACTTCCGAGTTCGCGTGATTCGTGCGGTCATCGAATGGATCATCGACGCATTCAAAATTGTTCTCGGTTTTATCGAACGTTGCCTCTACGCTGTCGATGAGCTGCTGCGATTTCACAGCGAAGAAAGCTGGATGTCCGTTGTTGCAAAGGCAGCAGCCGGGATCGTCTGGTCTTTCGTTTCGTTTCTGATTCGAATTTATGTCAATCTTCTGATTGAGCCGACGCTGCATCCGGTGAAGCATTTTCCCGTCGTGACGGTGGCTCACAAAATGTTCTTTCCGGCCATCACGTACGTCGGAAAATACATGCTGGATGCGCTGACTCCATATCTTGGTGTCTGGCTCGCGGGAGTCGTCACCGGATTCAACATCTTCTTTCTGCCGGGGATTTTTGGATTCCTCGTCTGGGAGATGAAAGAAAACTGGAGGCTCTACGCGGCCAATCGACATTCTCGACTGACTCCCGCCGTCGTCGGAAGTCATGGTGAGTCGGTGCCACGACTGATGAAACCCGGCTTCCACTCAGGCACACTTCCGAAACTGTTTCGTCGAATGCGTCGGCTTGAAAAACTGGAATCCTCTTTCAGTCGATTCAGTTCTCGAAGATCAGCGCGAAGTCATCTGGAACATGTCGAAAGGGATGTACGTCGTTTCGCTGAAAGAGAACTGATACAGCTGCTGCAGCTCTGTCCCGTCTGGAAAGAAATGGGACTGAAGTGCGGTCATATTCATGCGGCATCAAACAGCATTCAGATTTCAGTCAGGTGCGGTCGACTGAGTGATCAGCCGCTGCAGCTGCTGTTTCAGGAACAGAGTGGCTGGGCGGTGGCGGCAATCGCTGAGTATGGCTGGGTGAACTTCGCTTCAGCAGAGCAGATCCGGTCACTTGAGCATGCTCTGGAGGGCTTTTATCGAAAGGCCGGAGTGGAACTGGTCCGTGAGCAGATCGAACGAAATTACATCGGTCAGCGAGAGTATGACATCAACGCCACAGGACTGTCGATCTGGGCGGACCCGGCGTTCGAGCGAGAGATCACAGTCGATCTCCATCGACGGCAGACAATTCGACCGTCTCCCCACTCAGATGCCATTCAGGCCGGGCTTTCATCGATCGAACGCGATGGTCTTGTGTTCTCGGAATCGAAGACGGACTGGAAGGAATGGGAAGACCTCTGGCGCCCCGTCGTCACGGCGCAGGGAGTTTCGCTTTCTCCGCCGGCCTGCTCCAGACCGCCTCAGCATCATCTCCTGCGTGCCGGCATCTGATTCAATGCCGTTCGGGGGAGAACTGAGTTTCTCTGCAGCTCAACGACGACGGCATCATTCCGATTTTCCGGAGGAACCGGACTTTGAATCTGACGAGCTCTTTCCAGAATCCCCGGAGCTGCCGGATTCAGACGATTTGCTCGCTGCGTCAGCACCCTTTTTGTAAGACTCGCTGCGGTAGTCTGTCTGATAAAAGCCGGAGCCGCGGAAAATGATGCCACCGCCGGCACTGATGATCCGCTCGGCTTTCAGCTTTCCGCAACCGGGACACTTCTTCGACGGCTTGGCCGACATCGGCTGAAATTCATCCCAGCGATGACTGCAGGCATTGCATTTGTATTCGTAGGTCGGCATTTCAGATTTCTCCGAGTGTACAGGTAGTTTCAAAACCGAAACTGGCTCCCGATGCGATCGATTCTTCCCAGCAGATTCTTGAACACGAGGGGTGCCTGCCCGGGTTTTGAAATGTGATCTGATCGTCATTGAGACGACGAACTGCTTCAGCCGGCTGTTTCCGGCGGAGCACAGGACACGATGACTCGTGCAGGGCGGACGATGCGATCGTGCATGCGATATCCCATCTCGACGACCTGAAGAACCGTCATCGGCTCACAGTCGGCGGATGGCACCTGAGTCAGTGCTTCGTGCTCATTCGGGTTGAATGGCTTTCCCTGAGCATCAATCGGCTCCGCAGAATGTCCACGAAGAACATCTCGGAACTGCTGAGCAACCATTCGAATGCCGTCGAGCAGGTTCCTGAAATCGCCTGTCTGCTCCGCTGAACTCACTGCTCGCTGCAGCCCATCGAGTCCGGGCAGAAGATCTCGGATCAGTCGCAGCGATTCGAAACGCTTTGCGTCTTCCTGTTCACGCTGAGTTCGCCGCCGGTAATTTTCAAGATCGGCCTGACACCGAAACAGACGGTCCTGAAGTTCCGTGCAGCGGGTTTCCAGTGCCGTCAGATCTGCCGATGCCGATTCAGCTTTCTGTGCAGATGCTGATGTCGACTTTTCAGAATCCTGTTTTCCTGAATTGGGCGACGACTGCCCGGAACCCGAGTCAGTTCCGGATTGGTTCGCATTTGGATCACTCATCGATTCACCTTTTTCACTTCCATTATCGCAGCACAAGAACAGATCGCAGCAGAAGAATGGATCAGAAGAATTTTGTTTGCAGGTGTTTCCAAAACCGGCACCCGCTACCGACGGGCTGGCTGTTCTCCGGAAAACACGCCGAATCCAAATGAGCCTGTCCTGGTTCTGGAATCCGTTCCCGTGTTCTGTCAACGATCCATTGATGTGAGCCACTGGCTATGCCAGTGTTGTTGAACCAACAGCACTGGCATAGCCAGTGGCACACAGGAACCACCTTTCGTTCTCCATCATCTGATAACTGACAAAGCTCTAATCCTCTGGGTCGTCATCTCCCGCAAAAAATTCTTTCACCTGCTCGAAGAAAGATTTTCGCTGCGGCATAACGCTTTTGTGATCGAGTTCCGCAAGCTGTCTCAGAAGGGACTCCTGTTCGGCAGAAAGCTTCTTCGGAACCTCAATCTGAATTTCAACGAGCTGGTCACCGATCCGACCACCACCTCGCGGATCCGGCATCCCGCGTCCACGAAGCCGCGTGATATCGCCTGGCTGAGTTCCGGGCTTGATCATCAGCTGTTCACGACCGGAAAGTGTCGGAACCTCAATCTCACCACCAAGGGCCGCCTGAGCATACGTAACAGGAATTCGGCAGAGCACATCGCATCCATCACGATGAAACAACGGATGTTCTGTCACTTCAATGTCGACGAAGAGATCGCCACGCGGACCTCCGCCAGTTCCGGCTTCACCCTCACCACGCAGGCAGAGCTGCATTCCGGAATCGATGCCCGACGGGATTGTGACTTCCCGGACAACTTCCTTCATTACGCGACCGCCACCGCTGCAGTCAGAACAGGGATCCTTGATCGTCGTTCCTTTGCCGCGGCATGCCGGGCAGACAGTCTGGACTCGGAAGAATCCCTGCGACTGAATCACCTTCCCCTGACCACCACAAGTGCGACAGGCCACAGAAGAACTTCCGGCCTTCGCACCCGTGCCGTTGCATTTGTCACACGCTTCGTGTCGGGAGATCTGAAGTTCCCGGCGACAGCCGGAGTAGGCCTCAGTGAGGTCAATTCGTATCGTGGTCTGCAGCGACGCACCTCGAGATGCACCACCACCACGTCGACCGCCTCCACCAGCACCACCGAAGTTGAATCCGAATCCCTCGAATATATCGCCGAATGCGCTGAAGATATCGTTGACGTCGTGGAAGCCTCCGCCACCTCCACCGCTGCCCTTCACACCGGCATGGCCAAACCGATCGTAGCGAGCTCGTTTCTCTGAGTCACTCAGCACACTGAATGCATCGGAGGCATCCTTGAACTGTGCGACTGCGTCGGGATTGTCCGGATTTCGATCCGGATGGTACTTCAGCGCCAGTTTCTTATAGGCCTTCTTGATCTCTTCCGCCGTTGCAGTGCGAGACACACCAAGTACTTCATAGTAGTCACGCTGAGCAGACATCATGGCAGGCCGAAGAAGAAACTACTGTCTCGTTTTTGTTAAAAAACACGGGACACCAGCAGGGGGTGTCCCGTGTTCTGTCAATCATACATGTCGAAGGCAGAATTACCGAACTGAACCTTCTACGGTCGGCTTCTTTCCGCCATCTGCGTCATCCGAACGCGTGACCAGAACCTGAGTCGTCAACATCAGGCCGGCAATTGACGCGGCGTTTGACAGAGCATTTCGGACGACCTTGGCTGGATCGAGAATCCCTCGTTCCATCATGTCGACCCACTCGCCGGTCGAAGCATCAAATCCCATGTTGCCCTTCATCTGACGGACTTCGTCAGCGATGACAGCGCCGTCTTTACCGCAGTTCTCTGCGATCTGACGCATCGGAGCTTCAAGAGCCTTCGCCAGAATCCGAACACCGATCAGTTCATCACCGTCGGCCTTGATCTTGTCAACAGCGTCGATTGCTCGCAGCAAGGCAACGCCACCGCCTGGAAGAATGCCTTCTTCAACGGCAGCACGAGTTGCATGCAGAGCATCTTCCATCCGAGCCTTGGTCTGCTTCATTTCCGCTTCGGTGGATGCACCGACAGAGATAACCGCAACACCACCCGTCAGCTTGGCAAGACGTTCCTGGAACTTCTCGCGATCGTAATCACTTTCGGTCTTCTCGATGTGATCACGGATCTGCTGAACTCGCTGCTTGATGACAGAGTCTTTACCGGCACCTTCAATGATGGTGCAGTTGTCCTTTGTCACTTCAACTCGACGAGCTGATCCGAGGTGGGAAAGTTCAACCGCTTCGAGCTTGATTCCGAGGTCTTCAGAGATCAGCGTACCGCCGGTGAGAACTGCCATATCGCCCAGCATTGATCGGCGTCGGTCACCAAAACCGGGAGCCTTCACTGCACAGACCTTCAGAACACCTCGCAGCTTGTTCACGACCAGAGCCGTGAGTGCTTCGCTGTCGACATCTTCTGCCACAACGAGGAGCTGGCGACCTGAACGAGCAACCTTCTCGAGGAGCGGCACAAAGTCACGCAGGCTGGAGATCTTCTTTTCAAAGAGCAGGATGAGGCAGTCTTCCAGAACAGCCTTCATGTCCTCGGCCTGAGTCACGAAGTAAGGGCTGATATAACCCTTGTCGAACTGCATCCCTTCAGCGAATTCCAGCGTCGTCGAGCTGCCCTTGCCTTCCTCGACCGTGATAACGCCGTCCCGACCAACTCGCTCCATTGCATCAGCGATCATATCGCCAATCTTCCGGTCGCTGTTGGCAGAGATCGAGCCTACCTGGGCAATCTGCTCCTTCGAGGAAACCGGCTTTGCGAGTTGAGCAACGCTCTTCAGAGCGACCTCAACCGCCTTGTCGATCCCTTTTCGCACCACTGTCGGGTTGGCACCCAGTGTGATGCCTCGAAGACCTTCGTCGTAAATCGCTCTCGCGAGAACAGTCGCAGTTGTCGTTCCGTCACCCGCTTTGTCGCTGGTCTTGCTGGCGACTTCGTTGACGAGCTTCGCACCCATGTTCTCGTAAGGATCTTCGAGTTCGACTTCCTTACTGACAGTCACACCGTCTTTCGTGACGACCGGATTGCCGAAGCTCTTGTCAATGATGACGTTTCGACCAGTCGGTCCCATCGTGACTGCGACAGCCCGAGCCAGCGTGTTCACGCCTTTCTGCAGCTTGATACGAGCTCGGTCGTCGAAAAGTAGTTGCTTTGCCACTTCAAAGGCTCCTTCAGCGTGATTTCGCTGACCAAAATTTTCAGATTGCTCGGTGTCTCTGATGAGATCACCGCAGTACAGCCAGACCAGTGTTCAGTCAATGATTCTGCGTTGAATGCTGAGTTCCCTCAAAGCGAGACTCAGCACTCGCCAACATCAGACAAGCTTCGCGAGAATGTCGCTCTCGCGAAGAATCTTGACGTCCTGACCGTCGATTTCGATTTCTGTGCCGCCGTACTTGCCAAAGATGACCTGGTCTCCGACCTTCACGCTGACGGCGCTTCGTTCACCGCTGTCGAGCAGTCGGCCCGGGCCAACGGCCAGGACAGTGCCACGCTGCTGCTTTTCGCGTGCGGCATCAGGAAGAACAATTCCGCCGGCAGTGGTGGATTCAGCATCGTCCGGACGAACAACAACACGATCATCAAGTGGATTAATCTTCATTGGAACAGTGCTCCGTATTTATGCTTCGAGTGATTCTCGAATGAATGTGGATTTGAGATCTCTGAAAATCGAACTGAGTGGCCTGACCAGCCTCTCGTGTCTGCCAAAGCCGGTCATCATCTGACCGGCTGATGACAGAACGGCGTCACATCATGCCGCCCATTCCGCCCATGCCCGGCATTCCGCCGCCCATGCCACCCATTCCGCCCATGCCACCCATGTCGTGGTGGTGGTCGTCATGGTGATGGTCGTCGCCAGCCTTCTTGGGTTCTTCCACCACGATGCATTCTGTGGTCAGAAGCAGCGAAGCCACGCTGACTGCATTCTGAAGGCAGGTCCGAACCACCTTGGCCGGGTCGACAACTCCGAATGCCAGCATGTCGCCATACTGATTGTTGAGAGCGTCGTAGCCGTAACTGATCTTCTTTTCCTTTGAGACACGGTTTGCGACAACCGCACCATCAAGCCCTGCGTTCTCGGCGATCGTTCGCAAAGGCGTCTCCAGGATGCCTCTGACAAGATCCACACCGTACTCTTCGTCACCCTTCAGGTTGAGGCTGTCGAGAGCACTTGCACAACGCAGCAGAGCAACTCCGCCACCGGGGACGATTCCCTCTTCGATGGCCGCTCGAGTTGCAGCCAGAGCATCGTCGATCAGGTCCTTGCGTTCCTTCATCTCGGTTTCAGTGGCTGCACCGACATTGATCTGAGCAACCCCGCCAGCGAGCTTCGCAAGTCGTTCCTGAAGCTTTTCACGGTCGTATTCGCTGTCCGTCACTTCAATCTCACGGCGAATCTGTTCTGCACGACCGGAGATATCACCCTTCTTCCCGCCGCCTTCAACAACGATGGTCTTGTCGGCGTCGATTCGGATCTTGCGAGCCTTACCGAGGTCAGAAAGCTGAATGTTTTCCAGCTTGATTCCGAGATCCTTGAAGAATGCTCGACCGGCAGTCAGCACAGCAATATCTTCGAGCATTGCCTTGCGACGATCGCCGTATCCTGGTGCCTTGACCGCAGCAACCTTCACAATGCCGCGCATCTTGTTGACCACGAGGGTCGCAAGAGCTTCGCCTTCGACATCTTCTGCGATGATCAGCAGAGGCACACCAGCCTTGGAAACCGCTTCGAGCAGCGGAACCAGAGTCTTTGCGCTGGTGATCTTCTCTTCGTGGATCAGGATGCGACAGTTCTCGAGAACAACTTCCTGATGCTCCTCATCGGTGATGAAGTGAGGAGAGAGAAAGCCTCGATCGAACTGCATGCCTTCCACCAGAGTCACTTCGGTGCTGACATGCCGACCTTCTTCAACGGTGATGACACCGTCCTTGCCGACCTTCATCAGAGCGTCTGCCAGAATCTCACCGACTTCTGAGTCGTTATTCGCAGCGATCGATGCAACGCGAGCAATCGAATCCTTGTCATTCGCCTTCACCGGCTTTGACATCTTGCCGAGAGCCTCGACGACAGCCGTGACGGCCTTCTGAGCCCCACGACTGACCGCCATCGGATCTGCACCGGCAGCAATGTATTTCAGTCCCGAACGGAACAGAGCTTCTGCCAGCACGGTGGCAGTCGTCGTTCCATCACCGGCAACATCATTCGTCTTGGAAGCAACTTCCTTGACGAGCTGCACGCCGACGTTTTCATAAGGGTCAGCCAGCTCAATGTCTTCAGCGACTGTCACGCCGTCCTTCGTCACCTTGGGGGCACCCCACCCTTTGTCAAGCACGGCATTACGACCACGTGGTCCCAGCGTGCTCGCAACAGCCCTCGACAGCTTTGAAACGCCGGACAGCAGACTCTTACGAGCCTCTTCGTCAAACGTCAGTAACTTAGCCACGGCTTCTCCTCAATATTTCTTCGACGCAGTAATATTCATCAACACGAATTTTCAGAACACTCACGCTGCGGATCGCTCAATGACGCGATCGCTTTTTGTCAGTTCTCAATCAAGACAGCGTGGCAGAGAATTCGAAGATGCTCAGACTCCGATGCAAAGGACGTGCCGGAAAGCTGCAGTTGTACACAAGATGTTGCAGTCAAATACGTTGCGAACAGGAGCGTAGTCAGCATCTGTGACCGACAGATCAGGCGCCGGCCGTTTTGGCAGTCCCGCAGCCGTCAATCTTCAAGCGATAGTTCTCCAGTTCCCCGTCGCGACTGAGGCCAGACGCGATTCAAGGAAATCGCGAACATAGACAACATCTATGGGTGTTACGCGGGAACCACGTGGTCAAACATCAGCTCAGATTAAGCCTCGGATTTCATTGACAAAGCGAATGAATTGCACTTCTCTGAAACTCAGCAACGCGGAAAATCAGTCAAAGTTGCAAGCCGGGAAGGCGAGTCTCCTGCCGAGCCGATTTCAAGGGCAAAGTCGAGTGGCCGAAGCGGCTCAGCTGGAGCTTCGCCCTCCCGTCAAGATTCCGCCGTCGATTCGCTGCGAACTGGATTGCCTCATTGGCTCAAGGATCATCGCAAAAAGATGGAATCAGAATACAGCCTGTCAGACTCAAGTTGTTTGCTGGAAATCATTTCCAGCGCCTTAAGTGCAGAACATGGCACTGTCCAGTTAAACGCACATCCCAATCGCTCGCGTGTGCCGTTTCTGAACGTTCTCGGTTTTGTCCGGAAGTTCGTCCGGAACCCAGTCTCAGTCCTCGCAGTGGATCGGAATCCCCGTGCAAGGGCATCAGTGATTGATTTGCGCTGGAGTTTTTCGTCTCTCGCTCTTGTTCGGCGTGGTCTTCCGGATAATCTGATCCTGCCTGAATCGCAGCCTCACCGCATTTGACTTCAATCCTGGATTTCGAGGGCGAAACGTTTT
>JBKDKA010000171.1:0-5211 GCA_046345315.1 Planctomyces sp.
AAACTGTGACTTGGTGACGTCTTTCTTCGTCGTCACAGAAAAACCCAGCCCTTTCAACGCCACCGAAACTGCGTCGGCGTCATTGCTCGGATTTTTCAGCGGAGAGGCTTCATATTCGGAATTTCCAATGACCAGAGCCACCCGTTTTGGCTCAGCCGCCTGTGTCGCTGTGACTGACAACAGGATCCCTGCCACGCACAGAATCCGACGACGTTCCGCTGAGAAAACGCCCGACACGTTCATGGATGCATTCCTCCACTTGACCGCTGATTCCCGCGCGACTGATAAACTCCAACAGGAGAGAATATCTTTCAGAAAGTGAATCTGGAATTCCACGTCTGTCAAAGAAAACTCCGAAGGCCCCCAGTTCTTCCTGAAAAAACAGAAAAAAAACGAGAGTTCCGCAAAAACTCCGGCATAACAAAACGCGATCAAAAGTGCACACGGGCTGCTTGCACCCCTAGGGCACGTACGGCCCAGGAGGTGATTGTCACTGGTTTCAGCAATCACGATTCCGCACTGTGTCTGAACTGCCGATGTCGAAGGGCCCGCCGGGAAAGTCACGGACGCCGCTCTCATAACCTCTCCACTATCCGCAAGAACCTCCTTGGCCTGCGGCCCACCGATTGCACAGCAACCGGTGCTACCCTGCTGACCGCAAGCCCTGTGGTGAGTCCGCAGCATGAATTCACCGGACGGCTGGCGCCGTTCCGCTTGAAGACGCTTCACTGCGTTGCCGTTTGAGGCTGTTTTGGCAGACGGCTTTGAACGAGGATCAGTGCGAGCGTCAGAATGCCGATCGCCATCACGAAACTGGCTCGCAGACCGTACCGATCTGACACGAGGCCAAACACAATCGGCATGACCCCGATCAGGACCGTGATCAGATTGGTATACGCCGTGTTCTCTCGCATTCGCTCCGGCGGTGAACTGCTGACGATGTAGTTGAGGTAGTAAACATAAAACAGCTCGCCTGCGCCGAGGAGTCCGAATCCGAGCAGATACGGTTGCCCCGGGACGAACAATGCCCAGGCAATCCCTGCGATGCAGATCGACGTCGTCGCTATCAATGAGGCTCTCGCATGGATCTTTGTGACAAGCCAGCCTAATCCAAAGCCCATCACACATTTGAATCCAAAACGCAGGGCCAGCTGAACTCCTGCGTACTTCTCCGGGGCTTCACCCAGTGTTTCGCGAGCATAAAGTGACATATTGTTCATGATCATTGTCCCTGCATAAGTCAGCAGGAACCCGGTCGCGGCGGTCATGATCAACGGGTTGAGGAAATAAGATCGCAGTCCGCGCAGGATTTCCTGCCATTTTGTTTCTGACTGCTGTGTTCCGGACTGCGTCGTGGATTCGGATTCCGATACCGGAGGTACCTGAGCCATCTGAACGAGAACTGCCGACAGCCACATTGCCGGACACGAAACTCCAAACAGGATTGCGTAACTCCACGGCTGTGGAATCGGTGTCACGTTCAGCATCCCAAGAAAATCACCCTTCAGGATCAACTGAGAAGCGCATGACCCGATCACGGCAAAGAGTGGGCCGATCCCGAATGTCCAACCGAGCGTACGACCTCGCATTTCCGGAGTCATACCGCGGCCTATCAGCTCCCAAAGACACATCGTCTGAACTCCTCCGGTGATGCCGATGATGCCGGGGTGGATGATCAGGACTGGAATCCAGAACGATTTCGGAGCAAACGCAAACACCAGCGCGGCGATTCCTCCCGCGGCTCCCTTCATCACCAATGCCCAGGTCAGCATGGGACGCAGCAGTTTTGGTGACGGCCAGAACCATGCAATCAGCAGTGGCAGGGGAGTCACCCACAGGTAGACTGACTCCGGCAGATTGGCCACGGTATCACTCGCGTCGAGGGAATCGAGGATCGTGGCGTGCAGCACCCCCACGTAAGTCACCGGAGCAATCAGATAAATCAGCGACATCGAAGTCATGAACACCAGACCGTTACGAATCTGAGCCGATTTCGGAACGGTAAAGTCTGACGTATCACTCATCGTTTCTTCTCCGGCTGGCATTCAGTGATCCCGTTCTGCATTTTCGATGGCGTCAGGAAAAGAAACTCAATGAACATGATGAATCGCGCTGGCGATACACCATCGCCCCTTTGAATCACACGCGGCATAGTACATACGATACCGGTCCGGCGCGATCCGGATGACCGACATATCCTCAGCATGAACAGCATCCAGGCCATGGCCACCGTATCCGGATCCCTCGATGGCAATCTCCAGAGGGCCCCACGTCAGTCCATCGGCTGATCGCGAGACGAAGATCCGTGATCGAAAGCCGGACATATCCGAGGCAATTGAGGCGGCAGCGAAGTCGGCACTGCGTCCATTCGCGATGGCTTCGACATCAGCCGAAGGATGTACCGGAACATCCGCCGCTGAAGCAGGTGCCTGCCAGGCCGAGATCAACATCGTCCAGAGACCATCCGAAGTTGTCGGGGCAATGACTTCCCCGGTCGTAATTCCAGCGGAGTCGTATTCAGACTGCCGGTCCTGCACGCGAACTCCTGATTCCATATCAAACTGCAGCCCGTCGGAAGTGATCGCGCTGATGATGCGCTGAGAGATCCGTGTTCCGCCTGCAGGACCTCCGGGATCGTACACGGACTCAAAGCAATAAAGTCGACCGCGACCATCCGGCAAAGCCACGAATCGGACACCACCTGCTCCACCCATCGTCTGCAGTCGAATTCCTTCTTCCAGCTCCCAGTGCAGCATGTCCGATGAGATCGCGCTGCAGATGACAGTCGGAACACTCGCCCGCCCGCGCGATTCAAAATACATTCGCCAGCGCCCGTCGGAACAGACGGTGACCGACGGGGATATGATTCGCAACGACATATGCGGGATCTGTGGCTGAGGCGCCAGTCGAATTCCCGCTTCCTTTTCAAAGGTCACTCCATCTTCAGAAATCGCGCTGAGAATGTAGCCCTGGCAATTCGGAAACGGCTTCGCGGGTCCAACAGCCGTATAGAAAAGCCGATACCCGCCGGTGGGAACAGCGACGATGCAGGGAGACTGCAGCTTGTCGCTGTCGAGTTCGCGAGAACCCTGCAGTCTTGCACCATCTTCTTTCCGCCAGGTTTTGAACAGGTCCAAGAGCAGACTCCGAAAAAAGACTTCAGCCGGACTCAGCCCTCAGGATGATTCAGTCAGCCCGGTTTCGATACGCCCTGCACAGAAAGCCTGACCGGGGCGAAAACCAGACGAACTGCCCCGGAAGGTCCGCAATTCGTTGAAGGGCACCTGCGAGATGCAACGATCACCGGACCAGAATCTCAATCGCGCAGAGATCCCGTGATGGCAACGGGACATTGATCGATGAAGAAAGTCATGCCGGGGCGTTACAAGCAGCAGTTTATGAAGCAACTTCTGTAGAAACAAAGTCCGGGCCAAGGGATAGCGGGGTAGCCCGGGTCGCTTGCAATCCGGGGGCCGGTACGGCCCGGGAGATGATTCACTCTGGTATCAGCAGTCACGATTCCGTTCTATGTCGGAACTGCCGATGTGAATAAATCGGTCCCGAAAGTCACGGACGCTATCAGAACCTCAGCCCTACCCGCCAGAGCCTCCAGGACCTCCGGCTCACCGGTTGCACAGCAACAGGTGCCACCCTGCGGACGCTCAATGGTCTAAAAGCATCACAGCACGTCCTGGACTTGAAACCACAACCTGACCCAGCGGACAACAAAAGGATGAGACATGATCCCATTCCTTTTCTCCGAAACCCCCGGATCCTCTGCCCAAAATGAGTACATGATGAGAACACGTATTACCGGTTCTGCGCGAAATGAAGGGCGCAAGTGGAATCCAGCATGGATGACACAGGCCTCAGCTCGGGCTCAGCGAACGGGGCAAAACAGTTTCTTTGGAAAACCATTGGATTCTTCGAACTAAACACCGACACACTTAAATTCGCGCAGACCCCATTTTTGTCGGTCCGTCCCCACACTTATTTCAAGCAGTGACGAAACCGGTCAACTACGTTCAGCGAATGTCAGAAAGTGCGGAGCTGTGGCTATACGGATACATTGCATCGAGGCGCCAGTCCTCAGCGACTGATGAAAAATTTGCCAATCGACGCGCGGAATGCTGACCACGGCACTGAGAATTCCCCGCGTAGATTACGATTACCGTCACCGTTATGGCCCCATGGATTTCGAAGCGTGACCGTTGCTTCTCTTCCCGATCTTGCCGGTGTGAAACGAATTACGGCATACGAATGCGCTTTGACAAACGGCGCGACAACAGACGATCCATCCAACGTCCCGGCAACGACTGCGCGTTTCGCGGCCAAGGCTGTCGCAATTGCGGCCTGATCCTGTGCGTCATTCCAAAGCTGAGAAATTCGCCGATTTGCTTCTGAAGGCGTCTTTCCTGTCAAGGCCTGAAGTGCCACGGATGGATTCTTCAGTGGATCCGGCAGGATAATGGTTGGCACATATGCTGGTCCGCCGTACGCCCGGCTGAATGCACGCCAATAGAGAATCGTCCAGAATTCTCCATCCGGATGAACTTTCGGATTTGGCAGTGGATCATCCAGATTTAGTGAGCCATTGAAGATGACTTCAATCGGCTTATTCGGCTGACCAGCGAATGTCACGGTGAACCGATCATTGCCTTTATAGGAAATCCCTCTAGCCAGATCGACGGTGCTTGTCGCTGCAACGGATGACAGAGTGGCAAGGAAGGCACAGTTTTTTTCACGATCCTGGTGCACATCATCGCTTGAAATTCCACGAATCACAGGCTGCCAGGCATTATAGTCTTTCTCAGATTTTGCAGCATCAGCTCCGAAACCGAAGACTTTTTCTGTCGCCGACCCTGCGTCCAGAAAATCGCCGCCATGACCACCCCAAAGCACATCGATCCCACCATCTCCATAGAGCCGATCGTTTCCGCCGCTCCCGTGGAGTTGGTCTTTGTCGGCACCACCACGAATCACATCGGGTCCGGCAGCGCCGATAAGCGTGTCATTGCCGAGCCCCCCATTAAGAACCATCGGTACTTTGATCTTCTCGACGACTTCATGGGGTTCTTCTGGGAATTTCGTGGGAAGGGCCGGAATTGACGGGGAATTTCGGCGTGCGACAATCGGTGTTTTTTGAGAGTGCCGGTTATGGAATCTCTATCGCAGCATTATCATCGAATGGTTGGTTTGAACGCGGACTGG
>JBKDKA010000172.1:0-9172 GCA_046345315.1 Planctomyces sp.
GATTCTGGAACACGAAATGATTCATCTGGGTGAGCGGTTGATCTGGGGAAACTCCAGCTGCCGAGCAAAACGGTTTCAGTCGATCGCAGCTCGCCTTTTCGGGCATCAGTCGCACACTCATCATCTGGTGACAACCACGGAAATTGCGCGAAGGGACAAGGGAATTCATCGTGGTTCCCTTGTCACATTTCTTCATGAAGGCAGGCAGTACCGGGGAATCGTGAATCGACTGACGCGACGGGCGACTGTTCTGGTTCCTGATTCTTCGGGGCTTCTGTATTCCGATGGAGTTCGGTACGCCAAATTTTATGTGCCGCTCAGTCTGCTGCACCCGGCTGAGAAACGATCAGGTGATCGAGAATGAGCCTGAACTCACAGTCAGAAGGCAACAACTGTCTGCCTGCGGATGAAGAAGTGACCGAGCTGCTCCGGGAGAAGCTCCGGCAGCACTGGGGATACGACGGTTTTCGGCCATTGCAGCGGGAAGCGATGCTGAGAGTCATGAACCATCGTGATTCGCTCATCATCCTTCCGACCGGTGGAGGAAAATCGCTCTGCTATCAGGTTCCTGCACTGTGTCTTGACGGAATGGCCATCGTTGTTTCACCCCTGATTTCCCTGATGAAGGATCAGGTAGACTCACTTCAGGCGGCCGGTGTCTCGGCGGCCTGCATCAACAGCATGCAGTCTGCTGCGGAAAAAACTGAGGTTGCCAGACAGGTTCGCGATGGCTCGCTGAAACTGCTTTATATTGCTCCGGAACGGCTGGTGCAGGACAAGACAATTGAGTTTCTTCAGCCGGCAGAGATTTCGTTTGTCGCGATCGATGAAGCTCACTGCATCAGTCAGTGGGGCCATGATTTTCGTCCTGAATACCGGCAGCTTCGGCGGTTGAAGGCGGCGTTTCCCGGGAAAGGAATTCACGGATATACGGCGACGGCAACCGCGAAGGTTCGGTCCGACATTGTGGAGCAGCTTCATCTTGTGAAACCGGAGGTGATGGTCGGCTCCTTTGATCGTCCGAATCTGGTCTATCGAGTGGAACGCCGCGAAGATCCGATCGGGCAGATTCGGACGATTCTTGAACGTCACCGGGGAGAGTCCGGAATCATTTACTGCATCAGTCGGCGCAATGTCGAATCGATCAGTGAGTCACTCAATAATCTCGGATATCGCACTCTTCCCTACCACGCCGGACTTCCGGATGAAACTCGACGTCAGACTCAGGATGCTTTCATCAGCGAGACGGTTGAAGTGATTGTTGCCACTGTTGCCTTCGGTATGGGAATCGACAAAAGCAACGTTCGGTTCGTGGTTCATGCGGAGATGCCACGTTCGCTGGAGAACTATCAGCAGGAGAGCGGTCGAGCAGGTCGTGACGGACTCGAAGCGGAATGTACGCTGCTCTATTCTGCGGGTGACACCGAGACATGGGAATATCTCATGCGGGATACGGAAGATCCCGAAGTGCTCGCCGCTGGAAGAGCTTCCCTGCACGCGATGCAGCGATACTGCATCAGTATGAAGTGCCGCCATCAGCAGCTTGTCCAGCATTTCGGACAGAACCTGGAAACCGAACGCTGCGGCGCCTGTGACTACTGCCTCGATGAGATGGAATCCGTTCCCGATGCGCTTGTGGTGGCGCAGAAGATTCTGTCGTGCGTCATTCGCCAGGGGCAGCGATTCGGTGCCTCTTACACAGCTCAGGTACTGCGTGGTTCGCGATCAAAGCGGATTACCGAGAATGGCCACGATCGGCTTTCCACCTGGGGCCTTCTGCGGGAAGAATCCGAAACTCAGGTCCGCAACTGGATTGATCAGCTGGTCTCCGGCGGGTTTCTTGTTCCGACTGGCGAATACAACTGTCTCGAGGTGACAGTAACTGGTCGACACGTGCTGAAAGGCGAATTTACTCCGGAGCTGCTGCGCGTCCGATCGGACATTCGTCCAGTGGCTGCTCCTGACCAGTGGGCGGGTGTTAACCGAGACCTCTTTGAAGTTCTGCGATCGCTCAGACTTCAGCTGGCAGGCAAACGGAAGGTGCCTCCCTACGTGGTCTTCAGCGATGCATCACTGCGGGACCTTGCACGACAGAGGCCGACAAACGAACAGAACCTGCAGCAGATCTTCGGATTCGGCCGCCGCCGATGCCAGGACTTCGGAGCCGAAGTCTGCCAGACAATTTCCGAATGGTGTCAGGCCAGCCACATTCCCTCGGACGTGATGACGGAGTCGATCTCAAGATCGGCTGCGGCGGATACACCGGAACGAAAGCGTTCCGAGTCGGGAAAGACAAAGCCCATTCGAGAAGCTGTTCCGGCGGTGTATAGTGAACTTTTTGAGCAGCAGATGTCGATCGAGGAAATCGCGCTGCAGCTTGGTCGCGCGACGAGCACTGTGGCACAGCATCTGGAACGATATCTGCGAATTCGTCGGATCGCGGACGTTGATCAGTGGGTGCCACCGAAGATCCAGAAGAAGGTGTTCCGAGCGATTGAGACACTGGGCTCAGAGCGTCTCAAGCCTCTTTTTGAGCACCTGAACTCCGAGGTGAGTTACGATCACCTTCGAATTGTCTGTGCCGCCCACGAAATTCAGTCAGCTGCTGCGGAAGCCGACGCTGAAGACTGAAGAACGAATGTTCCGTAAGTCAGGTTCTCTGCTTTTCCAGTTCAATCAGTTTCGCTGTGAGTTCATCGTCGGAGGGAATTTCTCCGCGTTCCTGCCGCTGCCGAAAAACGCGTTCCAGTTCATCCAGCAACGGATTCAGTTCTTTCGACACTGTCGGAGTGGTGCGTGACGGGAAAAGAATTCCGTCGAGGTGATCGTACTCATGCTGCACGACGCGAGCGTCGAGTCCGGAAAGTTCCATCTCGAACTGCTGTCCGTCCAGATTGAACGCATCCACAACAATCCGTGTGGCTCGTGGTACCTGACCGTAAATCTCCGGCAGACTGAGGCAGCCTTCTTCTGAATCTTCACTGCCATTTCGTCGAGTGATCTCGGGATTGATGAAAACGAATTCCTCGTCTTTCTGCGAAGCATCTCCCGATGGATTGATCACAAACAGTCGATAGGGCAGAGCAACCTGATTTGCGGCCAGCCCGATTCCCTTCGCGGCATACATGAGCTCAAACATCTGAGCCACCATATCCTTGAGCTCATCGTCGATCCGATTGATGTCTTTGGATTTCCAGCGCAGTGCCGGATGTGGATGGTGAACGATCTGAAGACTGGTCATGGAATCAGGACTCTGCAGGCAGGCTGCCGGGTGGCCGCTGTCGTCGAATGGTCAAAAATTCTGCGTCCGGAATTGTAAAGCGGATCAGCTCTCTCGGAAACCTTCAGGACAATTGGTTCTTCAGAGAAGTCTGTGAGCAGTCTGCCGTGGAATTTGAGTCGGCTTGTTCAGACGGCCGACGCCGTCGGGGAATCACAGCAAGCATCGCGACGACAGCAAATCCATGAATCAGTGGGCGAAAAGGCGTCATGAAACGCTCGTAGGTGTGATACGTGGCCATCACTGTGAGTGTGTTCAGAAGTAACAGAAGGACGAGCGTCTGGGCGAGCGGATTTCGGCGAGCGATCAACAGTCCCGCAATCATGGCGGAAAAAAGCACCATCTGACTGCGGCTTTCGCCGATCTCCCAGAGCCGGCAGAACTTCCAGAAGGTCAGCTTCGGGACTCGCGCCAGATTCTCGCGGATCCACTGACGAGCGCTTGCTGAGCCGCGTCGCGAATGTTCCCGTTCAAATTCCAGCGGCGTCAGGTTCTGGCATGCCGGATCCTGTCTCATCGCTTCAGCGATTCGGCCCGCGGTTTCTGATGTCCAGCTTCCGTTATTCTTCCACGCACTTTCACTGAATCCATCGGCGATTCCGATTCCACCCTGTGTTCCCGTTGGCATGACTGCCTCCAGCACGAGACAGTTGCGAATCCACCAGGGTCCGGTGAGCAGAACGCTGGTGAATGCGAAGATGAGAAATGCCATGAAGCCCTGCGAACGCCCGAGGTTTCTTCTGTCCGTCCAGAACCAGAATCGCCAGGAAACCAGCAGGACGAGTGCAGTCACGATCCAGATGATCGGGTACCAGGCCACGTAAAACGACCGCACGCAGACGAGAGCACTCAGCGAAAGACCGCAGAGGGCTGCGTTCCAGCGGGTCCCGTTCATCATCAGGCGAGTGAAGGAGATCGCGAACAGGCAGAGCAGCAGTGTTGCCAGGTTTTCGGTCAGAAAAGTTCCGGCGAATTCTCGCAGACGCGGATCAAGACTTCCCAGCAGACCAACACCCAGGCTCGCGGCAGCTGAGAATTCTCGTGCAAAGTATGCAGCCACCAGACCTGAGGCCAGAGAGCAGGCCACGCAGTTGAGCAGTCGGATGAGAAAGTAGTCAGAAGGACGAACCTGATAGACAGCGGCGATCAGAAACGGAAAGCCGGGCGGGCGATAGGCCGTCGGAATGAACTGTTCGGGGGTCTTCTGCGAATGCATCCCCTCCGAAATGTGCCCGAACCCATCGCCGGCGGCCAGGTGATACCCGAGCCGTTCATAGTCGGCTTCATCACCATCCGCAGTGGGAGGTGAATGGAGTACGCCGCGCTGCGATGCAGCCTGAAGAAAAGAAGTCAGGGTCAGTGTGAACGCGATGATCCCGAGAACGCAGCTCCATCGTCTGTCGACTGGAGTTCGGAAGGAAAACCGGAATGGAGCATTCGGTTGCCGCTGACTGCTCGAATCGCCGAGCCCTGCAGATTCGTTCATGAAGATACCGCCACAGAGATCACAGTTGGATCGGCGGCATTGTTGATGGACCGCCAGGTCGTGTCAAACAGGGGACCGGTTCGGTCGAAACGTACGAATCCGTGCAGAGAGGTTTCCTGACACGATACTTCCTGTGCCAGTAACCCGACGCAGTTCAACTCATCTCGCAGTGCTCCGAAAATCCTGCTACATTTTTCACCTGATCAGAAGATCGCTTTCAGGACGAAGGGACGTTCAGTGGTTTCGTTCGTGCGAAACTGTCGGTTCGGTCTTTGCTATTCCGATTCAGGAGCCAGAGTCACCCATGGCAAAATCAGGTTGTCCGGTTTCACGAGCCGAGTTTCTGCGCGATGCACAGCCTGTTGAAGTGACAATCAACGGGATCCCGATGACTGCCGAAGTGAAGGAGTTCTCCACAGGATCGCTCGGCTGGTATCTCAACGGAAAGTCGAGTATCAAGGTCGGCGACAAGTCGGTCAGCGTTCAGATCGGCATGAATCTCACGATCGTCGGCTCGAAAGAACTTCCGAAGGCATCAGCTCCCCCTGAAGCTGATGACGCTTCAGCTGCCGCTGATTCTTCAACGTGACGCACGAATCGCTGCCGTCCAGTGCCGGTCAGAAGTCTGAGCCACGGCTGACGGATTCCAGTCGACGGCCTTCAGCATGTTCCGGACCTCTTCGATGGTCAGTGCTGCATGCAGAGAATCCCGAAACATCGCCTGCTGGTGAGCGCTGGCGTCTGCAGCCCATTTCTGCACGATCTGCTCTACTGTAGATGCATCCGGTGGTCTGAGCAGATCCCGAACGAACAGCAGTCCACCTGGCTTCAGGATGCGGCGCATTTCTCGGAATACATCCAGCGGCTCCGGAATATGATGGATAATGCTGTTGGAGATCACGACATCGACAGATTGATCCGGACACGGAAGTCGTTTGGCATCGCTGCAGACCGGCAGAATGTTCTGACCCAGTCCACTGCGTTGAATGTTGCTCAGCCCGATTCGGAGCATCTCCCGTGAGAGATCACAGGCCAGCACCGTCCAGGTAACACCGGATTCGGGATGAAGAAGACGGATCGGGATCTGAACGGTACCGGTACCAAGATCGACAGCGGTAATGCTCGAGTCAGATGCCCGGATATCACCGCCCTGCTCGTGCACGAACACCAGCAGATCTTCGACGAAACACTGGTTGACGCTCGAGTGATCCATCAGATCGTAGGCGATGGCTTCCTCAGCGGAATCCATCACTTCTGGTTCAGGAATTCTGGGAATCACTGATCGGTTCCTGCCGGAAGGTGTCGAATTCGGATGCCGCTGCGTCAATGCCGGCGATTTAACAAAACCGGGACAGGCACCCCTGGAAGTTACCCAGTTTTGTTATGCGATCTTAGTCAGTGTCCTCCGTCGCTGCATCTGCTTCGCCTGCTTTTTTGTCGTCGCCGGGTTCTGATGGTGATGACAGCGGCTGCTGAGTAGGCACTCCTGCGGTTCGATTGTTTTCCAGTGCTGTGATTCGATCCATCAGCATTCGAATCTGCTCACGAAGAGTGGCGATCTCCTGTTGCATGACCGAATGAGCACCGGAGGGCAGAGGTGCAGCCGGTTGATGGGGTGTCAGTTGCCACTCAGAATCCATTCCGGCCGCCTTCAGTGCCTGTTCAAGGATCTGATGAGCGTCCTCCGTTCGTGAATTCCGATTGATGATGATGCCTGGATGGAACTGCCGGACTGGTGCCGATTCGTCCGACGAGTGCTCCGGGTGGCTGCGTTTCTGAGGAACAACCGATATGGTCATCGGTTCGCCGGACCGAATGATGGAAAGCTCAACGGCTCGACCTCCCGACTCCTGAATGACCTTCATCAGTTCGTAAACAGTTCTCAGATCCGTATCGCCTGAGCTGACAATGAGGTCGCCGGTGGTCAGGCCGGATTGAGCAGCCGGGCCATCCGGGATTAGGTCCTGCACGATCAGTCCACGATCGCCGAGCTTCAAATGCTGACGAAGTAATGAATCCGCCTGTGAACACTGGACACCGATCACATATTGAGGCCGGACCTCGGCCGCGTCTGAATTCGGACTGGTCTGGTGCGAACTCTTCGTGTCTGTGCCATCCACCTCGCTATCAACTGCAGGAGATGCTGCTGCGTTCTCTGCTTCGCTGCGATCATCCGACCACGCTGTGGAGCGGGACGAGAGTGAAGCAGTGACTATAAGGAGTGCCGCGACAAACGTCCGGTTTCCTGCAGACAATCTTCGGATGGGCATCATTGTTTTCTCCCGGACGAATGCAGATCTGATGTGCGAACTGATCTACAGGTGGTTTCAAAACCGGGACTGGCTCCCGACGAACGCGATTGCTTCCGGCAAATTCCGAAACAGCAAGGGTGCCTGTCCCGGTTTTGAAATGCGATCTATTGAAACGGAGTCGATCGATCTCTCTCATTGACGAAGAACAGAATGTCCTTGCCATCATCTGTAGACACTCTCATCATTCGGATCGTGCCGGCTTCCAGCTGCCGGCGCAGTTCCGGACTCTGCTGCAGAACGTTGCCCAGCTCTTCGGGACTGTCAGTCACCGGGATTCGAACTGGCTGGTTCAGCAGTGAACCGTCCGGCAGTCGTTCCACTGAGTACTCCGCCGGCCCTGTCCTGACTGCAATTCCGGGCGTGCTGAACTGATTTCTCTGTTCCGGACGATTCAACGAGATCCCGGAAGGCAGCGAGCCTTCTCGATCAGGCACAAGTGTTCCGGCCACAAATGCGATTGCAGCACACAGAGCCAGAGACGTCAGTGGATGTGACCACCATCTCGGCATCCTCTGAGTCAGAGAGACCTTCGCCGAAGTCATATCATTCGCAGACGAATGGCTGATGCGAGAATGCTGACCTGCCAGCCATGAAGAATCGTTATGTGATTTCTGTGAGCTTTCAGCCGGGGACGAGTCGCTTCGGCCTGCCGGACCTCTCACCGTCTGAGAAATGGATCGTTCACTGAGAAAGCCGCATGCGAGCGTTTTCCAGCCGTCTCGAAGATGATCCAGTCGATTCAGAAAAGCTCGCTTGTCGTCCGATGACAACTCATTATCAAGACATCGCTGAATCAGGAGTTCATCGTGATGTGAAAGAGGATCGGTTTCTGTTTTCATCGTTTTCAACTTTCCTTCAGGCGTGGTCTTCAGCAAATGCTGCCAGCTGCTTCCGGAGATTCTTTCGGGCCTTCAGAAGGCGATACTCCACAGTGTCTTCCCGAACTCCCAGGTGGTCAGCCAGTTGCCGATAGCTCCATTCCTCGGTGTACTTCAGCAGCAGGATCTGACGATCGACATCGCTCAGCGAGGCGAGTGCTCTTCGGACGGATTCCTGATTCTCCGCTGCCATGACATGATCAACGGGCGTTCCCGAATGAGAACCGGCAGCCTCTGGTGACATCATGGCCGTGACGCGGTCGAGCATCTTTCGACGTCGTCCCGAGGTTCGGCGATGCATCAGGACCTGTCGCAGAGCGATCTGATACAGCCAAGATCCGATGCGTGTCACGTTCTGCAGAGCATCGCGCTGACGGACAATGGCCAGCGCAATGTTCTGCATGACATCCTCCACCGCGTCTGTTTCCTGAAGCCGACTCCGCACGACTGTGCGAAGCCAGCGTTCATGTTCCAGAAATATCGCTTGTGGACTCAGGGCAGTCACTGTGTACTCACTTCGGTTCTGCCGTTCCGAACAGTCTTTTCTTCGATCGACGGATGATATCAGACTCCGTTGCCGATGCCCCTGATCGCTGCTCCGGAAGAGAAACAGGACCGTTTACGGCGACAGTTTTCAGATTCAGAGTTTACCCGGAGCCCGTGACCAGCGACCATGATGGTCTGCCGACAATGGGGACAATGCGTGGTGACCATTGCCGAGCGGCGCGTCATCCGCAGCGACGGACTGGTCTCAGACTCCGGGAATTCTCTTCATTTGCTGACAGGGAATCAGTTGCCGCAGGTTTCACAATTCCGAAAAAGAAACCGAGAATTTTTCTCCGCAGGCGAACATTCGGGTTTCACTCGATAATTTCCTGGGTTTTGAAACCATATTGACCGAGTGCCGCATCGGAGCTTCGTTCATGCTGATCGCATTGTTTCCCGACTTCCCGAGCGATTCCCGAGCTGCTGCAGTCCGGTTCCGATGGCTGACAATCACGTTCGGGTGGGCGAAACAGCTGATGGCGATCGGCTGCGTCATGGTCTCACCGGTCTGGGCACAGCAGTTGCCCCGGATTCCACCAGTGGAACCCGATCGGGCTGTTGAGACATTTCATATTCGTGACGGATTCCAGATGCAGCTTCTCGCTGCAGAGCCACTGGTCAACGACCCGGGTGCTATGGAATACGCCGAGAACGGACGCGCGTGGGTTGC
>JBKDKA010000173.1:0-2389 GCA_046345315.1 Planctomyces sp.
AAATCTTTCTCCATGCCGTTTGTTTTTTGATCTCATCAATCTTTTGCTTCAAAGGAACGTTATCGCAATGTCCACATCCGTTGCCACTATGATGTCAGACACCGAATTTGAGGATTGCTGCATTCAGTCCCGAGAGAGCGGGCAAGGGCTGGGCCATTTTGAAACAGCGACGGGGATGCAGCCTGAAAAGATCGAGGCTGCTGTCCGGACGCTTCTGCTTGCGGTTGGAGAAAATCCGGATCGCGATGGACTGAGGGACACGCCTCGCCGAGTAGCAAAGATGTATTCCGAAATGTTTGCGGGACTTGCTCTGGATCCCGGCAGGCATCTCGATGTCACGTTTGAAGAAGATTACGACGAGATCGTACTCGTGCGCGATATCTCATTCTCCAGCATGTGCGAACACCATCTGCTTCCGTTCCACGGAGTTGCTCACGTTGCGTACATTCCCAACGGGCGTGTCACCGGTCTCAGCAAACTGGCTCGTGTTGTTGACGAAGTCGCACGACGTCCTCAGGTGCAGGAGAAGATGACACGCATGATCGCTGATCTGATCGAGGATCGGCTGGGGAGTCGTGCGGTCGGCGTTGTGATCAGCGCGGAACACTCCTGCATGTCGATGCGGGGTATTCGAAAAGCAGGCAGTCGAACCGTGACCAGCGCGATGCGGGGTGTTTTCCGGAAAGATGCTGCCGCTCGAGCAGAACTGATGACCCTGATTCATTCGAATCCGGGCTGATGATTTATGACACCGTTGCGAGCGACTTCAATCATCGGCGGGGGAGGAGATGTCCAAGCCCGCCGTCCACACCGATCACCTGCCCAGTGACCCAGTCGTTTTCTGCTGACAGCAGCCATGCAGCAAGTGATGCGACGTGAGCTGGTTCACCCAGGCGGCCGAGTGCGTGCATTGCGGCTGAAGCCGAAGCGGAAGCTGGATTATCCCAGATGCGCTTCGTCAGATTGGTACGAATGAGTCCCGGGCTGATGACATTGACTCGAATGTTATTCGGAGCAAGCGTTGCCGCTGCGGATCTCGATATGCCAATGATTCCAGCCTTTGCTGCTGCGATGGCTTCATGATTTGAGATACCAATTTCGGCAGCAGCCGAGGCGAAGAGGACCACGGAACCGCCGTGTTCTCTCATCAGTTTTGCAGCCGTTCGAATCGTTGCGAAGGCCGTGAACAGATTTGTTTCTATTGTCTGTCGAAACTCATCGTCGCTCGTCGACTGGACAGGTTTCAACAGAATCGAACCGATGCAGTTGACGATGCCCCCCAGCCTGACGGAAGCGTCCGTGTGACGACGAACGGCTGATTCGAGGCCCTCTGAGGTGCTGAAGTCAACCACTTCAAAAGGCTGCTGAAGGTCTGCAGCGAGCGCAGCAAGCTTGTCCTGATTGCGACCAACGAGCAGCAGCGACTCGCCTGACTGATGCAGTCGCCGAGCGATGCATTCCCCGATCGTTCCTGTAGCACCAACGATTGCGATTCTTGAGCCCATGTTGAAAAGATCCCGAGGTCAGATGTTTCGGATGAAGTCTGAACGAGCTTCGTCGTCGCCGGAAAGGAAACAAATCGGTCCCGACGAAAACGAAACTCTGGTCAGTGACCTCCGCAGATCGACCTCGGGGTTAACCGGAAAAAAGCTGACGGCCGTGTCACGGTCGAACACAATCTGCATTCAGTTCATGTCAGCAAGTTCTTCCGGCGTGAACCTGTTATCAAGGGGTGAATTGTTTTGAGCCGCCTGCTTCATTCGAGTCACCTTTTGCGCGAATGCATTGTAGGTCTCCCGGACTTTGTGCTGAGCGTAGTTGGCAATTCCCTCCTGGGCGATTCCGAGAGATTCTCCTTCGGCGAATGCATCCTGATTCGCAGCGAGAAATGTAAACTGCCAGCGATAGGCGGACTGCTGGTGCCGGATCATCGCTCGAATCTGTTCCCGAGTGAATCGGCGACTTGCGTTCTCCAGTCCGTCAGTCACGATCACGAAGATGACGAGTCCCGGCCGCTGAGATTCTTCGATTGCTTCGAGCCGGGCGCCTGTATCAAGAATTGCCTGTCCAACGGCATCCAGCAAAGCTGTTGATCCCGAAGGCTTCAGCTGAAAAGTCGGAACCTGAAGAACCGGGACTCCGCGATGAACAACTTCGTCCGTGGTGTTGAACTGGACCAGAGTCAGGACAGTCTCACCCGCCTCCTGTTCCTGTTTCTGCTGCTGAATGAACGCATTGATACCACCTTCCGCGTCAGATCGGATCGCATGCATCGAGCCGCTTCGGTCAATAACCATCGTGATGTCTGTCAGATCGTGGCGCATAACAACCCTTTTCTGAGGAATGAAACGGAAGCGGTACGGGCAGCGCAGCCAAGACCACGCAACCA
>JBKDKA010000174.1:0-9762 GCA_046345315.1 Planctomyces sp.
ATGCTGGTACAGTTGCCGTTGCTTTTCGAAGCGATACCGGATGGGGTATTCGACGAAGAAGGCGAGGTCATCAATGGCTGATCGAAAGATTGGTGTCACCGGTGAGGGCTTCGAACTCGACCAGCAGGACGTAGAACTCGCACTTCAGATGCTCGACCGGTTTTCGGACGTCGAAGGCGCGGCAATCGCATTGCGGTACGTCGCAGAGATTCGCCGGTGGTTTGATGACTCGCATGGTGATTCGGCAGAGAGTGAATGAGTTTCACGGTTGAGGCTGTGCCCCCGGTTCAGGGAGTTGGGCCGGGGGGCTTCAACGGTTTTTGTCAGGGAGAATACAGAGGATGGCGAGCGTCAATAAAGATGCGAAAGGCTGGCGAATTCGGTTTGTGATGCCTGATGGTTCTCAACGGACAATCCGGTTGGGCGGATTCAACAAATCGAAGTGCGAAAACATCGGGCGACACATTGAGGAGCTTGTGTCAGCCAAAGCTTCCGGCGGGTCGATTGACCGGCAGACTTCTCTTTGGCTTTCTGAGATTGGTCAGAGCCTTCACGACAAACTGAGCAAAGCCGGGCTCATTGGAAAGCGGTCATCATCTTCTCTCCGAGACTTCATGGCCGAACATATGGCGGCTGGTAGGACTGCAGATGGAAAACCGGCAGCGGTGAATACGCTGAAGAAATGGAAGTCTGCTCAGAAGATGCTGAACCGATTCTTCGGGAACCGCAATCTTCGAGAGATCACTCCTGATGATGCAGCCAAGTTCCGGCGATGGCTTGATGAGAGTCATCTGGGAGAGAACACGAAGCGGACGCATGTTGCCGGGGCGAAGATGTTCCTGAATGCGGCGAAGCGGCGGAAACTCGTCGAAGAGAATCCATTTGAGGGGCAGAAGGCATCGTTGATCATCGACCGATCGCGGGATTTCTACCTCTCGCGGGCGAATGCCATGAAAATCATCGATGCCTGCCCGGACGCGGAATGGCGTCTGATTGTGGCACTGTGGCGATTCGCCGGACTTCGGAAGATGGAGATCTTTCACCTCCGATGGGAACACGTTCTGTGGGACAAGGGCCGGATGCTGGTGACCTGTCAGAAGACCGCTCACCACGAGGGCAAGGGAAGCCGGTTTGTTCCGACGGCTGATATCCTACCTTACCTCGAAGCGGTCTTTCACGAGGCTCCTGAGGGAACTCAGCGAGTGATTACGCGATTCACAGCATCCAATGTGAATCTTGCGAAGCCGTTTGAGAAGATCATCACTGCGGCCGGGCTGACAGTCTGGCCCAAGCTGATTCAGAACCTCAGAGCATCCTGCGAGACGGACTGGCTGGATTCAGGGATTGCCGCGCACGTTGTTGCCAAATGGATCGGGCACAGTGTGAAGGTGCAGAACGACAACTACGCTCAGGTCGATGATCATCATTTCGATCAGTTCGCAGCACACACAGCAAAACTGGTGGCCATCCAGGTGGCCAGCAAGACAAGCGAAACAGTGAAAACTGGTGAACCGATTGAAGCGAGCGATTCTGAAAATCTCAATGTTTTTCGGGACACTGCGGATGGCTTCGCATCCGTTCAGAAGTCTCGACTACCGGAGGTGGGACTCGAACCCACACATGGTTTTACCCATATCGGATTTTGAATCCGACGCGTCTGCCATTTCGCCACTCCGGCTCAGGGGTTTCTGAACGTGGCTCTGTCGGACTCTGCATAGCAGTCTACTATACTTGGCAGAGTCCAGAGCGATCTGTTCCCCTCAACTCATCTAAGGACGGTAACGGAATCGAGATGTGATCGCAAGTCCCTGCATCCACTCGAAAAACATGAACTTCTTCAGACAACGGCATCTGACGGACGGGCACCAGAGTTGTCTGCCTTTCAGTCGTTTTCATCCACAGGAATATGCTCTCAGGTTCTCTCAGTGAAGAGAATTCCTCCGAATCAGAAACGAGACAAAACCGGGACAGGCAACCTTCTGCGGTAACTTTGTGAGCTTTTCCAGAGTTGTCCGGGAGCCGGTCCCGGTTTTGTCAGGCGTTCCTGGAATCCGCTGAGGCTACAGACGCCGTTCGCTTATACTTTTCAACTCAGCTTTCACACGGCTACCTCCTCCATGGAAATTGCCAGCCATGTCAGATCAGCAGACCATACCGAATCATCCACAGCCGGCGATTGCCGGTGAATCCGTTCAGCGAAGAAGCCTCAACACGAAGATCTTTCTCGGATTTCTGTTTGTGACTTCCTGCCTGTATGCGGTGATCCTTGTTTACCACGTGAATCGACCGCCGGAAACAGTCACCGATCAGAGCGGCCTTCTCGAACAGTGCCGCCAGATCTGTCTTCAGTATGGGCTTGTGACGACGGGCAATGTTCGGAAGGACGCGGAGAGTTATATTGAAGCCGTTAAGCTGCATCAGGACGTGCTGGCCAAGGCCGCCGCGACCGACGCAAGCAGCTTCAAGCCTCAGTCGACACAGACGTTCGCTCTGCTGAATCAGCAGGCGCCGGACTTTGAACTGCCGGATGATGCCAGTGCGCGAAAACGCCTGAGTGTCATCGGAAAGAATCGACCGGTTGTCGTCGTGTTTTATCTCGGCTACGGCTGCAGTCACTGTGTCGCACAGCTCATCGGTCTTGATAAAGACCTGAAGCAATTTCATGAACTCGGAGCTGAAATTGTCGCCATCAGTGCAGACACATCGGAGCATACCTCAGAGAAGTATGTCGAATATGGCCGCTTTCACTTTCCTGTTCTCGCTGATGTTGACTATGCCGTTTCAACGGCCTGGGGTGTGTATCAGCCGGCCACTGATGAAAAGAGCGAGGTAATGAACCACGGAACCTTCATCCTGGATTCAGATGGAAAGATCATCTGGGGACAGCAGGGCAAGGAACCGTTTCTGGACAATCAAACGCTCCTGCACGTCATTGCTGCTGCTCAGGGGCGCTCGACAGGCGAGCCGACTGCAGAGACTGCTGCTGTCATTCCGTAAGCAGGCAGCGCCGTGCTCGTGCCATATTCCGTTTCAGGGACATCACGAAAACTGACCCAATCCGTTTGTGTTCTACCCTCCGAGTCTCTGCGGGCCATCAAAGGCACACACGGAACCGCAATGTTTTCGCGGATGACGCAGATCGAGAAACTCATTGAACGTGGTACCGATCAAGACAGCATGCCGGAAACGAGAGCTTCCGACGAGCCGTTTTCATGAGTGACATCGAATGGTGGAAGCGGCTCAGCAGGAGCTTCGCGCTCGCTTTCGGGCTTCCCCATGACTTATCAATGACCAATCAGGGCACTGACGTACCCCGCTCACCATTTGGTGGCTGATACGAGCATTTGATGGCTGATACGAGATGGTCACTCCGGAGACGGTACAACGGAATCACAGATCGAGCCCCCACATGCAGGCGATCAGGAGATTTCGCAGATCTTCTCGAGGCATCCCGTCCGGTTTTGCAAAAGCAAGCGACCCGCCCTTGCAGAGACTGACATCGTTGGAGTCAGCTGCCGCTATGAACTGCTCAAAGGAATTCGAATCGGAATAAACGATGAGCATATTCTGAAGGCGCACGTCGTTGAAGTATCGGGCGATCTCTTCAGGTGTCGCTCGAGACAGTGGAATGTCTCCGGCTTCTCGCATCTCCTCAAGAATCTCGTTCCGAAGTCGCTCCCTGAGGTCCTCTTCCTGCACCTCAGCAGGCTGACTTGCCTCCCAGCCTTCCTGATTCTTCTTTGCCATCGCCTGACCGATCAGCACGGTGATCTCCGAGCGACTGATGTTCGGACTGACCTCGATACCAAGGCTGCGAGCAAAAGCTTTCTGACGTTCGGTGGCAATCGGTTCCGGAATGCCTTCCAGGAACTTGACGATTCCGATCATGACACCATCGCAGAGAACGGAGGCGTCTTTCTGGATCCGTCCCGCCGAGAACGCGCGACGGATCTGCTCACGGGAGTACGGCTTGGTACTCTCACCGTTCGGGAAGAACACTCGGTATAGTTCCTCGGACATCGTGACCTCATTTCTGTTGCCACTGTCATCTGTCGCGACGTACGGGATGGCCCGCCCGAACACTGCAACTCAGGATGCATCGTTGTTTTTTCCGCTGACTGCACAGTTGTGAGGCTAACGGGTATCGAATTGTGCCGCAACCGAAAATCCGTCTCCACAGCTCAAATATGCCGGCGCAGAAACACTCCAAAATCACCAGCTAACCCAAGCTACTGCTGGGTTTTCTCGGAAATCACAGCTCCCGTCGCCGAGTCCTCGAAGCTCGAATGCTGCTCACGGAAAGGATTCCGAGCCAGCCATCGACAGGAAAAAACCTGGAAAACCGAAACGAGCAGGCTCTCCGACATCATCTGTCGTGATCCCTAAATCTTCGCCAGACGCGGAAACCCAGCCAGGTAACCTCAACGTGCGCAGAACGGTGATCGCTGCGCTTATGGTTTTCAAAAAAAAGCAGGTTTCTCGCGGAGGCGCGGAGACGCGGAGGGAACGCGTTGTCTCCTCGTCGAGTGCTTTGTCAACACAAAGAACAGGGTTTTCTTGTCATTCCCGCGCAGGCGGTAATGACGGACCCCCAAAATCAAGGTCTGACAAAGCACTGGCATTTTTCTCAGCGGAGGCTGCTCTTTTTAACGTGACCGGAGATAGAAACGACAGGTTTCAGTAGTCGCCGATCACTCGCCCGTCCGCCATGGATGCCAGATTGTGCAGTACTCCGTTATAGTTTGTGGCGTCAACACTCGTGGAGAGAAACCGCACTGATCCGTCAGCCAGTGCAATGTTGACACCGCCGACGTGGTAGCTGTGGAGTTGATTGTAATCTGTTCCAAAACGCCAGTTTGTTGGAAAGGCACCGTTGTCGATCCAGACAAACGAATAGTCATCTCCGCCGGTCACTTCCGTGAAGGCAATCGTGTTGCTGGTACCGTCGGTGATGTCCACGTGTCGAACTTTCCGTCCGCTCTGAAACATTCCGGCATAAGGTTTCCAGAGATTATTGATGTATCCACCGATGACGCCGCCCATCGGCAGATAGTTTGTCTGACCAAGTTCAGGGGTGTTGCCAAACCAGTAGTCCGAACCCCATCGGCCGAAACCGGAGCCAGACGGGCACGGACTCCCGTCGCTCGCCGTGTCAGTGCACCAGGCATGAAGTCCGGGCAGATGACCAATTCGAGTTGTTCCAGAATCCGAAGGACACACAAAGACGGAAAACTTCGCCTGTCCGACTTCCCAGTCGAGTTCTCGCCAGAGCTGTCGACGATTCGGAACACTGGGATCGGGAAACGGGATCCTGTCGAACCCCTTCCAGGACTGAATTTCGTTATAGAGCGGCAGCTGATCCATGTAGGGAAGCAGAAACGCATGAGCACTCAGCCCCGGGTTTGCTCGCGTGATGCCAAGATCCCAGGATGTCCATGCATCGGGGTGTTCTTCAACGGCAAGTCGTGCCATCGGGAAATGATGGTACGTGTCATGAAAGGAGTGACACGCCAGCACGATCTGCTTCATGTGATTGCGGCACTGAGTTCTTCGGGCCGCTTCCCGAGCCTGCTGAACAGCCGGCAGCAGAAGCGCAATCAGCAGTGAGATGATGGCGATTGTGACGAGCAGCTCGATTATCGTAAATCCCGCTGAACGACAGCGGGGCGATGTCGCAGTCACTCGGTCCTGCGAACACGGTCTGATATCAGTAGATGGTCGTCGTCTCATGAGTGCAATCACAGGAGAATGGTGCCGGTCACCGTGACTTCGCGTCCCCGAGGAGACGTTTGCCCTGAAGAGGACAACGAGTGTACCCGAGTCGATCCCCCGAGGAAACGAATTCGCCGAAAAGTTGCCTTCGGACCATTCTGGCTGTGAAACTCGAGCTGTCGGTTGCATCGACTGAAACAGTTGCAGCGGTCCGGTTGAAACCACCTGCTTTTCAGTCGGCCCCCGCAGAATCGGCAGCGTCCGACCATTCTACGCCAGCTCTGTGTTTTCGAATGTCAAAACACCATTCACCTCAGCCCGACCGGCACAGACTGCCGTTTTCTGTCGTAAGTTCTTTCAGGGGGCATTGCGCTCGTATTTTGCGCCGCCGCTGCATCTTCCCGGAAGACAGAACGAGGGCCAAGATGTCACTGAAGAAGTTTCTGAAGGACACCCGCCTGCTTCTGGAGCAGGTGGCTTACGAAGTTCGTCGAACCGAGTCCAATCTGCCGGCTCCTCGCGCCGTCCAGCTGATGCAGCTGGAACAGCGTCTGATGTTCAGCGCCGGTCCGATGGCAGCGGTTGCGGAGCTCGTGCCGGCCGGTGAAGCCGTCTCTGCCACCACGAACCAAGTGTCCGGTTCTGAATCGTCGGCTGCAATCCAGGAAGTCTCCGCAGATTCATCCGTGACCGACCTGAACGGTGACACCACAGTCGCAGCAGAGCTGTCAGATGAGCAACTTTTCAGTCTGCTGTCTGAAACTCTGCTGCCGTCCAGCACACTCGATTCCACTGCTCAGCCGTCTGCATCCTCGGCGATCACGGCATCCCTCGACATCGCACAGCAGCAGACTCTGGAACTCGTGTTTATAGATCCCTCGGTCGGCGACGTAAATCGCCTGATCTCCGAACTTCAGGCCGTGAGTCTGAATGATCCGTCGCGCACATTGGAATTCGTAGCACTGGAATCCGATCGGGACGGCGTCGCACAGATTACCTCCACGCTGATGCGATTTCAGGATGTCAACGGCATTCATATCGTGTCCAGTGGTACCGATGGTCAGGTCACACTGGGCTCAACAGTACTCTCTGCCGAAACGGTCCTTCGGTACCAGACGGCCATCAGTGGCTGGCAGTACTCGCTGGCGGAGTCGGCCGACATTCTGATTTACGGCTGTGGCCTGTCGGAAACCGAATCCGGAATTTCTCTGCTGCAGCAGGTCAGCAGTCTCACCGGTGCATCGACTGCTGCGGATGAATCACTTGCTGATCGGGACGAAACCGTTTCAGAAGCTTCTCCGGGAAGCTCTGAGGCGGGCATTGCGTCCATGGAACTGCTGAATGGCTCGATCGGGCATTGGGATGCAGCACCACAGGCTGCTTCAGGAAATTCCCTGATCACCTCTGACCGACGCACCGAGGTGGTATTCGTGGATACGGGACTTCAGAGCTATGAACAGATTCTGGCGGATCTGCAGTCGCGGGGAGCTGCCGGCACGGTTTACCAGGCTCAGCTGATCGACAATACACGCGATGGTCTGCAGCAGATCAATGCGTTTCTGTCGCAGCTCGACCAGCCCGTCGACGCACTGCACTTCTTCACACATGGTACGGACCGAACAGTCAGGCTGGGGTCCACCTGGGTGGATGCGGTGACAGTGAATGCTCGTCAGGGCGAATTCCTGCAGTGGAATCAGTACCTGAATCTGAACGCTGACCTTCTGTTCTATGGATGCGATCTGGCAGGAGCGTCGTCAGGTCGCGGGATTCTGGAATTTATTGCCTCTCTGACCGGTGCTGACATCGCTGCGAGCACCAATGCAACCGGTTCAGCGCTGCTGGGCGGCGACTGGCAGCTCGAATATCAGTTCGGAGCCGTGGAAACGCAGGTTATCACAAGCCGTCAGCTGCAGTTGAACTGGCAGGGTCTGATGGCAACATTCACGGTCACCAACACGAACGACAGTGGAGCCGGCTCGCTGCGTCAGGCGATTCTGGATGCCAATGCCAACGCGGGTCAGGATACAATCGTCTTCAGCATCGCGGGGACCGGAACGCAGGTCATCAATGTTCTGTCGGCCCTGCCAACCATCACTGATCAGCTCACCATCGATGGCACCACGCAGGCTGGTTATGTGGCCGGCAGTTTCCGGCCTGTCGTTCTGGATGGCAACAACCTGGATGCCAGCGGGCTGACTCTGGGAGTTGGTTCGGACGGCAGCATCATTCAGGGTCTCGTGATTCGCGAGTTTTCAGACGCTGGAATCAATTCTGGCACGACGATCGCCTCGACAGCAGATATCGACAATGTGATCGTTCCGGCAACTGGCGGCACGAGGACTCATGAGCTGATCGTGATCGATACCGGGTTGCCGGATTATCAGCAACTGCTGTTCGCCCTGGGCTTGTCCACATCATCGGAGCGTTTTCTGGACGTGCTGTTCGTTGATCAGACGGTCGACGGGGTGCAGTCGGTCACCGACTACCTGACTCGCACAGGAATCCGCTACGACGCCGTCCATCTTGCGACCCATGGTTTTGCCGGGGGCTTCCAGTTGGGCAATGCGACGCTGACTGCGGGAAGCCTGCTGCAGTACACGCCGCAACTGGAAGCCTGGCGATCAGGTCTCGGGGCCAACGCGGATCTGCTGCTCTACGGATGTTCGATTGCCGGTGGATCGACAGGCATCGAATTTGTGGACCAATTGGCGAACGCGCTGGATGTCGACATTGCGGCGAGCATTGATGCAACGGGGGCCTCATCGCTCGGCGGCGACTGGGATCTGGAGTATCAGGTCGGTCAGACACTCGGCAACCTGACCGTATCCGAAATCCCGGGGTCGGACTGGGAGCACCTCCTGCTGACCTACACCGTCCGAGATGATTTTGCCTCGGCCGCGTATACCAACAACAACGGTACCAACAGCTGGAGCGCGGCATGGAGCGAGACCGATGCGGCAGGAGCGGGGGCGACCACTGGAAATATTCTCATCACCGGTGGCCAATTGCGAGTCGCAGCCACGAATGCAGCCGATCTGATATCCCGCCAAGCGAACCTCACGGGTGCGCACTCAGCAACCCTGAGCTTCACCTATGACAATACACTCGATGACAATGCAGCGACATCGAGCATCAACGTGGATGTCTCAAGCGATGGAGTGACCTGGGTCACGCTGGATACGTTTTCGAACACCCTGAATACGACGGCCAGCAGCAAGTCGTACAACATCACCTCGTACATCTCCAGTGGAACTCGAGTCCGATTTGATGTCGGTACTGCCGCTGCCGGTTCCTTTTATCTCTTCGTTGATAATTTCCAGATCTCATACGATGTCAACACCTCCCCCACGGCCGTTGCCGATACAGCAACGGCCCTCGAAGCGAGCGGAGTCAGCAACGCAACAGCGGGCACGAACCCCACCGGTAACGTGCTCACCAACGATACCGACGCGGATTCGGGCGATACCAAGACTGTGACCGGCGTCGCGGCTGGCGTCGTCGGTACGGCCTCGGGTAACGTGAGTACCAATGTCGTTGGATCTTTCGGTACCATCCATATCGGATCGAATGGTGTGTACACCTACACGGTTGACAATAGCAATGCGACCGTGCAAGCCCTCCGTACGAGCGGCAATACGCTGACGGATACGTTTACCTACACGATGAGGGATACTGCGGGGCTGACAAGCACAACGCAGATCACCATCACGATTCAGGGGGCCAATGACGCACCCACTGCCGTCGCGGATACGGCGACCGCCGTCGAGGCAGGCGGAGTCAGTAACGGCACCACCGGCACCAATCCCACCGGCAATGTCCTGAACAACGATACCGATGAGGATTCCGGAGATACGAAGACCGTGTCCGGGGTCGCGGCAGGCGTTGTCGGTTCGGCGTCGACCAATGTCGGCACGAACGTCACCGGAACCTACGGAACGATCAACATCAGTTCCACGGGGTCCTTCACCTACCCCGTCGACAACTCCAATGCCGCTGTTCAGGCTCTGAGAACCACCGCCAGCACGCTCACCGACACCTTCACCTACACGA
>JBKDKA010000175.1:0-8724 GCA_046345315.1 Planctomyces sp.
TACGGAGAACGTGTAGGTGTCGTCCCCCTGACCACCGATGAGCGTATCGTTCCCGGTAAAGCCATTGAACGTATCGTTACCGCCGCTGCCAGTCAGACTGTTATTCAAACTATTCCCGGTAAGCGAATCGTTATTCGTTCCGCCAATCACGTTTTCAAACGTCGAAAACGAATTCAGTTTCAGCGTACGGTTGGTGTGAACGTTCTGAATGGCGTTGTTATTGATGTTCAGGATCACGCCAGTCGCGAGGGCCGAGAAGTCGAGCGTATCCGTGCCTTCGCCGGTGTTCTCCGTCACCGAATCTGCTTCGGCTGCTGCGGCAGTCGCAAAGACGTACCGGTCATCGCCGATTCCACCAATCAGCGTGTCATTGCCACCAAGACCGTTGATGGTGTCGCTTCCGCCACCACCGCTGATCGAGTTATTCAGTGTGTTGCCGGTCAGCGTATCGCCCTGAGTTCCACCGGTGACACTGTCAATCCCCGTGGCGGAGCTCAGCGTGAGCGTTCGGTTCGTGTGAACTGGCTGAGCGGTCGTCAGACCAAGGTTGAACGTCACCGCTGATGTGATGGCGGCGAAGTTGACCGTGTCGTTACCTTCAGCAGCGTTCTCCGTGATGACATCCAACTCGGCTGCAGTCGGTAAGGAGAATGTGTAGGTGTCGTCTCCCTGACCACCAATCAGCGTATCATTGCCGGTGAACCCATTGAGCGTATCGTTCCCACCGCTGCCAGTCAGACTGTTATTCAAACTATTCCCGGTAAGCGAATCGTTATTTGTTCCACCGATGACGTTCTCAAACGTCGAGAACGAACTCAGCTTCAGCGTGCGGTTGGTGTGAATGTTCTGAATGGCGTTGTTATTGATGTTCAGGATCACGCCAGTCGCGAGGGCCGAGAAGTCGAGCGTGTCCGTTCCTTCATTCGCAATCTCGGTAACTGAGTCTGCCTCGGCTGCGGCTGCTGCAGTAAAGACGTAACGATCATCTCCCTGGCCACCGAACAGCGAGTCGTTGCCACCGGAACCATTCAGCGTATCCGGGCCACCAAAGCCAAACAGCTGATTGATTGCGGAATTTCCCGTGAGGTTGTCTGCTCCCAAGCCACCTGTTGCATCTTCAATATCGGATGCCGAACTAAGAGTGAGCGTGCGATTGGTGTTTGTCGTCTGCGGCGTTGTGACTCCCAGATTCAGAATGACAGGCGTGGAGAACTGACTGAAATCGATCGTATCGCGACCGACGTCAGAAAACTCCTCGACCGTATCGGATTCAACCAGCTCGGAAGGAAAAAAGACGTACAGATCATTATCCGCACCGCCGGAGAGTGTGTCGTTGCCGTCGCCGCCGACCATCGTGTCGAGGCCCGCACCACCCCAGATCGCCAGCGGAATGCTCATCGTGGCATTGTTGGCCCCTGACGCGAAGTTGTCGTCACCACCGGCGCCTCGCAGCCGGAACTGAGTGACATTCGCGATCGGATAGGACGGCGTTATCAGGCCATTAAAATTGACATCGACGTTGAGCCCGTTGGGTGTGACGGTCACCGTATCCGCGGTATTGAATCCGAACGCCATCACAGGCCCGCCGACCTCATGATAGACTCCCGTAAACGCCACGGTGTTGTCTTCATTTAGCGGATCAATGTCCGGCTCATCTACGAAGTTACTGGGATCCGCGGAAAACAGCAGGCGATAATCCGTGTTGTCATCAGCGATGCCTGCTCCCGGCAGAAAAATGTCTACCCCGAGGATCAGGTTCAGAGTGTGAAATCCAACGGTCAGATTACCTCGTCGACCGGGAAGAATGCCACCTGCGTATCACCGATATCCGTCAATGCATCGACGGACTGAAAAACCACGATGTCGAACGGCGCCACATCGCCGTTGGTGATCTCGTAGTTGATGCTGATCCCGGTGCCACCGTCTCCGGTGGCGCTGATCATCCGAATGTCCGGGCGCTGATTGGCGAAATTGACGGCGGTTACCGTGGAAACCTCCGGAGCCACCGTCAGCAGCTGCATGCCGGTTGACGGAGCCGTCGGGATAAAACCAGGCGGTGTTGCCTGCCGTACGCGGAATGAATTGCCCACCTCAGTCACCGGAATGTCATAGTTGCCCAAGGCATCGGTGAAGTCCGTGCGTTCGCCCATCGTCAACGCGAGACTCCAGTTGTTCAGCGTGCCTGTAAATCCAGACTGATCATCAGTGACTTCAAGTTGCCAGGTCCCGTTGGCGGTGTACCCGTCGAAGGCCGACAGCAACCCTTCGGGACGAAACCTCCCCGTGAATGGTGCACTACCATCCAAAATTGCTGTCGCAGCTTCATCGTCGAAAATGGTCTGGGAAAAGTGGCTGCCGGTATTGGGTGCAGCGTCAGTTACAAGCTCCACACGCACACCATTCGGAGCGATCAGGAAGATATCAAGGTCTCGAACTGCAAAATGCAAAACATTGAGCTGGACGTCGATATCCTGAATGAATCCCGTGGTGCCGCTCACGTTGATCGGCGAGGTGATGGTCCCCGGATTGGGAATCGGAAGATTTACTGTGGTATTCTGAAACGCCCGCGTCACACCCAGCTGAAGGCTCCAGGAATTCAGTGTGCCGATGTCCGCCGCTGAATCGTCCGTGATCTCCAGAGTCCAGGTCCCAGCGATCGCGATCCCGTCGAGTACCGCCAGTGATCCTTCCGGTCGAAACGTCCCCGTATAGGGTGCTGTGCCCGACGTAATGAATGATGACGCTTCATCGTCCAGCGTCGTGGATGTAAAGTTTACGGCGGCATCTCCAACATCGGTGAACAATTCGACTCGAGTCCCATTGGGAGCAATCAGGAAGACATCAAGGTCCGAGTTGTATATATGAGTGATATCCAGTGTCACGTTCACGTCTCGCACCAGATCCAGCGGCGTGCCGCTGATGGTGATGGTGGATGTCACCGTGGTGTTGTCCGGAATGGCCACTGGCGTTGCGTTCAATCCATCGACGGAAAAATAGTCTGTGTCATAAAGACCGTTGTCGTTGTCATCGATGAAGACTCGCGTGTCTGGAAAGCCCTGGTCTCCATCCAGAAGGTCATTGTCGTTCACGTCATTGAACACCGCCCCCTGAATGTTCCGGGTTCCCGTCGTTACCATCACGTCATCGACATACCAGCCTTCAAAGTTATTCGCCGTTGGATCGATCGTATCAAACTCAAAGCGCACCTGAATGTTCTGACCAGCAAAAGCGCCGAGATCCAGAGAGGCAATCAGAAAGCCCTGAGAGTCAGGGTTCAGGTTGACCGTCTGAAGAGTGAACGGATTGCCGTTTGCGGAGATAAATACTGAAGGCACATCGAATCCGCTGACGTTCTCCGTCTGCAGAAAGTACTTGAACGAGAGCACAGCCCCTGCCGGAATATTATTGATCGTGGGCGACGTGATTCGTCCCGCCGTGTGGCCGACATCATAAGTGCCTCCATCGGTACTCGTTTCTCCCGTGCCGTAGTACATGCTGTCGTCGCTCGAATGCCCCGGATCATTGCCTCGCCCTGTCGAGAGATGCCAAAGGCCATCGACTGGAGCGCCAATGCTGTTCTCGATCGTGAATCCATCCAGACTCGGCGCACCACCTGCATCGCTGAAGTCGGCATGGTAATGCGTCACAGGTGTCAGCATGGCTCGCACTTCGAGCTGCATTTCAACCGCAAGCCGATCGGGTCGCACTGAAGATCGCTCCCGCCGCGCCTTCTGCTTTGAAGTGGTGCGGGAGTTGAACTGCCGACGGAGTGAATTCAGCCAGTGGTTTTGTTGCATGGAGATTAATCCTCAAATCAACAGTGAGATCTTGCGTTAGCGAGTCGATGACCGTCGTGAAATTGCGGTCGGCATTCAATAGACAGTCTTCGATGGACAGAGCCTTGTTCTGCTGGAGCTTCTGCGATTCAGTCGCAGCGTGTAACGCTGTAACGCTGTAAAGCTTTCTTTCAATGGAAAAGTTGTTATTCCAGCGGCTGGGCGCGAGCCCACCGGTGCGTCAGGCGACTGTAATCACCGGACGGCTTACGCCGTTCCGCTCCGAAATCCTTCACAGCCTCTCCGGGCCTGACGGCAACCTTGACTTTATTTCATCGGTTGCAACTCCCGGACAATAATCGTTGTCACAACATATGAGTCAGGACATGGCGCTGTCCAGGCAGGTACCTCCATGCGTCTCGACGGCGGATCACGGTGTTTCGCACCATGCTGAGGTATCAGAACACTCAATGAGAGGCAAGCATTACTCGCAGGAAAGCACGCCAATCGACACAGGTCGCTCCTGATCTGAACAAATGTGGGTCTATCTGGTTGTGGTTAAGATCTGATGAAGTGACTGGTACTCGTTCTCAGAGTGTTCTCTGCGGCACGTGACAATGGTCATGCTCTCGCTCCTGGTGCTTTTTCAGCTTTTGATTAACGAGTCGTCATTCCCGCGAAGGCGGGAATCCAGTTGCCCCAGTGTGGATGTTCGCCCTGTCAATCGTCCATCAGCATAGGTCGTAAGTCGGCGTGGTTGGTCCAAACGCGAGCCATGCCGGATTGGAATGGATCCGATTCGTGAACAAATCCTTGCAGTGGGAGTATGAGAATCTCTGACAATGCGCTTGGTCAGGCCGTTGACGCTCAATGATCGATTGCGTGCATTGACCCGGGCCGCCGCTTCGCTTCAGCCCGGGCTCCCAGAACAACTGGCCCCTTGAGTCCCCCACGGTCGGTGCAGAAAGTCTGCGGAAATTCGGAAAAAGGAAAGAATCTCGAAAGAATACGCTCCGAAGCCTCGTTTCCCGGGATGCACAGCAAGCCACGCGTCTGCAGCAACAATCATCAGGTGTAAGCTGGGTGGTAGAAAAAAGGCAGGAAAAAACGGAATATGGCCGAAGCAACCACACTGGGAACAGGATTCAGGGAAACAGATCGAGATTCTCAGCCCGTTCGCCCGGGAAGCTCCGAGCTGAATTCTGAGATCAACAGCGTCGAACAACTGATCGTGCAATGGCAGGAGTACCGTGACGAAGGCCAGGAGGTCACACCGGAAGAGATCTGCGAGAACCGCCCGGAGTACCTTTCCACGTTTGTGCGTCAGCTCTGTGACTTTCAGAACATGGAGGCGAGGTTTGCAGATGCGTTTGCAGACTCGACGGATTCAGGCATCGGAGAAACTCCTGAGATCCCCGACTATCAGATCATTCGGTGTCTGGGACGTGGAGGCATGGGAGTCGTCTATCTCGCCTTCCACACAAGTCTTCGCCGCGAGGTGGCTCTGAAAGTGATGCTCCCCGGGAGCAGCAGCGAAACGTCACGACGGAATCGATTCATCACCGAAGCCACTTCAATCGCTCGACTGAATCATCCAAACATCGTGCAGATTCATGATGTGGGACAGTGCGATGGTCGGCTTTACTTCGCGATGGAATACTGCAGCGCTGGCAGCCTCGATGATCAACTGACCGGAATCCCCCTTCCCGCAATCACAGCAGCGTCACTTTGTGAAACTCTTTCGCGTGCGGTTCAGCACGCTCATGATCGAGGCATCATTCATCGCGATCTGAAACCGGGGAATGTTGTCCTTCAGCCAGGAACGTCAGGTGACGGTGAGTTCAAAATCCATTCCGGGCTGTCCACCATTCCCAAGATCTCGGATTTTGGGCTGGCTCGACAGCTCGAGGAAGACCGACAGACAAAATCAGATGCAGTGCTCGGAACCCCCAGCTATATGTCTCCGGAACAGGCTCGTGGTTCTGTCGACATCACAAGATTGTCTGATGTCTATTCTCTTGGGGCGATTCTCTATGAGCTGTTGACGGGGCGGCCACCGTTTCGAGCATCTTCAGTCCTTGAAACCATCGGACAGGTCCTGAATTCTGACCCCGTGCCGCCAATTCAGCTGCATTCAGATCTGCCCCGTGACATCAATACAATCTGCCTGAAGGCGCTTCAGAAGGATCCCGCACGGCGATATCAATCCGCAGGAGAACTCGCTGATGACCTGCGTCGATTTCAGCACGGCCTGAGCATACACGCTCGTCCGGCTTCTGCCGTCGAAAGACTCTATCGGTGGGGGCGTCGTAACCCGGGATGGGCAGCAACGATACTGACGATCTGGATACTGCTTACAGTGTCAGCTGGGCTTTCGTGGAAGAACATCACGGAGTCTGAGATCAGTCTTCGCAGGATTCAGGCAGAACAGAAGAGAACTCTGGCGGAGGAAGAAAAAACTCGGGCAGCACTGTCAACTGCGAAACGCACTCTGTACCTCGCAAGTATACGTCATGCTGAAACCGCATGGCAGGATGCTCAGTCTGTCACGGCACAGGAATCTCTGCAGCAGTGTCCGGAAGAACTTCGAGACTGGGAATGGCACTTTCTCCATGAACTCTGCGAAAGCAGCAACCATGGCTGGACCAACGAAGACGGTGAAATTCAGTCGATCGCGTGTGACCCTGCAAGTCGCTCCGTCGCTGTCTGCCTTGCTGATGGAACGCTGATTGTTCGTCATCTCGACACCGGAACACAGAAACATCGTCTGGCTTCGGGAGCAGCCGGCCGTCATCGAATGAGCTTCCTGAATCATGGAAAACAACTTGTCTACACTGAGCTGCGGATGCCCACTCTTCCATTCATGGCACTCCGTTCTCGACTGGTGATTCAAAACTCGGATGAAGGTGGTGAAACTACTTTTTCGTGGGACGCACCACCGGGAAGCGTGATCTACGACCTTGCATTCGCTGAAACCACCGGCGTGCTTGCTGTAAGTTACGGAAGTGATGCGGGCAACTCGCCCTCTCAGGTTCAGTACTTCAGTGTCGTTAATGGTACTGCCGAATCACGTGAGCAGATGTCACTTCCGTCTGCCGGATGTCGACAGATCGCGATTTCTGCCGATGGTTTGCAGCTGGCTGCGGCCGGTGGTGACAGCTCCGCTTACATTCTGGACCGAAAGAGCGGACAGATCCTGACGGAACTCGAGGTGTTTGCGGACTCTGATGGCTCGAAGAATCGCTTTGTGCCGCGTCGTGTGACAATGGCCGGTAAAACGATGCTGCTGATCGAGAAAGGTGTCGATTCCCTGGAGTTCAGTCAGGATGGTCGTCTGCTGGCGGCCGGATTAAGTTCAGGGCAGGTGCGAGTCTGGAACACATCGGAACGAAGCGTCAGAAACATCTTCAGCTGTGATCGGGAGCACGTCGTTGAGATTGCCTTTTCACCCGATGGAAACCTGCTTGCCGCTGCCTCCCTGACAGGCGGATCGATTTACCTCTTCGATGTCAACAACGGCGAACCGGTTCAGAGATTGCAGGGGCACAGCGATCGAGTTTCGGGGCTGGTGTTTTCGGATGCGAACATGCTCCTCAGTGCGTCTTACGATCAGTCGATCCGAAAATGGAATCTGCAGGACAGGAATTACGGACGTATTTATCGCGGCCATCAGCGAAGCGTCTTCGCATCCACAATGTCTCCTGATGGCACGACGCTGGTCACTGGCGATGGAGACCTCTTTCAGGAAGCGCGCGGTGGCACGATTCTCTGGCGAGACCTGAACACCCGGGAAGTGACGCGAAAGATCGATCTCGAATCGGGTGGTGTCGGAAGTCTGGTGTACTCGCCGTGCGGTCAGCATCTCGCCGCCGGTTGCGGAGACGGACTCGTGCGAATCTGGAAGAACAACGACGATCAACCGTCAGTGCTCTCGGGACATGCTTCGGCAGTTCGAGCCATTGCCTGGGCACCCCACGGCCAGAACAGCCTTGTTTCCGTGTCCGGATCTCTCCCGCTGGCGTTTCTCCCGGGAGAAGCAATCGTGTGGAATACAGAAACTCGGGAGGAGCGGTTTCGGCTGAAAGGTCACACTGCCGCTTTGAGTTCTGTGGCGTGGAGCCATGACGGCAGGACGATTATCACAGCCAGTGCTGACAGAACTGTCAGGATCTGGAATGCCGATGACGGCACGCTGCTCAGGACACTCACGGGAGCTTCAGAGCCGGTGCTTTCGCTGGCTGTCGATCCGAAGGGACGCTGGATCGCGGGTGGCACTGGCAATCTGACGAGCCTGACCCAGCAGACACCTGGGGAGATCATTGTCTGGGATACTGAAACCGGGAAGGTTAGTCGAACTCTTCGAGGCCACAATCAGCTGGTGAATGGGCTCTCTGTGACGCCAAACGGAGAACGTCTGGTGTCGTGCAGTCGAAACGACAAGATCCGGTTCTGGGATCCGATGACCGGCATCGAGATACTCAATCTGCCGCCCCACGACTACGCCTGCGGTGTGGCGTTTACCGCAGATGGAACACGACTGCTGGTCCCCGCATGGGATGGATCCGTTGAACTCTATACTGCTGATACCTGGCGAATGAAACGAAATGGCTCATCGCGTTCAGATACCGCAGAACTCTTGACAACGTGGACACCAAACCACAGGTGAAGATCGAATCCCGTGAGCCGACTGGATGACCAAAACGGTACGAGCATCCATGAATTGTATCAAGGTGGCTTCAAAACCGGGACTGGCTCCCCACTGGTCTGCTCCCCAAAAGCTGGTCCATGTGGTACGAGAGTTTAGGGCCTTATGTTGAGGCGAGAGGACTTTTGAATGAGCAAGAGACGTAAACGTCATAGTCCGGAGCAGATCGTGTCGAAGCTTCGCGATGCCGAGATGATGTTGAATTCCGGGAAAGATCTGGCGGCGGTGTTACAGACCCTGGAG